>JAAELL010000371.1 GCA_024226735.1 bacterium | reverse complement strand
GCACGCGCCACGGCGTTGCGGCTCCTGCGACCAATCCCAGTATCACCGTATTGGCAGCGAAGTTGCGTCGTCGCCGCGCCTTGTGGCACGCACACGCGAACTCGGGATAAGACCGCAACTGTCTGCATCACACCACTAGAAACTCCAGTGCAGGCCGATCGCGAACCCGTCGGGCGTGATCTGGAGCTTGAGCTGGGGCTCGCCCGGCTCGGGAATGCCGACGAAGGCGCGCTGGAAGAACAGTGAGGTGGCGTTTCCGAGCGCCGCGCCTAGCAGGACGTCGGTCGGATAGTGGCGGCCGGCCTCGACCCGTCCCCAACCGACGCCCGCGGCGACGAGCAGGTTGGTCCATTTCAGCCCCTCGCGCAGGCCGCCGTGCATGTCGATGTAGTCGAGGTTGGAGTTCGTCCACACCGCGTAGTTGAACGCCGCGCTCGTGTGCCCCGAGGGGAAGCTCCGGTCGTCGCTCGTGTCCGGGCGCAGGCGTCCCGAGGAGCGCTTGAAGAGGTCGGTCGCTTCGTTGCGCATCCATGCCGACGCCTCGAATGCGGAGTAGCCGACGACCTTGCGCTGCAGCCACAGGCCCGGCTCGGAGCCACTGTCGGTGAACACCGTGCTCACAGCGACCGCGTCGCGCAGCAGGTTGCGCAGGTCGGTGCTCTGCTCGGCCGCGTTCGACTTCGATCCGAAGACGGGCGTGTGGTCGCGCGCCCACTCGGAGATGTCGTCGTCCTGGTCGCTGATCTCGATCGCGAGCGCGCCGACGGCCGGGACCCACGTCCACGGGTGCGAGAAGGCCTCGCTCGCGGCCGTTCGCAAGCGCCCCCCGTTCGGGAGCAGCGTCATGCCTTCACCCCACTTGCCCCCGTGCTCGGGGAATCCGGGAGTCGTGCATCCCGAAAGGAGACACAGGGAGAGGAGGAGCGATCTCGGCATGGAGGCTCCGCCCGGCGCGACGGGCCGAGGTCGGAGGGGGACTCCCTGAATCGGGGCAACGACTCCGAGACTTGAGGGGCCGCCTCCTCACGTGCCTGGATCGCGGCCGTTTTCGGCTCGCTTCTAGCCGCGCAGCAAGTGGCGCCTCTGCCGAAACCGGTAGCGGACCGCCTTGAAGTCCCGATACCTCTCGATTGCCCGCGGGAGCGCCTCGGCGTCCGTGCAGTCGCCGAGGAAACCTTGTGCGAACATGTCGTAGATCGGCTCGTCGATCACGCCGCTCGCTCCCCGCCGCCACAGGTTGCCGAGGTAGAACGCGAGGACGTCCGGACGTCGCGGCGTCGTTGGCGCGCACATCTCGAGGTCCACGACCCGGTCACCCGCTTCGCCGGCGTCGGAGAGCAGGACGTTGTGGCCGTGGAAGTCGAGGTGCACGAGCGGCAGCTGCATGAGCGATTGCACCAGCGACTCCACCCGATCCAGAGTCGGTTCCGGCGGCGCATCGGACGCGAACACTTCATGGAGCGAGCGCGCCCCTGCGATCGCTTCGAAAACGAGCACGACTTCCCGCCGCAGGCCCGATGCGGGTGTTTCGCCAAGGGCGAGCAGCTCGGGGACCGGGCCACCCGCGCGGTGTGCCTCGAGACTGTTGACCGCTTCGAGGATCGGCCCCTTGCGACCGCTTCGTAGGCTGCTCAGCCGCAGCGACGCGCGCAGCCGGCGTCGCAGGCCGACCAGTGGTGTGCGCTTGACGAAACGCTCGACACCGTCCTTGAAAGGTGTCGAGGGGGACTCGTCCGCCAACCGCTGGGTGAGCGCATCGATCCAGCCTGCGTCCGCGGTGCGCCGCGAACGCCAAGTCCAGTTGTCGACTTCCCAAAGAGCGCTGAGCTCCGGGCAGAGTCTGTGCAGGTCCGACGGCATGGCAGGCGGACGCACTTATACCGTCTTTCCATGCCCGACACCTACACGGTCGTGCGAAGGCGGCCTGCCCGTCTCCGCCATTTTCTCGGCGATCCCGTGGCGGGGCGGCTCGGGAATCTCGCCATGGCTTTGGCCCGGATGGCCGTGCCGTAGGCCCGTACCCGCAAGGAGACCCGATGATCATGTCACGTTCGAAACTCGAGCCGTACGCCGAGCGCTTGCGAGCGCTTGCGAGCGCCGAGCGCTTGCGAGCGCCCTCGCGCTCGTCGGCACCCTCGTCTGGACCCACGCTAGCGCTGGCGTGCTGCGCGCCATCGCCGGTGTTCCCGTGGACGAGCTCGCCGCTGCGAGCCTCGCGCTGACCTTGGCGGCGCCGGGCTTGCTGGGGACCTTCGCCGGCGCCGTCGCTCGCTCGGCGTCGGTCGGACATGCCCTCGAGGTTCCGGATCGACGTCGTACAAGAGTGATACGAGCCTCCGGATAAGATGCGGCGGTCCCAGGATCCCCCGCACGCAACCCTCATGCTGAACCTCCACTCGCTTCGATCCGGCCGCACCCTCGCAAAGGCCCTCACGCTCCTGGCACTCGGTGCCGCTCCGCTCGTTACGGCCCAGCGTTCCCAGGGACGCCGGGCGCCGAGCCCGGGCTCTGTCTCCCGTGTCGCCTGGAGCGAGGACGGCAAGCAGGTCCTGTTCACGAACCAGGGCATGCGCTACCGCCTCGATCTCGAGACGCTCGAGCGCGAGACGGTCGGGACCGCGGATCGTTCGGCGCGCGGCGCGCGGGGACCGTCGCGCCGCCGGGGGGACGCCGGTGCGAGCACCGGCAAGTACGTGGGAAGGCCGAGCCGCGGTCGACAGTACACGCAGGTCGACTCGCCGGACGGTGCGTGGGAGGCTCACTACCGCGACTGGAACGTGGTGCTCGTCCAGAAGGAGAGCAAGGAAGAGGTCGCCGTCACGACCGAGGGCGACGCCGACGTGCACTTCGGGACGGCGAGTTGGGTCTACGGCGAAGAGCTCAACCAGACCCGCCCGATGTGGTGGACCCCGGACTCGAAGAAGCTCGTCTTCTACCGCTTCGACGACCGTGGCGTCGAGCCGTTCCATCTCGTCACCGGCTGGTCGAAGGTCGGGACCGAGCACTACCCCGAGGCCTACCCCAAGGCGGGCGCGAAGAATCCCGCGGCGTCGCTGCTCGTCTACGACCTCGCGACGAAGGAGACGACGGCGATCGACGCGGGCGGCGGTTCCGAGGAGTACCTCTACAACGTGCGCGCCACCCCCGACGGATCGATGATGCTCGTCAACTGGACCGACCGTCTGCAGCAGCACCTCAAGGTGTTGGTGATGGACCTCGAGACCGGTGCGTGCAGCACGTTGATCGAGGAGCGGCAGGACACCTGGCAGACCAACGCGCCGGGCATGCGCTTTCTCGCGGACGGCCAGCGGTTCCTGTGGCGCACCGACAAGTCCGGCTACACGCATTACGAGCTGCGGGACCTGGACGGCAAGCTGCACAACCCGGTCACTTCCGGCGATTCCCAGACTGGGCGCATCGAGTTCGTCGACGAGGAAGCGGGTCTCGTGGGGTTCACCGCCTACAGCTCCCCCGCGAACCCGTACTACCTCCAATATCACCTCGTCGGCATCGACGGCGAAGGCGTGCGGCGCGTCACGACCCTCGACCTTCACCACTCGCACTTCGAGCTGTCGCCGGACAAGAAGTGGCTCGTCGCGCAGTACGAAGAGATCAACACGCCGCCGACCACGGCGCTCTACAGCACGGATGGCAAGCTCGTCGCGACGCTCGCCGAAGGGGATTCCGCATCGGCGGCGAACCTCGCGGAGATGTTCCAGTTCCGCTCCGACGACGACAAGTTCGACGTCTACGGCGTGCTGTACAAGCCGGCCGACTTCGACCCGGGCAAGACCTATCCGCTGATCAACGCACTGTACGGCGGGCCGGGCTCCAACGAGTTCTCCGCACGCTACGTGTCGAGCGTGAAGGACGAGTGCAAGCGCGGCTACCTCGTCGTCAAGGTCAACAACCGCGGTACGGGGAACCGTGGCAAGGCGTTCCTCGGCGCGGCGTACCTGCGCCTGGGCGACATCGACATCCAGGATCACGCCGACGCCGTGCGCCTTCTGCGTGACCGGCCGTACATCGACGGCGAGCGCGTCGGCATCGCGGGCCACTCCTACGGCGGGTACATGTCCGCGATGGGCGTGTTCAAGCACCCCGACGTCTACACCGCGGCCGTCGTCGGCGCCGGCGTCACCGATTGGCGCAACTACGACACGATCTACACCGAGCGCTACATGAGCACGCCGCAGCTCAACAAGGACGGCTACGACGCGGGCAGCGCGATGAAGTACGTCGACGGATTCAAGGGCCAGGTCCTGATCCTGCACGGCATGGTGGACGACAACGTCCATCCGACGAACGCGTTCCAGCTGATCGCGGCGCTCGACGAGGCCGGCAAGCGCTACGAGAGCCGGTTCTGGCCCAACGGTGGACATGGCCTCGGACGCGGTTCGCGCGAGACGAAGTGGGAGTTCTTCGACCGGGTCCTGGGGCCGGCGTCCGACGTGTCCAACCACTGACGGGCGCGCGCCCGACCGTTCGTTCTCGTCGGGCCGCCGGAGTACGATCCGAGCCTGGCCCAGCGATCGTCTTCCCGACTGATCAAGACCCCATGAAGCACAAAAAGACTCTCCTCGTCCTCGCGCTAGCAGCCCTCTCGTTCGGTTGCGGCGAGGCGACGACCGAGCCCGGATCGTCCACCGGCACGTCGACCGAGAGCTCGAAGCGCATCACCAATCCCGAGGAGCTGCCGAGCGACGAAGCAGGCTTGAAGAAGGTCTACAACGAGCTCGGAGACGAGATCGCGACCCTCCTCGAAGGGATCGAGACCGAGGAGGATCTGGAAGCGAGCTTCGTTCAGATCGAGGCCATCGGCCCCGCCATGAACGCCCTGATGAAGCGCAGCGAGGACCTAGACATCGGTGTCGACCCAGGGAGCGAAGAGCCGAACGATATCGGCGATCGCATCTCGGCGGCGAGCAAGAAGATCGTGGCGAAGTTCCCGACTCAGACGATGGCCCTGATGAACGCGATCAGCACGGGCATGGGGCAGGGGCGCTGAGTCGGGCGCAGCCTCCTACGGGGTGAACTCGACCGTGTGCGCGTCACCCCAAGCCGCCCCCGCTGGCGCGGCGGTCGAGCGCGCGAGGACCTGGAAGCTGAACTGCATGCCGATGAGCCCAGGGGCGTTCGGTACGTAGACCGTGTGCACGAGCGCATGCGGCGACAGTACCTTGTGCATCCCGATCAGCTCGAGCTGGTTCTGCGGGAGCCAGCGCAGGCCGAACGGAGTCGCATCGGGCACAGGGAGCTGAGTCGTGCGCGCGAGGTACAGCGTGAGGAAGCTGCCCGGCTCGCCGTGGAGCTCGAAGTTCAGCTTCTTGCCGATCCCGACAGTGTCGGGCGCGCTCAGCGTGCGCAGCTCGTAGGCGCCCATGTCGGCCGCCAGGACGAGGTCGAGGTCACCGTCGTTGCCGCGCGCTGCGCCGCGCACGTCGGTGCCGCTGACGCCGGGGGCCGCGTCGACGCACACGGTCCCGAAGCCGAGACGGTAGTCGCCGCGCGCCGGGGCGCGGAAGAGCGGATCGACCGAGACGTTGCCGTTCGAGCCGGCGAAATCGCCGTCACCGACGTTGCAGTCCTGGACCTGGACGTTGCCCGCGGGGGGGAGCAGCACGTCGTCGCCGTTGCCGAACAGGATCGTTCGCTCGAGGGAGCGCTCGTTCTCGACGCCGTCGGCCACGAGCTTCGCGATGCGCTCGATCTCCGTGCGCGCTAGCTTCTCCTCGACCTGCGCCTCGACGAGGGCCTGCTGCGCCGCGCGGGCCTGGGCTTCGCGCTGTGCGACAGCGTCGCGCGCGCTGACGGTGTCGGCACGCGCACGCGCCGCTCCGGCCTCGGCCTGCAGCACGTCCGCCTCGGCGCGGGCGAGTCCCGCCGCGTGGTCGTCGTAGAACAAGCGCGCGACGACGTGTCCGTTGGCGGCGGCGCCAGACGCAGCCGCGGCCGAGCCCGGAGAGCGCGTCAGGACGCGACCGACCTGGACGGCGGGCAGTCGTATGCGGTCGACGAACGACCACAGCGGCCGCTGGAACAGCCAGAGGCTGCCCGCGAGCAGCACGATCCAGAGCGCGATGCCCAACACGCCCTTGCTGCGGCCCTTCTTGCGTCGCCGCGAACCACGCGAGCGATCGATCGTCAGTTCCGCGAGGTCATGTTCGGTGCCGGGCTCCATACCGCCAGAATAGCCTAGCGGGGCTGCGAAGCAGCCCCGCTGGTGCCGCAACGACGCCAGGTTTGCTTCCGGGTTCAACGGCTGACGCCGTTGAGACGTACCAGTTTCGCCCCGGCGGGGTTCAGTCCATCAAGGGTTGGACAGAACCGACCGCTTTCGTTCCGTCCGGCTTCTCGATCTCGACCCACCACATGACGTTCTCCGGCAGCGGATCCGGGGCGTTCGCGTGGGCGTCGTAGTCGTCGTGGGACTTGGCGTAGTCGGCCTTGCCCACGTACGACAGCGTCCGATCCTCCGTGCCGATCCAGGCGCGGACGGTGGTCGCGCCGTTGTCGGAGTAGGGCAGCTTGACGACCAGGTGTCCCTCCTCCCCCGCGGCCACGGAGCCGTGCCCCTGGGCGAACTCGACCTGCATGCCGCCGATCTCGACGGTACCGAGGGGCTCCTCGTCGTGCTCGTGGTCCTCTTCCTCCGTGCCGGTCCCGCTCGTCGATTCCGTGTCGGGCGGCGACGGTTCGTCGCTGCCTCCACACGCGAACAGGGGCAGGGCGAGGCCAGCGGCCAAGAGATGGAGTCGGGTCTTCATGCTTGTTCTCGCTTCTTGTGTTCGGGGCCAGAGCGTACACGGTGTAGGGCCGCGTAACCCGCCGGAACGACGACGAGGTTCAAGAACGTCGACGTCAGCAGACCGCCGAGGATGACGACGGACAGGGGGCTGAGGATCTCGTTTCCGGGCGAGTCGCCCTCGATGACGATCGGCAGGAGTGCCAGCGCCGCGGTGAGGGCGGTCATCAGAATCGGAACCAGCCGTTCTTGGGAGCCCTGGATGATCGCATCGTACACATCGCGCCCTTCGTGCTCGACGAGGTATCGGTAGTGGTTCACCAGCAAGATGCCGTTGCGCACGGCGATCCCGAACAGGGTGATGAAGCCGACCAGGCTCGCGATCGAGAGCACGGGCGCCGTGTACGTGCCGGCTCCGAACAGGCCTGCGACATTGCGCAAGAGGCTGGGCGACTCCGAGATGAAGATCGCGACCACGCCGCCGATGAGGGCGAGCGGGAGATTGACGAGGACGAGCAGCGAGACGCGCAGTGAACCCGTGGCCAGATCCAGGAACGCCAGCATCACGAGCAGCACGATGCCGCTGAACAAGAGGATCTTGCGGCTGGCGGATTGTTGGGCCTCGAACTGGCCGCCGTACTGGACGGTGTAGCCGTGACGCTGGACGATCGGATCGACGCGCTCGCGCACCTGCTCGACCAGGTGTCCGAGGTTGGCTCCCTCGGCGACGTTCAGCGAGACGACCGCCTTGCGCTGCGAGTTCTCGCGCGCGATCTGGTACGACGTGAGCTCGGTCCCGATGTCCGCGACCTCCGCGAGGCGGACGAGCGCGCCCCCCTCGCCGCGCAGTACGAGCAGCCGTATGTCGTCCACGTCGTCGCGGCTGTCCGGATGCAGCCGGACCGCGAGGCCGTAGCGGCGCACGCCGTCGTTCACCTCGGCGACCGTGACGCCGAAGACGGCCGCGCGCACCTGCTCGGCCGCCGCGAGCGGGGTCAGGCCGTACGCGGCGAGCGCCTGTGGCCGGTACTCGACCGGCAGCGAGTGGATCATCACCTCGCGGTTCGCCGCCACGTCGCGGGCGCCGGGTAGGGTCTCGAGCTCCGCCTCGATCTCTTTGGCGACCGAGCGCAGAACGTCGAGGTCGTCGCCGTAGACGCTGATCGCGATCGCCGCGGGCGTACCGGACAGGATGTGGCTCAGCCGGTGCTCGATGGGCTGGCCGACGTTCGAGGTGATGCCGGGGATCTGGTCGAGGACCCGCGTGATCTCCTTGCGCACGTCCTGCTTGCGATGCCCCGGGAGGATCGTCACGTCGACCTCGGAGTTGCTGACCGGCTCGACGTGCTCGTCGCGTTCGGCCCGGCCGGTGCGGCGCGTCACGCTGCGTACCCCCTCGAGCTCCATCAGCTGCTTCTCGATCGCGCCGGCCATGCGGTCGCTCGCGTCGAGCGAAGTACCGGGGGGCGCGAAGAGCCCGATGCTGAACGTGCCTTCGTTGAACTCGGGCAGGAACGACGTGCCGAACGTCGAGCCGAGCAGCAGCGTCAAGAGCGTCCCCGCGGCCGCGCTCCCCAGAACGAGGATGCGGCGCTGCAACGCCCAATGAACCGTCGGCCGATACAGTCGCAGCAGCGTGGCGACGACGAATCCCTCGCTCGCGTCGCTGCGCGCGGCGTCGCCCTGCAACAGGAGGCGGCACAGCGCCGGTGTCACCGTCAACGCGACGAGCAGCGACGCGGCCAGGGAGACGACGAAGGCGATGCCCAGGGGACGGAAGAAGCGTCCCTCGATGCCGCCCAGGAACATCAGCGGCAAGAAGGCGAGCCCGATGATGATCGTCGCGAAGACCATCGCCGGTCGGATCTCGTTGCTCGCGTCGAAGATGATCTGGTGCTTGGTGGACCGCTCCGCTTCCGGCAGCGAGGAGTTCTGCTTGAGCCGGCGGAAGACGTTCTCGACGTCGATGATCGCGTCATCGACCAGGCTGCCGACCGCGATCGCGAGGCCTCCGAGCGTCATCACGTTGATCGTCTCGCCGAGCGCTTCCAGCGCGAGCAGCCCCGCGGCGAGCGACAGCGGCAGCGCCGTCAGGGTGACCAACGTCGTGCGCGCGTTCATCAGGAACAGCGCCAGGATGATCGACACGATGATTGCGGCGTCGCGCAGCGCCTCTACGACGTTGTGCACGGCGAGGTCGATGAAGTCCGCCTGACGGAAGATCTGGCGGTTGACCCGCATTCCCGCCGGAAGGGACGGTTCGAGCGCGTTCAAGAGCCCGTCGACGCTCTCGGTGATCGCCAGCGTGTTCGTCCCGGGCGCCTTCAGCACCGTCATGATCACAGCGGGCAGGCCCGCGTCGGAGCCGGTTCCGCGCTTGGGTGCGGGGCCGAGTCGGACCTGGGCAACCTCGCCGATCGTGACCGGCGCGCCGCTGTGGAACTTGATCATCGTGCCGGCGATGTCGTCGACGTTGCGCACGCGACCGCTCTGGCGAATGGGGATCTCGAGGCTGCCCACGTCCGGGAGGTAGCCGGCACTCAACGTGCTGTGGGCTGACTCCGCGGCGGCGACGACGTCCTGCATCGTCAGGTCGTACAGGCGCAGCTTCTCCTGTTCGACCAGCACCTGATACTCGGGCAGCTCGCCGCCGATCACCGAGACTTGCGCGACCCCAGCGATCGCCAAGAGCTTGTTCCTGAGGTCGAACTCGGCGTACGCCCGCAGGTCGAGGCGGCTCACCGACTGGTCCGGCGAGGACACGGCGAGGAGCATGATCTCGCCCGTGATCGAGGTGATCGGCGTCATCTCGACGTGCGTGTCGCGCGGCAGGGTCGGGCGAACGGTGTCGAGGCGTTCCGACACGAGCTGGCGCGCCCGGTAGATGTCCATACCCCAGTCGAACTCGACGTACGCGACCGCGAGACCGATAGCGCTCGACGTGCGCACGCGCCGGACGCCCGGTACGCCGTTCACGGACGACTCGATGGGGAACGTGACGTACTGCTCGACCTCGTCGGCGGCGAGACCGGGCGCCTCGGCCATTACGACGACGGTCGGCGCGTTCAGCTCCGGGAAGACGTCGACCGGCGCACGCGGCAGGCGGTACGCGGCGACCGCGAGCAGGACGAGCGCCAGCGCGAGCACGAGCTCCGAGCGCGCGATCGAGAATCGAATGAGGTTCTTCAGCACGGCAGGCTAGTGGTGTGATGTAGACAGTCGCGGTCGTATCCCGAGTTCGCCTGTGCGTGCCACAAGGCGCGGCGACGACGCAACTTCGCTGCCAATACGGTGATGCTGGGATTGGTCGCAGGAACCGCAACGCCGTGGCGGGTGCCGGCGGGCCGGGATACGATCGCGAATGTTTGCATCACACCACTAGTCCTCTTCTTCGTGGAACGTGCCGTCCGCATGGACGTGGCCGCCCTTCTGGGAGGCGCCGCTCTGCTGCGTCGCGAGCTTCAGCTCGTAGGAACCTGCTACGACGACCTCGTCACCCACCATCGCGCCTGACTGGATGGCGACCCAGCGCCCGTCGCTGACCCCCATGTCGGCGACGACGCGAATCGCCGTGTTCGGGTCCTTTGGGTCGCGACGGAAGAAGATGTGCTCCAGCTCGTCCTGGACGATCGCGGAGCGCGGAATCGCCAGCGTTGGTGCTTCGGTCGTGTCGACGACCACTTCGAGGAACGCGGAGACGCCGGGCCGAATCCAAGGCGCGAGCTGCTCGGGGCTCGCGATCAGCGTCAGCGTGCGCTCCTGGGGGTGGGCCTCGAGGCCGAGCGTCACGTTCGCCGCGACGGCGTCCGCGATCGGGATCCCGGGGTTCGGCGGCGGAACGATCTTCGCGTCGGTCGCCACAGCGAGCTCGGGCAGATCCGCCTGGAGCGCGAGCGCGCGGAAGCGGACGCGCTGCGGGTCGACCGTCGACAGCACGTTCGTCGGCGGCTCGACGAACGCTCCGTCGGTGATCGCCAGGACCTCGACGATGCCGGGGCGCGCCGCACGGACTTCGATCCATTCGATCGTGCGGTACACGGGAACCTCGGCCGAGTCTTCGACGACGCTCTTTCCGAGCTCGCGGGCATCGATTCCCGACGCGGTCGACGCTCGGTGCAGCGCGTGTTCGCGCGTGCTGTGGGCGTTGGACAGCTTCGCCTCGGCGAGGCGCAACTGGCCCTCGAGGCGCGGCATGCTCGCTCGCAGCCCGCCGGCTTCGGCCTCGAGATCGGCGCGTTTGAAGTCCGCTTGGGCGAGCGCGTCGATGCGGCCCTGGACGAGGGCGAGCTTGCTCTTGGCCTCCTCGCGGCTCGCCTCCGCGACCTCGATCTCGACCACGGCGGTCTTCGCGGACTGCTCGGCCTCCATGATCTCGTGCACGAGCTCGGCCCACGCCGGGGACTCGAATCGAAACAGCGGCTGACCGGTCTCGATGACGTCGTACTGATCGACCAGGAGCTCGACGCGGCCCGGGAGCACCATGCGGTACTCGTGACGCGCCAGGGGCTCGAGCTCGAACGCCCCGGGGACACGAATCGTGCTGGCCACGCGGCGGCGCTCGACCTCCGTGAACGTGATCCCGAGGTTGCGCTGGATCGTGGGGGGGATGTCGACGCGGCTGCTCGATCTTGCTTCGTCCGCCTGTTCGGCCTGCGTTCCAGCCTCGTGCTCGTGGTCGGACGAGCAGGCGCTCGTGCAGACCGCGAGGGTCGCGGCAATCCAGGTTCTCGCGTTCATAGCGTCTCCTCCGTCTGTTCGGGGACGGGCGGTCCGACGAGGTAGTCGACTTCGGCGCGAGCGCGAGCTCGGGCCAGGCGGGTTTCGATGAACTCCAGCTTCGTTTCGTACGCGCGCTTCAGGCTCTCGAGCAGGACGAGGCTCGTGCCCTCGCCGAGCTCCCTCAGCTGCATCGCGTCCGCCAGCTGGCCGTCGACGAGGTCGACCAGGACGGACTCCATCTGTTCCTGTTGCGACGCGAGGCCGCGCGCCTGGGCGCTCGCAGCCGCCCAGCGGCCGACGAGCATCTCGTACGCGGTCTCGAAGGCGGCGCGCGCAAGCTCGCGATCGACGCGCGCCTCCGCGATCGCCCGGCGGTTCGCGTTGAACAGCGGCAGCGGGAGCGCGGACAGGAGGCCGATGCGCGACTGGCCCGCATCGTCCTCGTAGGCCGGGCCGAGGGTCAAGTCGGGATACTGCCGGGCAACTTCGAGCTCGAGGTTCTGCTCGGCGACCTCGTATTCGAGGCGCAGGCGCGCGAGGCTCGGGTTGCGTTCCGCGAGATCGTCGGCGCCGCGCACGGGCGCTGAGACGGCGACGTCGAGCGCCGGCACGAGCGTGACGGGAGCTTCGGGAGCGAGCCCGAGCTCGGCGCGCAACGCTTGCTCCGCCGCTTCCAGCTCACCGCGCAGCCGAAGGAGTTGGCTCTGTCGCTGAGCCTGCTCGACGCGGAAGAGCGCGGCCTCGGTGGGCGCGACCTCCCCCGCCTCGGCGAGGCGCATCGACGACACGACTAGGCCGTCCATGGCGAGGATGAATCGCTCGGTCTCCTCCACGCGCAGTTGCGCCGCCGACCAGCGCGCCCACGCGAGCCGTACGTCGTGGCGCACGGACCACTCCGACTCCAGGACGTGGCTGCGCGCCGTGCGCAGCTCTGCGTCGGCGAGGTCGCGCTCGGTGCCGAGGCGTCCGGAGAGCGGGATCGTGAACGAGAGACCAGCGGCGACGACCCAGCGGTCAGGGACGCTTTCGGTGATGCGCAGGCCTTCGAGCGAGAGCTCGGGATCGACCCACAGGCCGGCGTGGTCGGAGCTCGCCAGGGCGCGCTCGGCGCGCAGGCGCTCGAGGCGCAAGCGCGGCTGGAAGACGAGCGCGACGAGCTGCCCCTCGTTCAGCGTGAGCCCGTCGTGGGGGTCGAAGTCCGTTGGCGCCGCGGCATGCAGGGGCTCGAGCCGTTCTATGAACTGCTCGAGCGTCCGTCCGTGCCACGCCGCGCGGTGCAGCGCGGGGTCGAGCGGCTGCGCCTCGTAGCTCTGACAGCCGACGGCTGCCACGCAAGCGAAGCCGAGCCACTGGCGAACGATCTCTTGACTGCCGCACCAAACCGGGAGGTTGGGGCTAGACCACAATTGGGAATCCTCCGATGCCTACCTGAACGTCGGCTCGCCTTGACGAGCCACGGACCCCGCTGCGGAAAGCAGCGCGGCCCCACGGGGTTCAGGAGGCGGTCGGTGGCGCGCGCGGGCTCGCGGCGCTCAGCGCAGGCGGTGGCCGCGGGTCCGTGTCATCGCGCGCAACGAATCCGGTCGGCACCGCGCAGGGCGGGTGCAGCGTGTAGGCCGCGGGCACGCACGCGAGCGGGCCGTGTCCGAATGACGGAGCGGCGAGCGCGTCGACCGCCTGCTCGAGGTGCTCCTCGGCTGGATGCTGGTCTTCGTCCTCGCCGTCCTGGCCGTGCCCGTGGGGCGTGTCGCCCTGCGGGTGGACGCAGTCGGGCTCGGACTCGGCGGCGCCAAGGGCCGAGAAACTGTGGTCGTCGAGGGAGAGCAGGAGCGGGCCGTGCACGCCGCGCAGGACGATGCACGCACAGGCGAGGAGCCCCAGAAGGACTCGCCACGCCTGGCGGTTCGTGCGCTGCTTGCTGCTCTCCATCGTTTTCGACCGTAGCGTCGGCCCGGCGGCTGGTCAAACGCCGCCGGGATCCGCCCCTACGATCGGTCACTTGACCTGTTGGACCTGAACTCCCTTTCGCACGCGCTGGATTTCCTGGTCGAGCCGGACCCCGCGCTCCTGCTGCTTGCCCTCGTTCATTAGGTAAATGTTCCGAAGGTAGGCATCTTGATCGAGGTTGATCTCGCCCCCAGCCCCCATCTGGACACGCCCGCGCTGCTGCTGCGGCTGCTGCTCGGGCCCGAGGGTCTCGGCGCCGCGGTGGAATGCGTACTGGTGCTCGCCCGTCCGGGCGATGACCGTCGAGCGGCCGGCGATGCCGTCGGCGAGGAACAGCCCGCGCGGGTCGGTCTCCCCCGATAGGAATTCGGAGTTGCCCGACCCGATCACGCGCACGTCGACGCCGCGTAGGTAGCGCCCGTTCTCGCGGTGCAGGGCCTGGATGCGCATGCGGCCCGAGCCCGGATCCTCGCGCACGTCGAGCTCCAGGTCGCTGACGAGCACGAGCCCCGAGGTGTGGCGCTCGTCGCCGCGACAGATCACCAGGTACGCGCCGGGCTCGGTCAGCTCGAGGACCGCCGCTGTCTCGCGCGGCCGCAGCTCGTCCTTGCCGCCCAGCTCGACGGTCGTGCGCAGCGTCGGCGCGATGCCGGCCAGGTTGACCTCGGTCACGTTCGAGAGGTTCTTCTCGCGCAAGTACAGCGTCATCAAGTCGACGGCGTACACGAGCAGCTCGGCGCTCTCGACGTTCTTGTGCGTGAGCATCACGGCGACCTCTTCACCGGGCCGTGCCGTCGTGACCTCGGGCAGCCCGATCTCCTTCTGGCGGAAGCCGGCGAGCGCTTCGCGTGCGTCGGGGAACAGGTCCTTGACGCGCTCGTAGTACTTCGTGGCCTCGGGAGCCTCCTGCCGTGCGTGGTGGATCTGGCCCAGGATGTAGAGCGCCAGGTCGCGGTTCTGGGAAGGCTGCTGTTTGCCGTTCGCGTCGGGATAGGTCGCTTTCGCGATGCGCTCCAGCAGGCCGACCGCGTTGGACTCGTTGCCGAGGTACCACTCCGCGACCGCGCGCGTGTACAGGAACGCGTCGGCGTAGCGCGGTTCGTCGAAGCGCCGCGCGAGGTCGCCCGCGAGCGCCGAGGCCGTCTCGTTGTCCTCGAGCGACAGCCAGGCGCTGACGAGGTTCAGGCCCGCGTCCGGAGCGATCGGGTCGGTCGGGTACAGACCGAGGAAGTCCTGGAGCAGACGTACGCCCTCCATCGTCAGGCTCGCGCGGTCGCGTCCGGCGCGCTTCAAGCTGTCGTCCAGGTGCGCCTGCGGCGCCTTCTTGAGCAGCTTGTCCGACAGGGTCAGGCGCGTCTCGATCACGGTCGGGAAGTCGGGATACTCCGCCCACAGGCGGTCGAGCGTCTCGGCCGCGCCCGCGAACTCGCCCTGTTCCTCGAGCGCGCCCGCGACTTTGAGGTCCTTGCCGAACGTCTCCTCGACCGTCGCGCGGAAGATCAGCAGCGCGCGCTCGAACTCCTCGAGTGCGCGGTACGCCTCGCCGATCGCGACGACCTTGGCGAAGGGCACGTAGAGCGACGGATCGCGCTCCTTGATGACCTCGAAGTAGCGCACGATCGCCGGCGCTTCGCCGCGGTCGATGCTCATGAAGAGCAGCATGTTCGCCGCTTCCTTGAGCGGATCGTCGCGCAGGACGGTCTCGTAGTCCTCGTACAGCTTCGAGAGGCGCGCGTGGGCGCCCTCGAAGTCGTCCGCCTTGTACATCTCGCGGCCCATGTGGAAGAGCTCGTCCGGCGTCGGGCGGTACGTGTCTGGCGACTTCGCGCCGCGCTCGAGTACCATGAGCTTCATCGCCTTTCCGACGAGCATGCGCGCGGGATCGTGCACGTCGCGCAGCAGCGGCGGGAGGACGCGGTAGCTCCCGGGGTGCGCCCCGATCAGCGTGAAGCTGATCGATCCGCCGCCCGTCAGGTTGCCGACCGGGACCGAGATGCCGCCGGGGACCTCGTCGTACGTGCCGAGCGCTCCGCCGAAGCTTCCGTCGAGTACGCGCGTGCCGGCCGGCAGCGGGACCTCGAGGGCCATGTAGCTCGCGTTGCGCTCCTGCGGACTCGAGCTCTGTCGCCAGTAGTGCAGCGTCAGGCGCGTCGTGCGACCGAGCTCGAGGTTCTCGACCGTGTTGGTCCAACGTCCCTTCGAACGGCGCAGCACGTTGAAGCCCGTGCTGATCGGGCGGCCCTGGTACGTCGGCGTGCTCGCGAGGTACTCCTGATCGGAGAACTTGTAGTCGAGTCCCTGGCGGCCCGCTTCGCCCGGGTCTCCGAACCCGCGCAGGACGGCCGACACGTGGGGCTTGCCGCGGCCTTCGATCTCGAAGTCGACCGCGATGCGCTTGGTGCGCACGTCGCCGACAGGCACGCGCCAGCGCTCACCGGCGGCGCCGGGCGCGAAGTCGAGCGTCTTGACGACTCGACCTGCGACCAGGACCTTGACGCGCGAGTTGCTCGCCGCCGCGGCGACCCGCCCCTGGTGCTCGGCTAGCGCGGAGATCGCCATGCCGCGATCGCGGCCCGCGCGCCAGGGGCGCGAGGCGAGCAGCTCCTCGGCGAGCTCCGCCGTGCGCGGTGAGGCCGGCAGCGCGCGCTGCAGCGCGGCGAGGCCGATCGCGGCCATCTCGGTGCGCGAGCGGTTCCAGCCGATGTTCTTCTTGGTCGGGAACATGCAGCGCTCGGCCGCCTCCGGGCTCTCCTGCGCCGTGCTCTCGAGCGTCTGCGCGACCTCCGCCGCCATCGGGGCGCGGTTCATCTCGACCAGGGCCAGCGTCGTGTACGCCAGCGTCGCGGGCGAGAGCTTCGCGCGCGCGCGGTGCAGGCGGTTGGCGGCGCCGAAGTCGCCGCGCCCGTGCGTGCTGAGCGCGTACAGGATCATCGCCTTCTCCTCGTCCGCCTGCTGCGAGGCGCGCTGGAAGGCCTTCTGCAAGTAGTCGATGCCGCGCTCGCGGGTCTCAGGCGCGACCTGGATCCCGAGCGCGTTCGCGCGCGCGAGTGCGACGAGGACGCGGCACGAGGGCTCGCGCTGCGAGTGCTGGCCACGGCCGGTCCAGCTCCAGCCGCCATCGGAGCGCTGCCCGAACGCGAGCGTCGAGACGCGCGCCTCGGCGACCTCGCGCAGGTGCTGGTGGTCGGGGCTCGCGACGCGGCCCGCCGCGGTCTGTGCGTCGATGACCGCGCAAGCGGCGAGCAGCTCGCTCGCGACTCCCGCGTAGTCACGTCCGTACGGGCGGCGCCCGTAAGATTGACGCCCGGACAGGGGGCCACGGCCGAGCGCGAGGTCGACGAGCAGACGGTCGACGCTCGGGCCGACGAAGAGCTCGATCTCGCGGCCGGTGTAGATGCGACCAGCGGGGAGCTCGAGCCAGAGCTTGCGCGCGCTGCTGAGGACCGCGCTCGCCGTATCGGCGTACTCGATGCCCCACGGGCGGACTTCGATGGTCTCGGCGGTGCGCGCGGTGAGCGGGCGCACGCCCAGATTGGCCGTCGCCTCGAGCTCGAGCTCGAGCTCGCCACTGGCGTCGAGGGAGAGCGCGTCGAAGACGTGCTCGACGATCGTCTCTTCGCCCAGCTCCACCGTCTGAGGAAGCACGCGTTCGTCGCCGCCGGTCCTGACACGCAGCGCGATCCGCGCGCTGCCGGTGAGGCCCGTCAGGTTGTGCACGCGCGCAACGATGCGCGGCGCATCGCCGACGAGCAACGCGATCGGCGTGCGCAGCTCGACGAAGAAGTCGGCGCGCGTCACGAGCGTCTTCGTATCGGAGCCGACGAGCGTCCCCGCGTCGACGCCGCGCGCGGTGATGCGCCAGCGGCTGCTCTTGTCGGGGGCGCGCAGCTCGACGGTCGCCTCGCCCTTCTCGTCGGTGACGACCGCGGCGTTCCAGTAGGCCGTGACGGCGTCGAAGCCGAGCTCGGCGGCGATGCCGGTGTCCCCGGCTACACCCCGGCTGAACCGGCCGCCCCGCACGGGGCCAGGTGAGCTCGGACCCTGCGCTCGACCGCCGACTCGCTTGCGCTTGGCGCGGAAGTCTTGCTTCGACGCCTCCTTTTTGTCCGCGGAGCCGAGGAAGAAGTCGTCGGCGTTCTGGGCGATCCCATCCTCGAAGAAGAAACCAGCGGACGGTGGCGCCACCTCGGCCTGGACGTCGAAGTCCTGCACGAGCGCGGGCATCTCGAGGCTCAGCGCCGCGAGCTTGTTCGCTGCTCGCTCGCGCGCAACGTCCCACTCGCGCTGCGCGAGCGCCCGCGTGCGCTCCTCGAGCACGGCGGCAGCGATCGCGTCGGTGCGGCCCTGGTAGCGGAAGGTGCAGCTCGAGACCGTGCGCAGTGCCGCGTTGCGGTGTGCGCCGGCCTGGAAGAAGGCGACGATCGGCTGCGTCGTGTCGGGGAATGCCTCGAAGAGCGCGTCGTCGACCACGGCCAAGGAAAGCTCCGCACGTACGGGTGCGCCGAGGACGTCGGTGGCGCGTACGCGGACCTTGGTCGCGTCGCCAGGCGCGACGACCTCGCTCTCTGGTGTGATCGCGACGCGCAGCTCGCGGTCGACGCGGAACGAGGTTCGCGCGTTGAGGAACTCGCCGGGCAGCATCATCACGACGCTGACGTCGAAGTTCGGGAAGTGGTGCGAGACGACGTCGAACTCGAGCGGGCTCTCGCCCTCGGCCAGCTTGAGCAGCCGGTACTCGAGCACCTTTTCGCCCTCGAAGGTGACGAGCGCCACGCCGCCGCGCTTGCGGTTCAGGATGCGCATCCGACCCTTGCCGCCGACCTCCAGCGCCGTCTCGTCGGTGAGCAAGCGCAGCCGGACGGCGTCGTCGTCGCCCGACACGAACTGGTGCGTCTCCGCCACGACGGGGTTGTCGAACCGGTCGCGGCCCTCGGCGCGCAAGACGTACACGCCGCCCTCATCCAGCGCGAGCGTCTGCTCGACGTGGCCTTCTTCATCGCTGGTCGTGAGCTCGAACGTCTGCGGGTCGACCTCCGCCCAGCGGCCGCCGGGGCGCGACTCGCGCCGCGCGACGGTCAGTGTCATGGCGCGCGAGACGCTCTCGCCCGACGGTGCTTGGGTCTCGACGGTCACGCGGAAGGGCTCACCGCTGACCACGACGCGCCCGGGGCCCGCGACGCGCGCGCCGAAGCCGGTCGTCGCCAGCCAAACGGCGCCGGTCTGGTTCACCTGCTCTTCGACGAGCGTCGCCTGGAAGCCGAGCTGACCGTCGTGCGGGAACTCGCGCGTCTCGAACGAGAACGTCGCGCGCCCGCGCTCGTCCGTGCGCGTCTCGCCGACACGTCCGTCCGGCAGCACGTAGCGCACAGGAGAGTTGGCTACGGGTTCGCCGTAGTAGTACGCGGCCGAGAGCTCGACCTCGACCTCCTCGCCGCGGTAGAAGACGTCGCGTTCGAGCTCGAAAGTGAGCTCGATCTTCTGCAGCCGGAATTCCTGGACCTGGAACGAGCCCGCGTACGCACGCCCGCCCGGCTCCGCGACGCGCACCGTGTACGTGCCCTCGGGCGCCTCGGCTGCGAGCTGGACCGCGCCGGTGAGTGTTCCGAACTCGGAGAGGTCGTTCTCGCGCTTGGAGAACACGCGACCTTGGGAGTCGACGATCTCGACGCGGTACTTTGCCCCGGGCTCGAACGTGTACTGGCCATCCTGGACGTCGCGCAGGATCGCGCGCCAACGCACCTGTTGCCCGGGCCGGTAGGCGCTGCGGTCGGTGTAGACGTACCCGCGCGGCTGCAGGCCGGCGGAGCGTGCGAGACCCGAGAGCTCGAGACCCTCGGCCGCGATGTGGCCGGAGCGCTGGGCAAAGACGCGCACGCTCCCGGCATCCTTCAGCTCGCCTTCTAGCGCGAGTCGTGCGACGCCGTCGCCCGCGGTGATGAGCTCGCGCATCTCTGGTGCACCGTCGGGACCGGCGCCCGGGAGTGCGACGAGCACGCTGGTGCCCTGCGCGGGAGCGCCGACGCGCATGTCCTGGGCGTACACGAACACCTCGCGTCTGCTGCTCTTGACGACGACGTCGATGTCGCTGCGGACGACGAGCGTCGTCGCGCGCCGTTCCCCGTCGCTCACCGCGACGGCCCACACACCCGGGCCCTCGACGGGCAGGTCGATCTGGCGCTCGATCGGCAGGTAGGCCGCGTAGTCTTCGATCGGGACGTCGAAGCTCTCGTCCGCCGCGATCAGGTCGAGGTCGAGGTCCTCGATCTTGCGGTTCGTCAGGTGCTTGCGGAAGTACGCCTCGAGGTCGAGCGCGTACAGCTGGACCTGGACGTTCTCGACGTTGCGCAGGCGCAGCTGCACGCGGGCGGGCTCGTCCGAGCGCCACGAGCGCTCGGTCGTCACCTCGAGCGACGGCCGCTCCATCGCCTCGAGTCGCGCCCGTGCCTGTGCGGCGTGCGCGCCGAAGGTGCACGCGCGGTAGGCGTCGAGTGCGGCCTCGAGCTCGCTCAGCTCGGTCTCGCGCAGAATGCCGGTCGACAGGAGGGCGAGGGAGGCCTCGTCCGTCCCGGGGTACTTCTGGATGACGCGCTGCCACTTGTCGATCGCCGCGCGCAGGAGCTCTGCGGCGTCGGCGTCCTCATTGTCCTTGCGGCGCTTCGCAGCCTCGACGACGTAGAGTTGGCCCAGGTCGAAGTGGATCTGGCGCGCGCGTCCATCGAGCGGATGGGCTTCGAGGAACCGCTCCCAGGCGGTTCGGGCCTCGGCGAAGCGTTCTTCGCGGCGGTGCGTCGCGGCCCCGGAGTACTCGGCTTCGACGATGCCCTGCTGCGCCTTGGACCAACGCGGTCCCGTCGGGTAGCGCCGCGTGTAGTCGGCGAACACTCCGCCCGCATCGGCGTAGCGCTCGAGCGCGACGAGCACCGTGGCCTTCTCGAACAGGGCCGACATCATCAGCTCTGCGTGCTCGGTGCGGGTCTCCGGGGACACGTCACCAGTGAGCGGCCGGGCGAGGAACGCATCGTAGGCCGCGAGCGCCTCGCCCTGCCGTCCGAGCGACGCGAAGAGGTGCGGGATGCGCATGCCGGCCCGCGGCGCGAGCGCATGGTCGGCGAAGTCCCTCAAGAACCGTCCGAACGCGACGATGGCGAGGTTCTGCTGTGCGCCGCCCTGGTCTGCGAACGTCTCGCACACCTGGAACCGTGCGTCGCCCTCGAGCTTCTTGGACTGCGTCGCGAAGTCGGAACCGAGCTCCCGCCCCTGCCACGCTCCGCTCCCTGCGCGCGCGGCCGCGATCGCGTCGACGAGGTCCTCGAACACGCGCCGCGCGCCCACGACATCTCCCGAGCGGCGCTTGCAGATGCCGGCGCGGTAGCGCGCCTCGAAGACGCGCGTCGCCGTGCCCGCGCCACCCTCTTCGGGATCGAACTGCTTCAGGAAGGTCTCGTAGGCCTGGACCGCCTCGCCGAAGCGCTGCAGTGACTGCAGGCAGACCCCGATGCGGAAGTAGACGTACTCGCGCCGATCCGTCGGTGCCTCGAGCTCGAGCACCCGCGCGTACAGTCCGCGTGCACGTTCGAAGTCGAGCTTCTGCTGCTCCGGCCGCGGCATCTCGTCCGCGATCGAGTACTGGTCGCCGAAGCGGATGTAGATGTCGGCCAGCTCGCCCTGCCGGTCCTCGCTCCGCAGGCGCTGCGCTTCGGCCTCGTAGATCGCCTCCGCCTCACGGTAGCGGCGCGCTCCGCGTAGCAGCTCGGCGCGCTGGAAGCGCGACTTGTGGAGCCAGGCGCTCTCGGGGTGATCCGCCTCGATGCGCTCCAGCTGCGCGAGCGCCTGATCCGTCTCGCCGGACAGCGCGAGCGTGTGTCCGCGCAAGTACAGCCACGTGTCGACCTCCTCGGGGCGCTCGGACTCGAGCCTGGCGATCGCTTCGAGCGCCTCGGCGTAGCGGCCGAAGAGGAGTGCGTTGCGAACCGGCCCGGGCAGGTTCGGCCGCTTGTCCTCCGAGCTGGCGCGCATCGCAGCGACGGTGCCGGCGCAGAGACTGGTCAAGGCGAGCGCGAGGACGATGAGAAGGCGGCGCTTGGATGTCGGCATGTCGATTGGGCGTGTCTCGATTTCGAGCGGGCGAGGGAGTCCAGGGTGCCCTCATTGGACGACTGGCTCCGTCATGAGTTTGTCTCTGGCGTGTCACGAGACCTAGCCCGTGGCGGCCTGGGGTCGCTCACGGTCGTCTTCGACCGATTCGAGGCGTGGGTGGAGGGCCCGATCCAGGCCCTGGGTCCACCGCGGCGCGACCGGATCCAGAACGCCGCGGCCCGCCGGATTCTTGGGGGAACGTGGCCTACGACATGGCCTGTGGAGCCGCGCTGCGTCCGCCCGTAAACTCCCTTGGTGTCTGCTCTTCCACCCGAGCCCGTCCGGCGGCTCCGTTTCCTCGCAGCCCTCGCGCTCGTGGCCGCCGGCTGTGGGCGGAGGATTCCGGCCTCCGAAGGGGCCGCGGCCCTGTGGATCAACCTGCACCGGGCGGGGAGCGTCGACCTACTCGTCGACGCCGACCGGCTCGCGGACGGCGAACGGGCCGCGCGACGCCTCGCGGGCCAGCGCCCGCTCGCGGTGGAGTGCCGAGCTCTGCCGGCGGAGGCTGCGCCCGGCGCCGCCCGCATCGTCGCCGGAACCGCCGAATCGCCCGCGGTGCGCGCCCTCGCCGAGCGCCTGGGGATCACCTTCGAGGGCGAGCGGATCGCCCTCGGTCCGCTCGACTACCTCGCCCGGACGACGGTCCTCGAAGCGACCTTCGAGGACCCCGCGCGTTCGGGCCTGCCCGTGACGCTGCTGCTCGCTGGCGACGCACGGCGGCTCGGCCGGGCGATCGATCGACTTGCGCTCTCGGCGCATCCGCGGATGCGCGTCTGGCGCCAGGACGAGCTCGCGTTCGAGGCGCGCCTCTCGCGTTCGGGACGACCGCATGCCGACCACCAACGCGACCTCAACGCGGAGCGTCGCGACCAGCCGGGCGAGCTCGTGCCCTTCGGCGAGCGACTCGGCGGTATGCGGATCCGCGCCGGCATGCCGGTCGACCTCGAACGCCTGCGCGGATACGTCCGTGCGCTCGAGAGCATGCGTGGCAGGCTCGCGACTTGGGCGCCGGTCGCGACGCTGACCGGTCGCAGGGTGTCGGTCGTCCCCTACGCGCGCGGCGATCACGGCGACGAGCTCGCCTGGACCGTCGACGGAGAACTCGTCGCCTGGCTCGGCGCCGGGCTGCCGCGATTGGGCGACGGCGGTGCCCTGCTCGCGCGGCACCTTTTGAGAGACGCGCTCGGCGCTCCGCGGCTCGACTGGCTGCTCGACGCAGCGGCCGTCGACGCGGCGGATGCATGGTGGGGCCACGCGCTGGAGGCTTGGTGTGGGCGGCTCGCGACGCTGACCGCGCGACCGACGTTCGCGGAGCTCGTCGAGGACGTCGAGCCGGGCGCATCATCACATCTCGTGCGGCCGCTGCGCGCTCTCGCGTTCCGCGTGCTCGCCGCGCGCGTCGACGTGAACGCACTGTGGGCGGGCGAGCTCGATGCTGCCGCGCTCGCGTCCCACGCGGCTGCGTACGACGAGCGGCTCGAACAGCTCGCGCGCCAGCATCGCGCGAGCGTCGAGTCGAGTCGCTCGGCGCACCGAACGCGGGCGCTCGGCCGGTTGCCGCTGCGCGCCGCCGGAATCGACGCGCCGCCGCGGCGAGGACAGGCTTCGGCCTTCGGCACGGAGGCATCGGGCGCGAGCCTCGACGCGCTCTTCGCCGCCGGCGCGAATGCTCTGATCGTGCACGCCCACATCGCCCGCGACCAGGACGGACGGCCGCGGTCGCTGGAGGGCGACGCGCACCTGGCGGCCGTGCTCGGCGCCGCGCGCGAGCGCGACGCGGCGGTGGTGCTCGTCCCGCACCTCTTGGCGAGCCCGACGGGGATCGCGGCGGGCGCGCGCGTGATGACCGGCCAGGCGCAGTGGCAGGCGTTCTTCGCCGACTACGCCGTCGCGCTGGCGCACGCGGCCCTGCTGGCGCAGGCGCAGGAGGTCGACATCCTGTGCGTCGGATTCGGTATGCCGGAGGCGGCTCGCACCATCTGGACGCTCGACGAGGAGGAGCATCCGGCGCAAGCCGCGCTGCGTCCCCTCAAGCGCGACGCGTGGCTGGGCTCGATCGAGGCGACACGCGTCGCATTCGACGGAGCCTTGACGTACTGCCCGGGCGGCATCGACAAGTTGCGCTGGGTCGACTTCTGGGACGAGCTCGACCTCATGAGCTTCGTCTACCTGCCGCGCCTCGACACCGAGACACGGCCGTGGCGGGTCAGCGATCCGACGGTCGTGCAGCGCATGACGCGCGGCCCGACGCGGGCACTCGAGCACGCCGCCGAACAGGGCAAGCCCCTGCTGTTGATCGAGACGGGTTTCCGCTCGACGCGCCGCGCGTGGCGCGGCGGCGAGCGCAGGCGCAACGGTGGACCGTACGATGGAGGCGAGCAAGCGCGACTCCTGCGCTGTTTGAGGCGCGCGCTGGACGACGCGCAGCAGGCGGTTCCGGAGGCGACGCTCGCGGGTTGGGCGCTGTGGCGATGGTCGAACGATCCGGCCGGGTCGTCGGCATCGCGCCGAGGGTACGAGGTGCAGGAAAAGCCCGCCGTGAAAGCGCTCGGCGAGCTCTTTGCGAGGTAGCTTCGACGAAACGCCCCAACACCCTGGGCTTCGGGGTCCAATACAGGAGTGGTTTCACCCGTATCGCGCCTGCGCGAGCCTTCGAACCCCGATCTCACAATGCGCCCCCTGCTCCAAGTCTTGCCTGGACTGCTCGTCGCGCCTCTCGCATTCGGTCAGTGGTCGACGGCCTCGTTGTCGGTTGCCCGCAGTGACCTCGCGGCGACGAGCGTCGGAGACAAGGCGCTCTTCGCTGGGGGGCGTGCGAACGTCCCGCAGACCAAGTTCGCCACGGTGGATCTCTACGACGCCGTGACGCGGACCTGGACGACCGCGTCCCTGTCCGTGGCTCGTTCACGCCTCGCCGCCGCGAGCGCCGGCGGGCGCGCCTTCTTCGCGGGTGGTTTCCTGCAGGGCAACTACGAGTCGTCGCGGGTGGACATCTACGACGACGCGACCGCCACGTGGAGCACTGCGGAGCTCTCCATCGGCCGGGCCGCGCTCGTGGGAGCCTCCGCCGGGAACAAGGTGTTCTTTGCCGGTGGATTCCCAGACCACACACGGGTGGACATCTACGACGTGGCGACGGACGCCTGGTCGACGGCTGAGCTTTCGACCCCGCGCCACGACCTGGCGGCGACGACCGTTGGCGGGCTCGTCCTCTTCGGTGGAGGATGGTCACCGAGTGCGATGGTCGACACGGTCGATATCTTCGACACCGGCACGGGGGCCTGGACAACCACCCAGCTACCGACCCCGCGCGGTTATCTGACGGCCGCGAGCGTGGCGGGCCTGGCGCTGTTCGCGGGGGGGTGGGTCGACGGGGATCCGGTCGAGTTCTACGACCCGGCGACCGCGACCTGGACCGGGACGACCCTTTCGGTGCCCCGCCAGTCTCCAGCGGGCACGACGGTGGGGCAGCGGGGGGTGTTCGCCGGGGGGCTCCAGTCGAACGGCGTGGCGACCGACCGGGTCGACCTCTACGACGCAGGCACCCAGACCTGGTCGACTGCATCCTTGAGCTTGGCGCGTGCCTTCGCCGTGGCGACGTCCGTGCGGGGACAGGCGCTCTTCGCCGGAGGTCGTCCATGGGCGAGCCTCGGTGCCGAATCGCGGGTCGACATCTTCGAGCCCGATCTCGGTTCGCGTTACTGCTCTCCCGCTAACGTGAACAGCAGCGGCCTGCCGGGCAGAATCTCCGCCGAGGGATCGCAGTTCGTCGACGACCAGGACCTCACGCTCGTGGCGGAGGACCTGCCCGCGGGCGAGTTCGGCTACTTCCTCGTCGGCTCGAACCAGGGCACATTCCAACCGCCGGGGAGCCAGGGCGTCCTGTGCCTCACCTGCGGGTTCCAGGGCTGCTCGGGCATCGGTCGATTCAACCAAGCCGGCTTGATCATCCAGGGGCCGGTCGGCTCGATCGACGTCGACCTGACGAGCCTACCGCTGTCGCCCGCCGTCGCGGTGCAGCCCGGCGAGACGTGGAACTTCCAGTGCTGGTTCCGCGATCAGGGCTCGAACAACTTCACCGACGCGATCTCGTTGACGTTTTTTTGAAAGTGCCAGTTGCGCGCGGGCATCCTCGATCCTGACGCGGCCCCGTCTTCATCGGATTACCATGGCGCGACGCCGACCGCACGGATGCGGCCGACCTGACGTCTCATGGATTCGTTCCGACATACGGAGAACCAGATGACCAACGCTCGAATCGCCGCCGTAGCGACCGTCATGGCGATGGCGCTGTGGAGTAGCCCGTCCTTGTTTGCGCAGTCCTGCACCCCAGCGCCTCCGGGGTTGGTAAGTTGGTGGTCAGGGGACGGAAGCGCCGACGATTTGGTCGGCGGCAATGACGGCGCACTTGCGTTCGGCGCCGGCTACGCGCCGGGTTTCGTGACGTCGGGCAACGGACTCGCGTTCGACCTCGACGGCGTCGACGACCGAGTGGAGATCCTCACCTCCTTCGGTCTCAGTCCCGCCGAGACGGTGAGCGTCAGCGCATGGATACGCGTGGCCCAACCAACCACGCAGTTCATGTGCGTCTATGACCGGTTCGAGACGCACGACGGATTCGGCCTGGGTGTGAAGCCGGCCGGGACGGCTTGTTTCGGGGTCAATGGCCAAGCTGGGTCCATCGCCGGCACGACCAGCGTGGTCGACGGGAGCTGGCGCCACTTGACCGGCACTTATGATCGGAACGCGAGCGAGCTCAAGGTCTACGTCGACGGAGTGTTGGAGGGTACGGCCGCGTACGGTGCGCCGATCGACTACAACCCTCAACCTCGCAACAACATCGGCTGGTGCCGGAACACGCCCGGCACCACCTTCCCGTTCTTAGGGTTGGTGGACGAGGTCCTCGTGTTCGACCGCGCCCTCGATGATGCCGAAGTCGCCGCCATGTTCCTTGCGGGCGCGGCTGGCGTGTGCAAGCCGTGTCAGGCTCCCTTTTGCGCCGGACAACCGAATAGCAGCGGTAGCGCGGCTACGCTCTGTCCCGGCGGGTCGACGCAAGTGAACCTGAACGCGTTCGAGCTCCAAGCGTCGAACCTTCCTCAGGGACAGTTCGGCTACTTCCTTGCGAGCCAGTCCCAGGGCGTATCTATGCCGCCGGGGAGCCAGGGCATCATTTGCGTCGCTGGCAACATTGGCCGCTTCAACACGCCGTCGCAGATCATCCAAGGCCCGACAGGCACGATTCAAGTCGACCTGACGTCCATCCCCGTGAACCCGCCCAGCGCCGTTCAACCCGGCGACACGTGGAACTTCCAGTGCTGGTACCGTGACAACAACCCCGGCCCGACGAGCAACTTCACCGACGCGGTCAGCTTGACGTTCTTCTGAAAGCGCCAGTCAAAGCTGGCGCTCTGCTCCCGCGCCACCAGATGTTCCAGCCGGGCTGCGCCACGCCGGTCTAGGTCCAGGGCGTCCAGTGCGCTTGTCCGTTCCTGTAGTTCGTCGAGAACCACAGGCCTGGGCGAGCGGTCCTCCGCCCATGGTAGTCACGTACCGCGACAAGTCCCATCCTGTGGAGCAGCCTCGCGGATCCCGGTCCGGTTCCCAAGCGTGCGGCACAAGTTCCGCGGCCGAGCTGCCGAAGAACCCCCCGGAGGATCGAAGCATGATCTTGGACCCCGGAGTCAGAGTCCTCGTTGCTCACAGGCGATTGTTCGAGGGCGACCAGAATCGCTACTTTGCCGGCACGGTCGACGGCTACGAAGACGGCGTCGCGCGCGTGACCGGGTACACCTGGATCCGCGACAGCTATTCCGGTGAGTTCAGGCGCAAGGACGATGCGCGGACGAAGATCATTTCGCTCGCATCGGGGACGCTGTTCGTCTACCAGCTTCCCTCGGAGGTCGACGTCTCGAAGCTCGAGATCCGGACCGAGGACGGCGGCCTCTTCCTGGTCGGCAGCAGCCGGTTCCGCATGGACATCACCGAGAGCATCATCGGTGCGCGCGACGTGCCGCTCGACCGCCGCGTCGGATAACTAACGGACGACGATCGGCACGGAGTTCGAGCGCTGGAAGCTCTGCGTCGCGATGTCGACGGCCGTCGCCTGGCAGAAGATCGCGTAGCCCTTGTCCGCGTCCACGGGGATGCGCAGGAAGACGTCGATGTGGCCGGCGGCGGGGATGAGCTCGACGGGCTTGACCCACTCTTCGCTCGTCAGGCGCTCGATCACGGCCGGGTTGTTCGCCGGGACGCGCAGCGGTGACTTGCCGATGTAGACGCGCACGTTCAGGCCCGGCGCTCCGTGGACGCGGAGCCCGACCATGGCGCCTGGCGTCGCGGTGCTGAGCCGCTCGAGCGTCAGGTCGGCGGGGAACGCCACCGTCTGGGCGCCCTGGCCCGTGATGGGGGGGGAGTCGGTGCAGTACGCGCCGCCAGCTTCGATGCGCACGTTCGAGTAGCGCAGCGTGCCCTGTTGGTGGTCGATGCCGGGACCCGGGTCACCGTCGCAGCTGCACAGCTCGGCGATGCCCGCGAAGCCGCCCTTGGCGAGATCGGCGTTCGTGCCGGCGAGGAAGAGCTCGGTCGTCTGGCCGTACGTTCGGACCCCGGGACCTCCGTTGCCCGCGCCGGGGATGCCGCAGATGGATCCGCAGCTCGCGTAGTTGTCGCCGCCCCGTCCACCTTCGACGGAGCTGAGGGCGACCTGAACGCGGGCGTTCTCGACGTACACGCCCGGGGGACCGTCGTTGGGTGCCGCGCACTGGCTCACGGCCGCGCGCCCGGCGTTGAGCGCCGAGCCGACGATCTCTGCTCGCGAGTCGTCGATTCGGACACCATAGCGGTCGACCGCGCCATCGCCCGTACACCCGTGGATCCGGACGTCGTCGCAGCGATCGATGGCGATGCGGGCTCCGACGTGTGGCCCGTCGAACGCCAGACCGTCGAGGAGCACGGTGCCGCGGCAGCTCTCGACCCGCACCTGCGAGAGCTCGAGGTCCGCGAGGACGACGACGGTGCGTTTGGTCGTGTCGGACACGGTCGCGCCGCCGGGCACGCTCGCTCCGGGCGACCCGATGATGCGTAGGCTGGCGCGGACGGTGAACGAGGAGTACGTGCCCGCGCGCACGTCGAGTGCATCGCCCTTGCGCGCCGCGAGGATCGCCGGCGGGATGTCGGTGAAGTCGACGCCGGGACCTCCGTCGTCGTCGACGACGAGAACGTCGGCGTGCAGCGGGGCGGCGAGAAGCAGGAGGCAGGCTAGGCAGGCTAGGCGGGTCATGATGCGTTCCATCGATGGAGGGCGTGGACCCTCAAAAGACCCCCCCGGACGGCTTTCGCACACAGCGATTCACCCGAATCCCCAGGTTCGCGCCGACCAAAAGAAATCGGACCTGTTTGGGCAAGGGCGCGTGTCTCGCATGCGGACACGCGCCCCTGCGCCGAGCGAGTCAGCGCACGAGGATCGGGATCGAGTTCGAACGCTGGAACGTCTGCGTCGCGATGTCGACGGCACTCGCCTGGCAGTAGAACGTGTTCCCCACGGTCGCGTTGACCGGGATCAGCATTCCCACGTCGATGAACCCGGAGGCGGGCATCAGCTCGAGGGGCTTGACCCAGTTCTCGCTCGTGAGGCGCTCGATCACGGCGGGGTTGGCGGCCGCGACCTGGACCGGCGACTTCCCGACGTAGAAGCGAATGTTCGTCCCGGGGGTGCCGTGGACGCGGAGCGTGACGGAGCCTCCCGGCACCGGCGTCCCGAGCCGCTCGAGCGTCAGGTCGGCCGGCACCGCCTGGATGAGCGTGCCCGGCCCGGTGACATCGGGCCCACCCGTGCAGAGCGCGTCGCCGGCTTCGATCGACACGTTCGAGTAGCGCACCGTGCCGGCGTTGTGCTCGAGGCCCGCGCCGGGGTAGCCGTCGCACGGACAGTCCTCGCCGAGCCCGGCGTAACCGCCCTTGACGAGGTCTCCCGTCTTGCCAGCGAGGAAGATCTCGGTCGACGCTCCAGCGGTCACCATCCCCGGCCCGCCGTCGCCGCCGCCGTCGATGCCGCAGAACGAGATGCAGGTCGCGAAGTTGTTGCCGCCCCGGCCGCCCTGGATCGTGCTGAGGGCGGACTGGACGCGCGAGTTGTTCGTGAGCATCCCCGCGTCGCCGTCGCCCGGGCTTCCACAGTCTTCGTCCACTCCGCGGCCGCCCGTAAAGCTGGAGCTGACGATCTCGAGGCGCGAGGCCTGGACGAGGACGCCCGTCTTCTCGATCTGCGCGACGCCGACGCAGGCGTGGACGCGGACGTCGTCGGAGTTGATGACGCTCAGGCGCGCGCCGACCTGTTGGCCCTGGAGCGTGAGTCCGTCGAGCACGACTGTCCCCGCACAGTTCTGCACGCTCAGCTGGCCGAGCGACAAGTCGGCGACGATCGCGATCGTGCGCTGCGACGTGCTCGAGACCGTCGCACCGCCGGCGACGACCGCGCCCTGCCGGCCGACGACCCGCAACCCCCGGTCGAGGGTGAACGAGGAGTACGCACCGGCGCGCACTTCGAGCGTGTCGCCGTTGCCCGCCGCGAGGATCGCGGGCGGGATGTCGGTGAAGTCGACGCCCGGCCCACCGTCGTCGTCGATGACGAGGACGTCGGCATGCAGGGGGGCGGCGAGCAGGAACAGGCAGGTGGCGAATCGATACATGGTGGTTCTCACGGCAGAGTGCTTGCGTGGTCGGTCGGCGTGCGGGGAGAGGACCCCTTACGGCCGTTTTTGCACACGCGGAAATCGGAGAATTCGGTCGCTGCAGCGCACGGACCTTTTCTCTTTTTTTCGCGTCGCGAATCCGGCGCGTAGCGCGTTGTCACTCAGTTTGGACTCGTTACCAGATCAGCGCCAGGTACGAGCGCCGACTGAGCGTTCCTGAACGCCCGATGGCGCGCAGGCTGACGTGCGCGACGCCACTCTCGGGCCGAGCGATCGTCCAAGCGAGCCTGCCCGTGCGGCCGTCGAGCTCGACGTCCACTCCGCTGGCTCCCCGCGCCAACGCTCGACCGTCCAGCTCGAGGTGGAAGCCCGTGAGATCCTCGCTGCTGGTCGCGTGCGCACGGACGGTTGCGGTCTCGCCGGTTGCCGAGGCGACGCGGCCCGCGGGCGAGACCCGGGTGAGGACGGGAGGCTCCGGAAGCCGTGGCCGGCGGAGCGGCACCCCCGCCGCGGCGGCGCGCATACGCCTTGGGTCGTAGAGCGTCGTGGCGAAGGAGTCGAGCGGGAACGAGTCGCCGTCGACTCGGAGGTGCGCGCGTCCGAGCGCCGTCCGGCCACCGGAGTGCACCAGCGTCGGATGGTGGAAGAGCTCTTCACCGTCGTCGTAGCTCGAGTGCGCATAGAGCTCCGCGAGCGTCTCGCCGTCGTACACGACGAGGCGCGGGTCCCGGTGCCGAAACCCGAGCAGGCGACGCTCGTCGTGCGTGGGCTCGACACCCGAGTCGAGGACGCGTTCTCCGGTCGCGAGATCGAGAGCGACGTAGCTCGTGTACACGCGCCGCTCGGTGACGACGACGGCGGGCCACTGACCACCTGGCCAGGACGTCCAACGCCGGGCGCCGGTGCGCGCGTCGAACGCGTGCAGGTCCGTCCAGTCGTCCGTCAGGCAGACGAGCGTCTCCGCTGCCGGGTCGAAGACCATGCGCGTGACGTTCGATCCGGGCAGCTCCGCGAACGCAGCCGACAGCTCGCACAACTGCTCGCCCGTGCGGGCGTCCCAGACGCGCACGTCGCCATCGCCGAAGAACGCGGCGAGCTTGCTCCCGTCGGGCGCGCTCCGAACGAAGCGCGGCTCGCGGGGGAGCTCGGTCGGCGCGTGCACGGCCATCTCGCGCGCGTCGATGACGCGTACGAGCTTGCCTTCCGACACGGCCCGGTGTGGCCGCGGGGGGATCACGGTCACGGGCGTCCCGTCGAGCAGAGTTCCGAGCGCGTTCGTGCGCACGAGTCGTGCCCGCGGGAGCGGCAGCTCGAGCGCCACACGGCCACTACGCACCAGCACGGCATCGAAGCCCACGCTCGTCTCGAACAGCAGGGCACCTTCGGGCCCGAGCTCGGGCTGCGGCCAGAATGCGTCGCGCTCGGAGCGCTGCCAGAGCAACCTGCCGCTGGCGATGTCCCACGCCTGCAGCGCGTCGCGCTCCGAGCTGGTGAGGAGCACGTTCCCGTCCGGGAGCAGGCGCAGGTCCGGTGCGAGCCGCGTGCCGGTCTCGATCTCCAGGAGTGGCTCCGCGGAGTTCGCGCGCCACCAGCGCACGAACCCCGCCTCGCCCGTCACCATCGCGACGCGCGCGTGGTCGGGCGCGAAGCGGCGCACGGGCATGCCCGGCTCCGGCGGCAGGATGCGCAGCGTGCGGCCGCCCTCCGCGTCGATCATGTAGAGACGCCGGGCGCGGTCGAGGAACCACGCGACCGAGTCGTCGAGAAAGCCGACCGAGGCCACCTCAGTCGTCTCCGCACGCGGGAAGACGGTGATCGCCGCGCCCGTCACGACGTCGTAGAGCACCGCGACCCCGGTCGCGTAGGACGGCGTCGCCTGACCGCGATGCTCGACTGCGAACATGCGCCGGCCGTTCGGGCTGATCGCCGCGCGGATCGTGCGCGGGCCGCGCTCGCCCAGGGCTCGAGCGAGTGTGGGCTCGATGCCGAGGGGAGCGAGCTTCGGCGGGATCGGGACGAGCTCCAGCTGCGCGACCGGAGCGTCGGGCACGCTCCCCGCATCGAAGACGCACGCGGCGAAGCGAGAGCGCGCGCGCAGGGGCGCGAGGTCGGGCTCCCACTCGATGACGGCCGCGTCGCGCCAGCCCCAGGCCACGGCGCGCTCGAGCCAGGTCAGCGCCTCGTCCGTGCTCGCGGTGCTCCCTGTGCTGCTGGTGCGCGCGTGCACGCACGCGAGGTGGTACGCGACGATCGCGTTCTCCGGCACGAGCTCGAGGCACGACTCGAGGCGTACGATTGCGATGTCGGGGCCGGCGTCCTGAAGGGCCTCTTCGGCGAGCTGAAAGCGCTCGATCCACGAGAGCGTCGGGTCGCCGGCGCGCGCGCTCGTCCCCGCCTGCCGCCGGCGCTCGGCGGCGAGCGTGAAGACGTGCAGCAGCTTGCCGTTCTTGCCGCTGTACACCCGCGCGCCCTGGTCGGGGAGCCCGACCGCTCCGTGGTTGAACATCGCGCTCAGGAAGTCGCCGATCCCGTCCCCGTCGACATCCCGGCCGGCGTCGACACGATCGCCCAGCTCGGGGAAGAGGCCCGTCTGATCATCTCGCGTCTGAACGAGGACGCGGCCACTCGCACCCGACAGGCAGAGCAGACGTCCGGCGAACGGCGCGGACGTCGACGTCAACACGTCCGGAGTCCCGTCCAGGTTCACGTCACCTGCGGGGACGGCGTCGCGACCGATGCCGCTCGTGTACCCGCTTCCCGTCGTGGTCCACAGAATCTGTCGTCGCTTGCAGGACACCGCGAGGACACGGCCCCTGTAGCGTTCGCCGAGCAGGTTGCGGCGGTCGTAGGAAGGATCCAGAAACAGCAGCTCTTCCGCGCCGTCACCGTCGAGGTCTCCGGCCGAGCGGACCCCCGGGCGCGTCCGTTGCTCGAAGTGCTTCGGGCGGAACGTCCACCACGGCGTCGGGTTGGTCGATGAGCTCAACTCGACGCCCCGCCCGGTGACCCGCACGCGATCCGCGCGCCCGTCGCCGTCGAAATCGCCCTCGTGTCTACGGAGAGGGGGCAACCCGATCGGCTCGGCTCGCGTCCCAATCAGGTCGCCGGTGACGCCGGAGTAGACGTACTCCTTCCAGGGCTCGCCCGACTCGTCCGCGACCACGATGTCCGCGCGTCCGTCGCCGTCGACGTCGTCACAGAACGCGACCTGCTGCCCGTAGGCGTCGCTGACTTGCGGTACGCACAAGAGGAGCGCGAAGAACACGACCCGTTCAACCGCGATCGCCCGCCCAGGTTCCGCAGGAAGCGCTCAGTCGTGCCGTCGCACGAATTCGAGCACTTCCACTCCGAACCCGAAGTCCGCTCGGCTCGCGACCTCGAAGCGCTCGAGCAGTAGTTGCATCAGGTGCTGGTCGCCCGGAAGCGAGGTGCGCAGCACGAGGATGCGTTCCGCCTCCGCCAGGTCGCGCGGGTCCGCCACGGAGAAGCCGCTCATGCGGGTGCGCGGCGGCGGCTCGCCCTGCGCGAGCCGCGGCGCGTAGTAGTCCCACGGCTGACCCTGCGGGAAAAGCGCGGGCTGCCACTCGACCGACACGACCGCGTCGCCCGATCGGTGCTGGGCGAGGACGTGCGCGACGGCGCCGGGGTAGTCCTCCGTTCCGCGCGAAGTCACATTGAGGACCGACAGCAAGAGCGCGCTGGCCCCGATGACGCTCACGATCGCCCGCCGCACGCGAGCGAGCGGTCCGGCAAAGCCGGCGAAGTCGGCGAGGAGCACCGCGAGCGCGGCGGCCGACGGCAGCACGTAGTGCCACGTGAATCCCGCGCGCCCCAGGCTCGACGCGACGACGGCAGCGAGGAGCGGGACCCCGAACGCAACGACCGTGAGCAGGACCGCGAGCAAGCGCGCCGCCGGCTCGCGTGCGGAGACGACGAGACGCAGCGCAGAGAGTGCGCCGCACGCGGCCGCGGCGGCTCCGCAACCGATGAAGAGCGGCCGCAGCTCCGGCCCGCCCAGGCGCACGTTCAGGAAGAACAAGTGCACGAACGCCTCGAGCAGGCCCCTCAGGCCCGCGTCGTCTCCGCCGGGCGGCAGCGCGTGCGTCCACTGGTGCCAGAAGCCCCAGACGAGCCAAGGCAGGCACAGGAGCACCGTCGCGATCACCGGAAGGACGAAGCGTCGCAGGCGGCTCCGGAGCGCCGGCGTGAGCGCGACGACCGCGAGCGTCGCGAGGCCCGCGACCGTCGCGTATTGGACGAAGAAGTAGTGGTTGTGGAAGCCGAGGACCGACCACAGCACCAGGAGTGCGGACGCGGAGCGCACGGATTCGTTCGTGGTCGCCAGCGTGTGGAGCACGAGCGTGAGCCCCGTCACGCACGTCGCGTGCAGCGCGTACATGCGCGCCTGCGTCGAGAAGTCCACGTGCAGGCTCGACGCGGCGAGGAGCGCCATCGCGAGAGCCGCGAGCCTCCCTTTCCGGGTACTCGGCAGCCGGCGCGCGAGCTGTGCGACCAGCACGAGCTCGAAGAGTCCGAACACGATCGCCGGTGCGCGCAGCGCGAGCGCTCCATCACCGAGGACTGTCTGCGCCGCGTGGAGAACGAGGAACGACAGGGGCGGGTGGTTGTCGGCGAGCAGCGTGTCGAAGAACGCGCCGAAGCTCGTTCGCGTCGCGTGGAAGTAGCTGTGGAACTCGTCGAGCACGAGCCCCTTGCGCAGCGCGAAGGCGACGCGCAAGCCGGCTGCGACGGCCAGAATCGCGAGCGCCGTCCACGTGACGCGTCGGTTTCGATGGGGAGGCGACACGGCCCGGCAGCATAGCGGGCGGCCTCGGCATCACCTACCGCAAGGTCGCCAGGTTCGGACGCGCCATTTCGTCCGAGCGCACCGTCACCTCGACGGAGGCGGATGCCGCGCCGTCGATGCGCTCGATCTCGTACCTGCCGGGAGCCATCGAGACGGTCAGCGGAGCCTCGGCGCGGCCCTCGAAGACGACGAGGCGGAAGCCGTCCGAGCACACGCGCCAGATCCGCAGCCGCAGACCCTCGATCCCGGACACGGCGCCGCCGATGTGCAGGCGTCCGAGCTTCGGGACGCGCACCGTCCCCAGGTCGATCGCGAGGCCCGGGCCGAGCTCGATCGGCTCTTCCCGTACCCACCCCAGGCCGTGGATCGGCATCACGAGGTGGTAGCTTCCGGCGGGCATCCCCTCGGACTCGAAGGCGCCGGTCCCGGCGAAGCGCAGCGCGTACACGTGGCGCGAGCCGGCGGGCACGAGCAGGACGCGTTCGGTCTTGGCCGGCGGCGTGTAGGTGCGCAGGTCGATGCGACCACGGACCGAACCCGCGAGCACCTCGTCTGCGTTCAGCCGGATCACGCGTCGCTCGGTGTCGGACCAGATCTCGGGGACGATGCGGCTCGGGTGCACCTGCGCGCGGCCGGGCTGATAGACGTACAGGCTCGCGGGGTACGGCGGCCGGGCGGCGAACGTGAAGTGTCCCTTCGAGTCCGTCACCGATTGTGCGATCGACCGCGAGGGATTCTGGTGCAGTCGGATCTGCGCGCGCCAGCCGACGAGAGGCTCGCCCTCGGCGTCGAGGAGCTGGCCGAGCACGACGTCGTGCCTCGTGAGCATCGGGTCCCAGCTCGCCTCGCGGCCCGCCTCGAGCACGAGCTCGCTAGATGCGGAGTGGGTGACGCGCTTGTCCGTCTCGCAGTCCGCGAACACGTGTACGGGTCCGGCGGGCAGGTTGTCGAAGGCGAACCGGCCCTCCTGGTCGATGCGTTGCGAGCGGCGCGCTCCGCCCGCGTCTCCGACGACGTACGCGACGCCGCGGTCGATCGGCAGCCCGTCCTCGCGCCGCACCTGGCCGGCGAGGCGCGCCGCGCGTTCGAGCTTGAACTCCAGCGTGCGCTGGTTGCCGGCCGCGAGGTCGAGCACGAGCGAATCCGGCGCGAAGCCGAAGGCGTCGACGCGGATCGGCGTCGGCCCGGGCTCGACGCCGAACACCGTGAAGCGCCCGTCCTCGTCGGTCGTTGCACCGGGCGTCGGCAGCAGGCGTCCGAGCTTTCCGTCGCTCGTCAGCGCCTGCGAGCCGAGGTAGCCGCGCGCGTGGCCGACGCGCTGCATCGTCATCGCGCGGTCGGGATCGGTCAGCTGCGCCGGATTCAGGCGTCCGGGTCCTGCTTCTTCCGCCATCACCTGCACGCCCAGGAACGACGAACCGAGCCGATAGGTGTCACCGACACGGACGCGCGCACCGGGGATGGGGGCCCCGGTCGGATCGACGACGACGCCCCGCACGCTGACGCCACCGGGACGCAGCCGTAGGACCAGCTCCTCGCCCGCGCGGCCGGTCCAGGGCACGACGGTCGACGGGGCGAGGCCCGCACCGCGCGCGCCGACGAGGACCGGGAGTCCCGGACCGCGCGTGGAGACCCGTCCCTCGGGCGGTACGTCGATCGCGAACCGGCCCTCCGCGTCGGTGCGGACGCGCATGGTCATTCCAGCCGGACCCCACTCGGTGAACACCTCGGCATCGCCGACCGGCTCGCCCGCGGGGTCGACCACGAGGCCCGACGCGACGAGCAGCGGATACGGCTCCGTCTCACTCGTGACGGGCTCGCTCGGAGGCGTGGGTGCGCTCGTTTCGGGCTCGGGCTGAGCGAGCGGTGCGCGCGTGTTCGTACTGGCGTCCTTCGGTTCGACCGACTCGTGCTCGGCGAGTGCCGTGTGCGGCTGGGCCGGGACGATCGCCGTGGTCTCCGGGGCCGCGCCGGTGTCGCTCCGTGCCCAGACGACCAGCGCGACGGCGGCGCCGACGAGTCCGAGCGCGACGAGCGAGACCTGCAGCGCCGGGAGCGCGATCGACGACGAGGCGGCTTCGGTCGCGGAGGCCGTAGCGGGTGCGGCGCCGGCTTCCGGTCGCGGCAGCCCGGCGAGGAGCGCGACGCCCGGACACCAGGCGCCCGGCTTGCCGTACTCACGGTCGAGCGAGCTGCGCAGCTGCTTGAGAGCGCGGTGCAGGCGCATCCGCACCGTGTTGACCGGGAGGTCGAGCTGCACAGCGATTTTGCGTGGCGGCACGTCCTCGAAGTAGCGCAGCATCACGACCTGGCGGTAGTGCTCGGGGAGCGCGAGCACCGAGTCCACCACGCTCTTGAGGGACTGCTCCTTCTCGACGAGGTCACTGGTGGACGGCAGGCCCTCGCCGCGGGCGGCGACGTGCTCGCGCCTGCGCCGGCGCCGGCTCGAGCGCATCGCCTTGAAGGCGACGTTGCGCGTCACGGCGCGCAGCCAGGCGGGCAGGGCCTCCTTCTTGCGGGGGCCGGACTGCAGGGCGCGGATGTAGGTCTCCTGCACGACGTCCTCGACCGCCGCCTCGTCGGAGAGGAGCTGACGGGCGAGGGAGCGCACGAAACCGGCGTGCGCGAGGAGGAGATCGGGGGTGATTTCGACGTTGCCCATGGTGCTCTTGGACCAGGGGACCCCGCCCTACGCCGATTGACTACCCCGATTCGGAATTCTCAGAGATCAGTCGTGGGCCGCTTGGCGCGCGGGAAATACAGCTCGTTCTGCCACTGGTCCATGGCCTTCTGGTTCGTCGCTTGCTTGGCGTGAACCTGAACGGGCTTCGACAGGTGGACGGCGGTCCCGATCGCGAAGACCAGGAGGACCCCGACCAGGAGCCCAAGGAGGGCGTATTCGCCCCAGTGCGTGTGCTTGTCCATGGCCCCGTTCTACTGCCGAAACGCCGCCCCATTGCGTGACGGAATGGGTAGGCGGGGAAGCCTGACGGGGTTGTCATGGGCGCTTTCGCGCCAAGCGAGGTGCGGAAGCGAGACACCCTGGTGGAAAAGATTTCAAGAAGGGTGCTGGGATCATCGGGCCACAACCGAAATGACAGATCTGCAAGGCGACCGACTCTATCGAGGCGGGTAGTGTTCCGCGGCAGCATCGCCGGGACCAGGCAGCGACTCTCTCCAACCGACCCCCTGAATGAATCTAGGCAGAAACATCATCGTGCTCGCACTCGTTGCGGGCGCCGGGTGCACCTCCGCACCCGAAGCGCGTAACTACCGGTGCGTTCGCAAGAACGCGGTCGTCGCGTCCTACAAGACGCCCATCGCCTTGCGCGGCGTCGCGGTCGCGGTCGCGGGCAACGCAACGGAGACCGCTCCCCGGCGGGACGCGTCTGCGGCCGGAGCCAAGGAGCTCCCCCCCTTGGGCGAGCTCCTGCGCTGCCTCCTCGATCCCAACTCGCCCCTGGCGCTCCCGCTTGGGCTGTTCGTGACGATTTCGCGTTCGGTGGATGACGCCCCGGAGAACGGGGCCCGCGCCGACATCTGAGCGCGTTCACGCTATCGTCTGGGGCTGCGCCGCATGCTCCGACGATACCTCGACGACTTCGCGCGGATGAGACCCGCGGCGCGGCGCTACCTGCAGGGGTCGGCGTTGATGGGGGCTGCGCAGGCGGTGTCCTGGACGTTGCTCGTCCGTTGGCTCGATGCGATCGGGTACACCAAGACCCAGATCGGTTCGATCCAGTCGGCGGACTCGTGGGGCAAGACCCTGATCGCGATCCCTGCCGCGTTCCTCTTGGCGCGGCGCTCGGCACGCGGCGTGTTCGTGGGGTCGGCGGTCGTCGCCGGGTGCGCGTACCTCGTCATGCCGTCGCTCTCGAGCTTCCGCGCGCTCTACGTGTGCAACTTCATCGCCGGCCTCGCGATGACGGTGCACTACGTCGCGATCGCGCCGTTCCTGTTCCGCCACTCGGGCCCTGAGGAGCGGGCGGGCTTGTTCGGTCTAGCGGAGGCCGTGCGGACGATGGCCGCCGTCGTGGGCGCGTTCGCGGGCGGACACATCGTCGGCTACCTGCAGGAGACGCTCGGGGGCGAGGACGTCGCGTCGGGATGGGTCATCCGCTCCGCGGGGTTCCTATCCCTCTTCGCGACGATCGCGTACTGGCGCATCGAGGACCACGAGCCCTCGATGCCCGCGGGCCGCGCGATCCTGCCGGTCGTGCGTGAGCACCGCGGCCTGCTCGCGCGCTTCGCCATCCCGCAGTTCGTGATCGCGACGGGGGCGGGGTTCTGCATTCCGTTCCTGCCGCTGTACTTCAAGGACCGCTTCGACTTCGCGCCGGGGGACTGGGGCAGCCTGTTCTCGGCCGGCCAGGTGTTGATGAGCCTCGGGTTCCTGATGACGCCCTTCGCGCTCGCGCGGCTCGGCTTCGTGCGCAGCATCGTCGCGATCGAGATGTCATCGATCCCGTTCTTCCTCGTGCTCGCGTTCACCGGCAACGTCGGCTGGGCGGTGCTCGCGTTCCTGATGCGTGGGGCGCTGATGAACAGCACGCACCCGCTCTTGAAGAACATGATGATGCAGTCGACTCCGGCCGGGGCGCGGGAGGTCCAGACGGGGATCAACGCGACGCTGTGGGGCGTCGGCTGGGTCGTTGGGCCGATTGCGGCCGGGCGGGTGCTCGACGCGACTGGCGATGACTACGCCGTGTTGATGCAGACGACGGCGGGGCTCTACGTCGTCGCGGCGGTGTTGAGCTGGTTGCTGCTGCGGCCAGTGGAGCAGACACGCGTCGGAGGGTCGGCGCGGGTGCGGGTTGCGGAAGAGGAGTGATGGGTCGCGATACAGTCGCTAGCAACGTTGTCGAGATGACGGATGGCCATTCAAAGTCCTTTGGGTTGCATCCAAAGATGCATGGCCGCGTAGCTACGCCAAGGACGCCAAGATTCTGCGACCTTGCGAACGCACGATGTTGCCCGGGCCCTGAGCGCCCGCTGCAGGCCCAGGTCCGTCTCCGGAAACGCGTCAGGCCAGTGCAGCGCTCGCATCGCAATGTACTCGGCCGTCCACGGGCCGAGACCGGGTAGTGCCACGAGCTGCTCGTACGTGCGACCCGGCGGCGAGCCCGGCGCCAGTCGGCTTGCGTCGTCGCAACAGAACTCGGCCAAGGCAATCAGGCAAGCAGCACGCTTCAACGGTAGGCCCAGCTTCGCGACTGACTCGACCGAGGCGCGGGCGACGCGCTCCGGAGTTGGAGTGAGAGTCGTCACGCCGGGGTGTGGGGTGTCGACCGGTCGACCGAAGCGCTCCGCGAATCGTCGTGCCAGCGTCGTCGCACCCTTGACGGTAACCTGCTGACCCAGAATGGCCCGCCAAGCGAGCTCGAAGCCTTCGAAAGCACCGGGAACACGCAGCCCCGGCCGACGCTCGACGAGAGGTGCAAGGTGGGGCGACTGTGCGAGATGACCGTCGATGAGGTCCGGTCGAGCGTGCAGATCGAAGAGGTGGCGAAGAGCAGCCAAGACCGGCTGGAGGGTGGGCGCGAGTGCGGGAGCCACTCGGACGATCAGTTGGTCGCCTTTCGCTGCAGGCTCGATCGCCACCCACCCGTGGCACTCTCCGATCGCGACCGTTCGGCGATAGGCATGTCCCGACACCTCCTCGACGCCTCGGATCGCGCGCGCGGCTAGGAAGTCGAGGAGGTCTGGCCACGACATGGGTGGTCGATACGTGAGCAGAAGCTCCACGGCTTGCTCTCCGCGACCCGCGACCACTCCATTGCGGAACCGTGTGGGCGGCATGCGATAGGAGGCAGAGAACAATTCATTGAAGCGCCGCAAGCTGGAGAATCCGCTCGTGAACGCGATCTCGGTGATCGGGAGATCCGTCTCGGTCAGGAGCTGTTTCGCGAGCAGAAGCCGAGACGTCTGCGCGAGCTGCACGGGTGTCGCTCCCGTCGCTTGCGTGACGACGCGACGAAGCTGACGAACGCTCATCGAATGGCGACCGGCCAGCTCGCTGAGGCGTCGCCCGCCGTTCATAGCGCCGGACTGGATATCGGAGAGGATGGCCGCAGCCTGGGAGAACCGCTCCTCGTACGGAGACGTCGTCGGAGCCAACTCGGGGCGGCATCGCAGGCACGGACGGTATCCAGCCTCTTCGGCGGCGGCAGCCGTCGGGAAGAACGTGCAGCTCTTTCTGCGCGCCTTTCGTGCTGGGCAAACCGGACGACAGTAGATGCCTGTCGTCGAGATGCCCACGAAGAACATGCCATCGAAACGCGTGTCATTCGCCAGCAGGGCGCGGTAGCGAGCGTCGTCGTCTTCCACTTCCATCGACGCACGAGCATAGGTCCTCGACTTGTGCGCGCTCGTGTCGTGGAAGTCTTTGGCTTTCGGTGGCCGAAAACCGCGAGCTACGTTCAACGACGTGTCCTAGCGTAGTCCGACTCGCCACCACGACGACCCTCGGGGAATTCGATGAACGCCAATCTTCCGGACGCGGATGCCTCGATCCTCTACTACGACAGCGACTACCCATCCGCTGACCACGGGCTGTACTCCGAGAACCTGGATCCGACGACAGAGCAACAGGGCGTCGCAGGCGACGTCGATCGCTACCTCGAGCTCGCTTCGAAGCTCGATGGCTCGATTCTGGAGGTCGGGTGTGGCAGCGGCCGCGTCGCGATCCCGCTCGCGCGGGCAGGTCACAAGACGCATGGAGTCGACGTGTCGTCGGGGATGCTCGAGTCCCTTCGGGCCAAGCTGCCGTCGGCAGTCGCCGACAGACTCACGTTCGAGCGCGCCGACGCGACCACGATGGAGCTCGAGGAGCGCGACTTCGCCTTCTGTGGGGGTGACGAGTTCCCGGAGATCATGCAGTGTCTCGAGGAACAGAACATCCGTCTCGCGATCTGATCGCTTGCTGGGCTTCTTTCGAGCGCTCTGACCGTTCTTCCGCTTCCTGCGTGACATGTGTGATGTTGGGGAGGGGCTGCCCTGTGTTCTGTCAGATGGATCGTCCGCGACGCGAGTTCCAGGCGTTGTTCGATTCGATCGACGATGGGCTTTCAGCTAGCTCGACGTCGCTTTCGAATAGCAGGCCAAGCGACACGACCTGGCCGCCCTCGAGCTGCGCGAGGTCCGCGTCGATGCTGTGTATCCGTGCGCCCACCCAATGGCCATCGGGAGGATCTCGAGCGCGTCGCCGTCACGTAGTGGCGCCGCTGTGCGCTGGACTACCGCCCAGTCTCCTTCGAGCTCGCGGCTCATTCTTCGGCCTCGAGACGTGCGCGGAGGCGCTCGATCAGGTCCATGTTCTCGTGAAGCACAGCAACGATCACTGGCTTCTCGTCTTCCTCGTGGATCGAGAACACGTAGTGGTGCTCACACTGACAGCTTCGAACATCAGGCCGATGGGGGAGAGGTTGCCGTGAATGCACGGTCTCTTCCGCGATGCCTCTGAACCCGCGGATCAGCGCGGCCTTGTACTTCCGCGTCTGGGCAGTTCCCCAGGTCCGCGTCGTGTAGCGTGCGATCTCCCTTAGATCGTTCTCGGCATCTGGTGTGAGCTCGTATTCAGCCATTCGGTGACGGTCCCGCCTCAGCGATCCCGTCCTCGAATATCTCGTCTACGGTCTTCGCGCTGAAGCCTTCTTTGCGCGCGCGCTGCATTCGTGCATCGAGCAGTGCCTCGAGCTCCTCGAGCGCTTTCGCCTCGTCGCCCGTGCCGATGGTGCTCGAGAGCACGAACTCCTTGATGCTCTTGCCTTGCAGCGATGCCATCGCCTTCAGGCGTTGCTGTTCCTGCTCCGTGACTTCGATCGAGATGCGCTTCATGGCTGGCCTCCTAGGTGTTCATCGTCTCCTAGTGTAGCGCGAACAACACAAATTGTCAATTTTGAACATTGAGTCCGGCTCAAGCCTTGATCACCTTCAAACCTCTGGCTCTGGATCTCCAGGGGGGGCGACCTTCCTCTCCATCCCCGTCAGCGTTGGCCAGGTTCTGCGAACCAACGCTGACGGTGACGGAGATCCAGGGCTGAGCACCACTGCCTTGCTTGTTGGATGGAACTCTCTGGCGGACCGGAGGCCGGAGGGGCCTTGTCGTCAGAGCCGATCCACTCGTTCAGTCTGGCTGGTCGCGACACAGGCCGCCCCGAGGGGCCTGGAGGCGAGGTGCTGACCCCAAGCGAGGGCACATTTGCCCCCGGGACTCCGCGGGGTCTCGCGAACACGAGTCCCCTTCGAGCTCGCGGCTCATTACAGCCGCGAAGCGGGCAGGCAGGAGCGTGCCAGCGTGCGGTCCTTCTGTCTCCTGCAGAAGTGGCTCGGGCACCGTTCCCTTGACGCGACGACGGTCTACATGGACATCATCGGTCAGGAAGAACGCGCGGAAGCCCAGGCGATGTGGGACTCGCCGCCCTTGCGTTGACGGGTGCCTGATCGCCGAGGGGTTGAATAAACCGAGGGGGGTCCGCGAAAGGAGTGATATGTCCAACGAACCGACCTCGAACTCCGATGGCGAGGAGCGCTCTTCTCTCCGCGAGGAGGGAGATCAGCTTCGCGAGCGTCGAGCTCGCCGCAGGGCGCGCAAGAGAAAGAGCGAGGAGCGCCGCAAGAAGGCCGTTGAGTGGACTCGCAACCTTTGGACCAAAACGATGGGGGCACTCATCTGTGCAGTGCTTCTCTACCTGACCATCCTCGGCCCCGAGTCTTCGCGTCCGTTCCTCACGCTCGTGCCTGCGACGCTCTCCGTGTTCACAGCGGTCGTGGCAACGACGACGATGATCAGGATCGACCCTGGCGACCACAGCTAGCTGCGAGCGCAGCGGGCTCAGTAGCTGACCTTGAAGGTGGGGGAGTCCTCCGGCTTGGACCGTCGCCGGTCGTAGAGCTTGGTCGTGCTGATGTTGGCGTGTCCCAGCCACTCCTGGACACGCGCGATGTCGCTCAGGAGTTAGCCGACTTGGCCAAGGGCAGCGCCGTACAGCGCGCGGTCGAACTGGTGCTTTTCGCGAACCAAGACGAGAACCGGCTTATCGATTCGGTTGTGCGCACCACGAAATGTTGGTCACGATCGGGGACCGAACGCCCGGACAATCAGCGCGTCCTGGCTTCGAGATTGACCAAGTTGCCCGGAGTCGAACAACTCCCGCGTCCGAATCGCCCCGGCACCTACGGGCAGAGCTGGACTTCAACCCCCGCCGTCGTGTTCGACGTGATCCCCGGGTTCTGATCCCGATACCAATACTGGAAGTTCCAGCTGTCGCCGACCTCGAGCGTCGTGCCGTTCGGCAGGTTGCCAAAGTCCGGCTGGAAGCTGACCGAGCCGGTCGCGCCCGAGTTCTGGACGTCCCCCGCGAAGCGCACGATCGGAGTCCCGAGGCAGAGGTTGCCCTGGCTGCCGCCGAACAGCGGCAGGAAGTCCTGGTCGTCGGCCATCAGGAAGTAACCGAACTGGCCGTTCGGCAGATCGTCCGCCTCGAGCGTCAGCGCGTTGGCCGCGAGCGACTGGCTGCCCGAGATCGAGATCGTCGCCTCGCTTCCGGTCGAGTTCGTGTTCGCCGAGCAGTACGGGGTCGTGATGCAGTCGGGCTCGATCTTCCAGACCTGGCCCGAGTAGTGCGAGAGGATGTAGAGCTCGCCGTTCGCGTCCTCGCCGAAGGCGACGCCGCCGGTGATCTGGAAGCTGGGCGAGAGCTGCGGCGTCAGGTCCTGGAAGGCCGTGACGTTCGTGCCGTCGTGCTGCAGAGCCCAGAAGCGATTCGCGCAGAAGTCGCCGAACAGGTACCAGCCGTAGAGGCTCGGGATCTGGCTACCGCGGTAGACCTTGCCGCCGATGACAGCACAGCCGTCGACGCCGTTGACGTAGCTGTGCAGGGGGTCGACGAACGCCGGATTGGAGCAGACGCAGGACGGCGGCGGCGTCCCGAAGCAGACCGGACCTTCCTTGCACTTCCACCCGAAGTTGACCGGCGCCGTCCCGGCGGGAATGAAGTCGATCTCCTCGTAGCCGCTCTGCCCGACGTCGCCGAGGTAGATGTCGCCCGTCAGGCTGTCGATTCCGAAACGGAACGGATTGCGCAGCCCGAGCGCGTAGATCTCGTCGAGCGCGTTCGGGTTTCCGACGTAGGGGTTCGTCGGCGGCGTGTGCGGAAACGGCAGATCGACGTCGAAGCGTAGCAGCTTGCCGCGCGCATCCATCAGATCCTGCGCCCGCTCACCGACGCCCATGCCGCCCGCGAGCCCGTCGCCGAGCGCGAGGTAGAGCAGACCGTCCGGTCCGAAGTGGATGTCGCCGGCCTTGTGACCGGGCGTCGTATGCGGATACGGCCCGAAGAGGATCTGTTCGCTGCTGGGATCGGCGACGTTGGGATTGCCCGCCGAACGGGTAAACATCGACAGCACGTGGTCCCCGGTCGGGAAGGTGTTGTACGAGACGTAGAACTGCCCGTTGTTCACGTAGTCGGGATGCATCGCGACTCCGAGGAACCCACCCTCACCGGCGTCGTCCACCATCGCGGCGATGTCGAGGAACGGCGTCGACTGCCGCACTTCGTTGACGAGCAGGTACACCACGCCGCGCTTGTTCCCGATGTAGATCCGCGAGGTGTCCCCGGGCGCGACCGACATCGAGATCGGGCGCTGGGGGATGATCTCGATCTGGGTCGCCTTTACGTTCTGGGCGGGCGCGGAAGAGGCGAGGCAGAGGGCGAGCAGGGGGAGGGCGGGGCGTGTCATTGTGTCGGGCGCGGAGGGTGTGGATAGATGTCCTCCAATACTATTCCGGTTGTGGAGGCGGTGCGCCGCCGGTTTGGAGCCCGCCACGCACGTGTCTCACTTTGAACTCGGATACGAGAGCTCCCCGCGCAGCCGAGAGCCGCGCGGGGAGCTGATGCTCGCAATGGTGTCCTACGCCACGGGTCTTACGGGTCCTACGGGCAGAACTGAACGCTCACTCCCGCCGTCGTGTTCGACGTCGTCGTCGGGTTCTGATCCCGATACCAAAGCTGGAAGTTCCACGTATCGCCAACCTCGAACGTCGCCCCGTTCGGCAGGTTCCCGAAGTCCGGCGGGAAGCTCACCGACCCGCCGGCGCCCGTGTTCAAGATGTCCCCCGCGAAGCGCACGATCGGCATGCCGAGGCACAGGTTGCCCTGGCTTCCGCCGAACAGCGCGAGGAAGTCCTGGGTCTGCGCCATCAAGAAGTACCCGAACTGATTCGGCGGCAGCCCATCGCCGTTCAGCGTGAGGTTGGCGGCCGTCACCGACGGGATGCCGGTCACCGAGATCTCGGCCGGGTTGCCCGTCGAGTTGGGGTTCGCCGAGCAGTAGTCGCTGATCTCGCAGTGCGGGCGCACGCGCCACACGCGGCCGGAGAAGTGCTCGACCAGGTACAGCTCGCCGTTCGCGTCCTCGCCGAACGCGACGGGGCTGCCGAAGCCGCCACTCGGGAACATCTGGTCGGTGAGGTCCTGGAAGTCGGTGACCGTCGTGCCGTCGTGCTGGAGCGCCCACACGCGGGCCGTGCAGAAGTCCGAGAACAGGTACCAGCCGTAGAGGCTCGGGATGGCCGATCCGCGGTACACGACGCCGCCGATCACGGCGCAGCCGTCCTGGCCGGTGCCGTAGGTGTGCAACGGATCGACGAAGGCCGGGTTCGAGCAGACGCAGCTCGGCGGCGGCGAGCCGAAGCACGCGGTGCCTTCCTTGCACTTCCACCCGAAGTTGAGGCCGCCGCCCCCGGCGGGAACGAAGTTGATCTCTTCCGCGGTGCTCTGGCCGACGTCGCCGATGTACAGATCGCCAGTCAGGCTGTCGACCCCGATCGCGAACGGGTTGCGCAGGCCGAGCGCGTAGATCTCGTCGGCGACGGCCGAGTTGCCGACGAACGGGTTGTCGGCCGGGATGTGCGGGAACGGGATGTCGGGGTCGAAGCGCAGGATCTTGCCGCGCAGGTCCATCGGGTCCTGGGCGCGCTCGCCGACGCCCAGTCCACCGGACAGGCCGTCGCCGTGTCCGTAGTAGAGGTAGCCGTCCGGGCCGAACGTGAGCCCGCCGGCCTTGTGGTCGGGGCTCGTGTGCGGGTAGGGGCCGAAGATGATCTGCTCGGTCGTGATGTCGGCGAGGTCGGGGTTGCTCGCGTCGCGCTCGAACTGCGAGATCACCGTGTCCGCGTTCGGACCCGAGGTGTAGGCGACGTAGAACAGGCCGTTGTTGACGTAGTCGGGGTGCATCGCCATCCCGAGCAGGCCGCTCTCACCCGGGTCGTCGACGATCGACGACATGTCCATGTACGGCGTCGAGAGCCGCGTGCCGTTCTTGATGATGTAGATGCGGCCGAGCTTGTTCGGGAACCACAGGCGCGTCGGATCGCCCGGTGCGGACGCCATCGCGGTGGGGCGCTGCGGGATCGAATCCACCTGGGTCGCGCGGACACCCTGGGCGCGGGTGGTCGGCGCGAGCGAGAGAGCGCAGGCGCAGAGGGTGAGAATCTGTGCGGGGAGTCGCATGGAGAATTGGACTTCTTCGGAGAAGGAGAGTCACCGAACCGGGCCCGGCTCAGTCGGAACACGCGTGGGCAGATCGTGTCTTAGCACCTGGCACGACAACGCGATAGGTCAGGCTCCTGGAGCCGCTCGTAACGCTCTTCCACAGTACGTATCCTCGCGCCGACTTCATGTCTGCCTCACGCCCTTCCCGCGACTCCACTCAATCCACCGGGACCTCCGTCCCGCTGCCCGAGCCGACGTCCATCGCGGGCGCCGATCCGCTCGGTGCGCTCACCGATCTGGCGGGGATCGGTCCGGCGCGTGCGTCCAAGTTCGAGGCGATCGGTGTACGCACTCTGCGCGACCTGCTCTTCCTCGCGCCGCGCGGGCTGTTCGAGTGGCCGGGCGTCGAGGCGATCGCGACGTCGCGCGAGCGACGCGGAGCGCGGGTGCGTGTGCGCGGTGTCGCCGTTCCGCCGCGCCTCGTGCGCATGGGCGGCAAGCGTTCGCTCGTGCGCATCACCGTCGAGGACGAGAGCGGCTCGATCGAGGCGCTCTTCTTCAACCAGCCGTGGATGCGCGACAACGTGCGGGGTGGCGAGACGTACGAGCTCTGCGGGCGCGTGCAGCGCGGCAAGGGCGGCGAGGTCATGCTCGTGACCCCGCGCCTCGGCAGCAGCGAGCGCCCGCTGCCGCCCGCCGGCTACCTCGCTCCGCGCTACCAAGCCCCCGACGGTGTCAGCGAAGAGGCGCTTGCGGCGTTCTGCCGCGCTGCCGCGGAACAGCACGCGGGCAGGCTCGACGAGCCGCTCTCCGAGCGCGTCCTCGCCCGCTTCGACCTGCCCGAGCTCGCGCGTGCCGTCCTGCACGCCCACCGCCCGCCGACGCGCGGGGCGTTCGAGGCGGCGCGCCGGCGGCTCGCTTTCGAACCGCTCCTCGCCGCGCAGGCCCGTCTCGCAATCCGGCGCAGGTCCGCGGACCGCGGTCGCGCACGTCCCGCCGAAGTCAGCCCCGAGCTGCACGCGGAGATCCTCGGCCGGCTGCCGTTCACGCTGACGCAGGCGCAGGCGCGCGTCGTGTCCGAGCTGCGGCGCGACCTCGGGCGCAGGGTGCCGATGCGGCGTCTCCTACAGGGCGACGTCGGGGCGGGCAAGACGGTCCTCGGGCTGTACGCGGCGATCGCGACCGTCGAGGCGAACGGTCAAGCCGCCTTCATGGCGCCGACCGAGCTGCTGGCCGAACAACACTACTACGGCCTGCGCGATCTCTTGACGGACGCGGGCGTCGAGGCCGCGCTCTTCACCGGCTCGATGCCCAAGGCCGAGCGCCGCGTCGTCCTCGAGCGGCTGGCGCGCGGTGACGTGCAGGTCCTGTTCGGCACTCACGCACTGTTCTCGGGTGACGTGCGCTTCAGCCGCCTCGACCTCGCGATCATCGACGAGCAGCACCGCTTCGGCGTCGAGCAACGCGCACGACTCGCCGGTAAGGGGGAGGACGTGCACCTCCTGTTGATGACGGCCACGCCGATCCCGCGCACGCTCGCATTGACGCTGTACGGCGATCTCGACGTGAGCATGCTCGAGGGGCTGCCCCCCGGGCGCGGATCGATCACGACTCGCTGGGTCCGCGGACAGGAGCGGCGGCGGATCTCCGCGTTTCTGGAGGAGCGGATGGAGCGCGGCGAGCAGGTCTACTGGGTGTGTCCGCGGATCGGCGCCGACACCGCGGCCGACGAGGACAAGCCGGCGAGCGCCAAGCTCGCCAGCGCCGAACGGCGCCACGAGCAGGTGCTCGCCTCCAAGCTCGCGCCGTTCGGCGTCGAGCTCGTGCACGGCAAGTTGCCCGCGGACGAACGTTCGTACCGTCTCGACCGATTCCGGCGCGGCGAGATCGCGATGCTCGTCGCGACGACGGTCATCGAGGTCGGTGTCGACGTCTCGAGCGCGACGGTGATCGTGATCGAGAACGCCGAGCGCCTCGGCCTGGCGCAGCTGCACCAGCTGCGCGGGCGCGTCGGACGCGGACCGGTCGACAGCCACTGCCTGCTCCTGGGCAACCCGTCCGCCGAGGAACGCTTTCGCGTGCTCGAACGTACGCGCGACGGCTTCGAGCTCGCCGAGGAGGACCTGCGTACGCGCGGCATGGGGGACCTGATGGGGCTGCGCCAGTCGGGACTCAACACCGAGGGGTTCGATCCGGACGCCGACCTCGATCTCCTGCTCGCCGCGCGCGATCTCGTGCGCGACGACGACGAGCTCGCCCGCACTTACGCCGGGCGCGGTAGCGAGCCGCTCACACCCTGAGGGGCTCGTACGCGCCCGCGTGTTTCCGTGCGAGGTCGGCGAACGAGACGGCGCAAACGTCGCACAAGTCCTGGGTGACGATCACGTCCGGACGCAGGGTCCCGAGCCGCTCGGTCTCGATGTCGTACACGGCGAGGGCGGCCTTCAGCACGCGCCGGACGTCGCTGTCGATCCCCGCCGAGGTGCTGCTCGAGAGGACCTTGCTCGAGGTCAGCACGGGCAGCCCGTCGACACCCGCCGGCCAGTCACACTCGTGGGACACGCCGACCAGGTGCTCGCGGGTGCCCAGGGCGCAGACGATCTTGGTGGCGGAGGGCAGGAGGCTGACGACGCGCGGGTGGGGGGCGCCCTTCATCGTGGGGCGCATCGGGGGGCGACATCTCTCATGGGGTGCAATTTCCTCGGCTGGTCGGCCACGGCCCGCCAGTTCCTGCGGAAGCGGGGCGGATGCCGTATCCTCTCCAGGCTCCCGGGGTAGCAACGGACTCCCGGGACAGAGGGCGGTCGACGCCCCCGCCCGGCTCCCCGCGAGAGACCCTGCCGCGCATCATCATGCACGTTAACACCCGTCGGTACCTGTCCCTTCGCCCTGTCTGGGCGCTGCTCCCGGCTCTGTTCGCCCTCGGGCTGGCGGGTTCCGCGGCCGCTCAGATCGACTTGCCCGAGCGCGGAGGCACTGAGGGCGAGACCGCCAAGCCCAAGCCCAAGCCGCTCAAGAAGCCCCAGCGGGGCGACCTCGCGCCCCATCTGACGTGCACGGTCTGCTACGAGCGGAACTACACCACCAAGGTCGACTACCAGGCCGAGCACGGGATGCAGAAGGCGTGGTGCGGCGTGTGCCGGCAGGTCCGGCTGCACCGGATTCCGGCGGGTGGTCAGTCGGGCGCGGGCCTCGACCTGCCCACGGGCCAGCCCATCGGAGAGCCGCTGCGGCCCGCGAGCCCGACCCCGACGCCGTCCGAGGGCAGCGTGTCCCCTGCGGTGGCGATCTCGGCCGCGGCGAGTGTGATCTTCGCCGAGCTGAAGCGCGACCTCGCGATCGACGACCCGCACGTGCTCGACGCCGCCGACCGCCTCCTGGCGCACGGTGCCGAAGGCGTGGCGGCGGCGCGCGGGGCGCTCGCGAGCCCAGATTCCGGCATCTTGATCGTCGCCGTGCGCGTGCTCTTGCGCGGCGGCGAGCCCGACGACGCGGACGCCGTGGTGCGGCGCCTGCGCGCGCGACTCCCGGGCCGCGCGGCCGCGGCGGCGGTCAACGAGTTGGTCGCGCGCGATCCGGTGCGCGCGACGCCGGTGCTCATGTCCGAGCTCTTGATGCACTCCCAACAGCCGGTGCGCAACGCGGCCGAGCGCTTCCTCGCCAGGCACGCGACGCCCGACCTGGTTCCGCTCTTGATTCCCGCGCTCAACGGCAAGAGCGGCGACGCGCGCTTCAAGGCCGTGGGCCTGCTCGAGCAGATCAACGACCCGAGCGCCGTCGACCTGCTGCTCGAGCGCCTCGACGATCGTCGTGCGAAGGTGGCTTGGCGCGCGGTCGACGCGATCGCGGGTGTCGACGATCCGCGTGTCGAAGTCGAGCTGATGCGCCGCGCGTTCGGCGAGCGCTGGATCCTGCGGCCCGCGGCCTATGCCCTGCTCGGCTTGGTCGAGCGCGAGGACCGGACGCTCGTCAATCTCCTGCAGAACAGCCACGTGTCGGCCCTGTTGGGTGGACTCGATTCGAGCGACCCGTTCATCGCGGGCACCTGCGCGGCCGCGCTCGCCGGGATCGGTTTCCGCACGGCGTCCCCCGCGGACACGCCGTGGCTCGACCGGCGCGTCCCCGAGCGCCTCGTCTCGATCGTCGCTGGCTTCGACTACTTCGACGACTACACGTCGCTCCGCGAGCCCGCTCTGCGCCGGTTGAAGCAGATCGCTGGCGTCTCGTTCGGTTCCGACGGACCGCGCTGGGCCGAGTGGTGGCTGCAGACCGCGGACACGTTCCACCCCTCGCGCGCCGTTCTCGAGGTCGCCGAAGGGGACGAGCGCAAGCTCCAGGTCGCCTATCGCTCGTCGATGGCCGACAGCAGCGGTGCCGTCGTTCTTCTCGCTCCGGACGCGGCCGCCGCGACGACCGAGGCGTCAGCCGCCGGCGAGATCCTTTACATCAGCGCGGCCCAGGCGCGCGACTTCGCGCAGCTCATGCGTAGCGAGGGTCTCTTCGGGCTCGAGCGTCTTCCGGGCGTGCGCGGCGGGCAGCCCGATCGCGGGCGCGCGCTCGAGGTTCGCATCGGCGACCGCGCGAAGTCGTTCGTCTTCGGGGTCGGCGCCACCGAGCCTTGGTTCGAGCGCGTGGCTTCGATGGCCGAAGCACTGCGCGACCGCAACCGCTGGCAGCGTTACCCGCATCCGGAGACGCACGGCTCGCGGCTCGGCCTGTTCATGGCCGACGGCGCGTGGTGGGACGGCGATCATGATGTGAGAGACCGTGCGCTGCGCTTGAAGGCGCTCGTGCTCGACTTCGTTGCCGCGCAGCCGATCGACGACCGGGACGCCGGGCTCGCCGAGCTGACGCGGCTGTACGAAGAGGGTGCGAACGAGCCCGCCGACTTCGAGCGCCTGGTCGCGCTGCTCGAGGACGAGCCGTACTTCGTCGGCCGCGCCGGCGTGCTCGCAAAGCTCGCGCGGATTGCGGCGGATCTTTCGGGTGAGCCGCTCGCGGACGACGCCGAGCGGCCGGAAGCCGAGGTCAGCGCCCGTGCGGATCAGCTGGTCGCGACGCTGCTCGACGGGTTTGGACCGTCGGCGGCGCCGGTCGTCGCCGACATTCTGCTCGCCACTGGCGCCGAGGCCGTGCGCATCGCCGGCCACGACGAGCGTCCGCTGATGCGCGCCATCGCGGCGACGGTGCTCGCCGATCGCGGGACCAAGCCCGACATCGAGGTGCTCCTGCGGCTGCTCGAAGACCCCGACGAGAACGTCGAGATCGCCGCGGTCGCTGCGTGTGGCCACGACCGCGTCGAAGAAGCGCGGACGGAGCTGCTGCTGCGTGCGCGCTACGGAACGCCGCTCGTGCGGACCGCGGCCCTGCGCGCGGCCGGCGAGCTCGGTGGCGAAGGCGTGCGCGAGACCCTGATCGCGAACTTGACCGACCCCGACAGCCGCTTCCGGGTTCCGGCGGCGGACGGTCTCGCGTCGCTCGAGGATCCGAAGACGGCGGCGCTGCTCGTTTCGCTCTTGCGCGGCGGCGAGCGCGGGGAGCTCTACGAGCCGGCGCGACGCGGCCTGATCGGGCTCGGGGAAGGCGCCTACGAGGAGCTGTACACCGCGGTTCGCTCACCGTCGCCCGTGCTGCGCCGCGAGGCCGGCCTGATCCTCGCCTACCAGGCCGTGCCGGACTCGGCCAACGCCCTGATCCGAGTCTTGGCGGAGGATCCGACCGACACCCACGTCGCGGCCGAGCTCGTCATTCTGACGTGCGTCGACCTGCGCGACGAGACCGACGCCGCCGAGGCGTGGTACCGGTGGTGGGATGGTGTCGTGCGCGACGACTCGAACGCTTGGTTCCGCGCCGCGTGCGAGGCGCGCGGTTTCTCGACTCCGCCCGCGGAGGCCTTCGCGGATGGCGGCAACGAAGAGGCGATCGCGTTCCTGTTGGCGGTGATGCGCAGGCCGGAACCGTTCCTCGTGGAGCGCGCCCGACGCGGACTCTCGCTCCTGGTCCACCGCGACCTCGGCGCCGTGCCGGCGGCCGAGCGCGACCGGGACGCTTGGCTGACGACGCTCTACGAAGTGCTGACCAAAACACAGGCACGCTGACAACGCTTGCGCTCGATGACCGATTCGGTCCAGGACAACCCCGAACCCGAGGAGCCGCCGGCCGGGGCGCAAGCTCCGCCCGAGCTCGCGCCCGGCGCGGAGCCCGACGTCGATTCGAAGCCGATGCTCGACGCGGCGCCGGAGCCCGAAGAGGCGCCGGAGCCCCAGTTGGCGCCGGAGCCCCAGTTGGCGCCGGAGCCCCAGTTGGTACCGGAGTCCCTGCCGGCGCCGAAACCCTGGTACCGGAACCGCATGGTCGCTCTCCTTCCCCTGGGGCTCGCGCTGATCGCAGCGGGTGTCTGGATGACCTGGTCCAACAAGACCGACGTCAAGGCCACCGTGTTCGATCCGCTCGGCCTCCGTCTCGTCGAGGGCCACGCCGCCCGCATCGAGGCCGCCGCCCGCGAGTCGGACGTCGACCCGGTCCTGCTCGCGGGGATCATGTTCATGGAGAGTCGCGGCCGCGGAGGGCAGCGTTCCAGCGCGGACGCGCTCGGATTGATGCAGCTACGGATGATCTCGGCACGCGACGCGGCCAAGCGACTCGGGCTCGATGAGCCGGCCGAGGAGCGGGTCTTGAACGACGATGACCTCAACGTGCGCCTGGGCGCAGCGCACCTCGCTTGGCTGGTCGAGAATTCCGAGGGCTGGCCGCTCGAGCGCATCCTGGTCTCCTACAACGCGGGCCGCGTGCGACTGTTCCGCTGGGAGGCGGCACAGGGTGGCTGGGAGGGGTGGGTGCGGGAGCAGGAGCGACGGATCGCGGCCGGCGAGTCGACGAGCGGGGCACTCGCGTACGCGCGCAAGGCGATTGGCGTGATGGAGCGGCTCCGGGAACGGGGCGCGATCGCGCCCTGACCGATCGCTATACTCCGCCGCCATGTTGGCGCGCATGACCCAGGTCTCGGCCTCGAGGCTGCTCACGGAGGGGGGCCCGGACGGCCAGCAGTCCGCGACGCCCCCCGATGAGCCACGCGGGCACCTCGGCGACGCACTCAACGATGCGCTGGATAAGAGTGCGAGCTGGTTGTTCGACAGTCCGGCCGTGCTGGAGAACTGGCAGTGGATTGGGCTCTTCGCGCTGATCCTGTTCGGCGTGATGCTCGAGCGCTTCGGGCGGTTCGTCTTCTACCGTCTCGCGCGCCGCTTGGCTCGGTCGAGCAGCGTCCAGGTGGACGAGGGGAGCCTCGCCGACTTCGCACGACCGTTCGGCATGCTCGTGATGGCGTGGTTCTTCGTCACGGCCTTGCCCGTGCTGGGAATCGGATACCGGCACGCGGCGATCGAGCGCGTCCTTGACATCGCCGTCAGCATCGTCGTGTCGATCGCCGGCGTGTGGGCGGCGATGCGCTTCGTCGACGTCATCGCCGACTTCCTGCGTGCGCGTGCGCAGAAGACGGAGAACAAGTTCGACGACATGTTCGTTCCGCTGCTGCGGAAGACGCTCAAGATCTTCGTCGTCGTCGTTGGCATCGTCTACATCGTCTCGAAGCTCACCGACGACGTGTGGAAGGTGATGGCGGGCCTGTCGCTGGGCACGCTGGCCGTCGGTCTCGCGGCACGCGACTCGATCGAGAACCTGTTCGGCACCTTCACGGTGCTGCTCGACAAGCCGTTCCAGCTCGGAGATTGGATCACCGTCGGCGACGTCGATGGGACGGTCGAGAAGGTCGGCATCCGCTCGACGCGCGTGCGCACGTTCGCGAACAGCATCATCTCCGTTCCGAACCGCGAGTTCATCAGCGCCAAGGTCAACAACTGGGGCGCGCGTCGCTACCGCCGCATCAAGACCACTCTCGGCCTCGCATACGACACGCCGCCCGAAAAGATCGAGGCGTTCTGCGAGGGCGTGCGCGAGCTGATCCGGCGCCATCCGTACACGCGCAAGGACTACTACCACTGCTACCTCAACCAGTTCGGCGCGTCAGCGCTCGACGTCCTGCTCTACGCGTTCGTCGAGGTCGCCGACTGGTCGATGGAGCTGCGCGAGCGGCATCGGCTGTTCGCCGACATCCTGCGCCTCGCCGAGGGCCTGAACGTGGAGTTCGCGTTTCCGACGCAGACCCTACACATGGCGCGCCCCGAGGACGGCGAGCATCCGGATCGACCCGCGTCCGACCCGGCGGGCTCGAATCTGGGCCGCGGCGTCGCGGCGGACATCGCCGAGTCGACGCTCGCGCCGTTCGGCGGCAACAAGCCCGGCCGCGTCAAGTTCCCGCTGGGCCCGGGCCGCCCGCGGTCGGGCGGCGACGAGGATGCGGACGCTGGAGACGGCCGCGCCGGGAGCGGTTGACGGCCCCGGCCGGCCTCGGCATCGGGATCGAGCAAGGAACGGGCCCATCCCGCTCT
>JAAELL010000370.1 GCA_024226735.1 bacterium | reverse complement strand
GCGCGGTGGCGGCGTTGCCCCAAGACAGTATCTATCCCTGGTGTGAGTAGCACAGAGGCTACGCACAGAACCCGGCGCCTTGCCCCCACACGAAAGCGGCTCGGACAAATGCGCCGAACTTTCGACTCACACCACTAGAGGCGCGGCCGACCATGCACTCGGCACGAGCACGCGCCCTCCGCACCGGCTCGGCGTTGCCGGCCACCCCGCGTAGCGCAGCGACTACGAGGGGCATCCGGCGCCTTGATCCGGCGCGGATGGTGCGCGCTCGCGCTCGAGTGCATTGTCGGCCGCGCCTCTACTCGGGCCCCAGGAGCTCACCGACCGGGCCGCCCTCGTCGATCAACCAGCGCGCGAGGGCCGCGTACCCCTTGGGTCCCAGGTGCAGGCGGTCCGCGGCGCAGTCGGCCGCAAGGGAGCCGGTCGCATCGGTGATCGGGGCCCGATCCGTAGGGACGAAGGCGATCCCGAGCTCCTCGGCCAGCGCGGCGAGCTCGGCGTTGGTCGAGGTGAGCCGGGCGACCATCGCGGCCGGCATGTCGCGTTCCGGCAGGATGCCGATCACCGCGACGGGCACGCCGGCGAAGCGGCCGTGGAGCGCCTCGGCGATCGCGGCGACGCGCCGTGCCACCACGGCCGGCGGCTGGTTCTCGCGGCGGAAGTCCAGGCTGGCGGCGTACAGGACCACCCCAGCCGGAGTCGCGTGCGGTAGGCTCGCGCCGAGCCGCGCGAGGAGCTCCGTCGCCGTCTCGCCGCCGATCCCGCGGTCGACGCAGGGCTTGTGCGGGAACAGCTCGGCGAGCGGGAAGCGCTCGATCGTCGAGGAGCCGATGAAGACGATGCTTCCGGCCGCGAGCGTCGCGTTCGTTTCCGCGAAGCGGGTGACGCGCTCGGCGCTGAACTCCGCCTGCGCTCGGGCGCGGCGCACCGCGTGCGGTGTCACCCAGCCACGCAGCGTCCAGCCCCCCGGCAAGACGTCGATCCAGGCGAGCCCGACAGCGGCCGCCGCGAGGACGACGCCGCCCGCGATCCATCGCGTCCAGCGCATCGGCGAGGAATCTAGCGCCCGCCGGCGGCCACGGCTACCTGGCCCGGCCGAGAAACGGCGAGCTTTCGGTCCGGAGTCGCTCCGCGCGCGCCGATGACCTTGAACGTGTTCAAGGCAAACCCCAAACGTGCGACCAAGGGCGATCGCACGCGCGCCCACATTCTCGACACGGCGCTCGAACTGTTCCTCGCTCAGGGCTTCGAAGCGACGACGATGCGCCAGATCGCCGCGCGGGCCGAGGTGTCGGTCGGCAACGCGTACTACTACTTCGCGTCGAAGGAGAAGCTCGTCGAGAGCTTCCACGCGCGGCACCTCGAGCAGCACCGGATCGCTTCACGCGCAGTGCTCGAGCGCGAGTATCGCTTCCCCGCCCGGCTCGCCGGCGTGCTCGTCGCGCGCATCGAGACGGGCGAGGCCTACAAGAGCTTTGCGCCCGCGCTCGCTCGGTCGGTCGAGGACGAGGCGTCGCTCGAGCTGATGCGGCGCGTCATCACCGATTCGTCCGTGCGCGTGCACACCGACCTGCGCGAGGCCCTGCCGCGACTGCTCCAGCTCTACGAGGGGGCGATCCTGCGCTTCTGGCTGCGGGATTCGTCCGTGGGCTACGAACGCACGCGGTCGTTGATCGAGAGCTCGGCCCAGCTCGCCGCGAAGCTGGTCACGATGGCGGGCATGCCGCTGATGGGGACGATGCGCAAGGCGCTGTTGCGCGTGGCGGGCGACGCCGGAGCGCTGGAGGCGGTCCGGGTGGCGCGGCCCGACGCGGCTCGCACCGACGCACCGGCGGTGGGATAGACTTCCCCGCCGCATGCCCCAGAACAACGCCCAGGCCCAGATCGAGCTGCACAAGGAGCTCGCCCCGCGCTACGCCTACCGCTACGGCTTCGAGTTCAGCCGGCTCTTTCAGGAGGACTGGCATGCCGAGATGATCTCGCACGTGCCGCCCGCAGCGGAGCGGCTGCTCGACATCGGCTGCGGCACCGGCTTCTTCCTCGCCGAGCTGATGGACGAGCACAAGGGCGCTGTCGGGCTCGACATCAGCCACGCGATGCTCAAGGTGTCGGACCAGTACGTCGACGACGCGCGCTTGGTCACCGCGGACGCCGAGCACATGCCCTTCGCACCGGGCTCCTTCCAGACGGTCTTCTGCAAGGGCAGCCTGCACCACATGCGCGACCACGTCGGCTTCCTCACGCAGTGCCGCGAGGCGCTCGAGCCCGGCGGCGTGCTGATCATGAGCGAGCCCTGCAACGACAACCCGCTGATCCGGCTCGCGCGCGCGATCCTCTACAAGAAGAGCGCGCACTTCGACGAGGGCGACCAGGGCTTCACGCGCAAGGGGATCGTGAGCTTGAGCGAGCAGGCGGGCTTCGACGTGACCAAGGTCAAGAAGTACGGGGTGCTGGCGTACACGTTCGCCGGGTTCCCCGACCACCTGGGGATTCTGCGCTTCGTGCCGGGGAACGCGTGGATCACGCGCTTGTTCATTCGGCTCGATCGTTTGATCTGTGCGATCCCGGGGTTGTCGCTGCTCGGCTTCCACATCGTGGTCGTCGGCAAGCCAAGGGCCTGAGCGCCCGACGCAATTTGTTCCGAGTTTTTCGCCGCGCGCCACGCCGCGATTGCGCTCGCTGTTTTGGAGCGGAACTTCGTCTGCTCGTGAGACCAAGAGAATCGGAGCAATCATGCGCTACTGCAACGCCCTCGCGGCGCTCGCTACCCTGCTGGCCTTCACATCCTCGGCGCAGGCCCAGAGCTGGTTCGTCGCGCCCGGCCAGGACGTGACCCTGCAAGACCCTTGGCGGATGGCCGTCGGAGCCTTCGAGGAGTTCGACATGGAGGGGGCCGTCGACACCCTCGGCGCGCTCTCGATCGACACGCTCGATACGACGGTGCACGATGGCTTGGGCGAGCGAGTGCGGCTGTTTACGAGCGGTTCCTTCGCCTTCCCCGGACGGATGTGCCATCAGGCGCTACACAGCAGGTCGTACGCGAACGGCTACACCGGGCGGGTCGTGTTCGAGTTCGATCCTCCTGTTGCCGGAATTGGCATGTGGGTTTTCGACGACAGCGGCAGTGGGAACCAGGGCTACAGGCTGCGGATCACCGACGACACGGGAAGCCTTCCAGCCAGCCCCATGCTGGCAGGCATCACCACGGGCTTGGAGGGCTTCATCGGCGTCTATCACCCCCCTGGGATCGTAGCGGTGAGCATCGAGTCCCTCGACGCGGCGACCGAGATCCCCGTCCAGACCAGTTTCTTCCTGGACCACGTACAGATCACCGGGAGCGGCCCGCCGGCGACGCACTTCTGCGATCCCGCCAACGACAACTCGAGCTCGGGGCCGGCGTGGATGGCTGCTTCGGGAAGCTCGAGTGTCGTGGACAATCAGGTCACGCTCTCCGTCAGCGGTATGCCTGCCGGCCAGTTCGGGTACTTTCTCGTCGGCGTCAATGCCGGGATCTTCATGCCGCCGGGCGCCCAGGGGCCGATCTGTCTCGCGAACAACATCGGTCGCTACAACGACCCGCCCGAGATCCTGATGGGACCGACCGCCAGTCTCACCATCGACCTGACGCAGCTTCCCACCAACCCCGCGACCACGGTCGTCGCCGGAGACCAGTGGCGTTTCCAATGCTGGTACCGCGACGTGAATCTCGACCCGACGTCGAACTTCAGCGACGCGATCGCGATCCGCTTCCGTTGATGTCCTGAGCCCGAACTCGGTTGCGCGGGTCGCGGTTGCGCGACTCGCGCTGCCGTCGTCGCCGGGGCTTCACTTGCGCTCCGATTGCTTGCGCAGGAGCGCAGCCATCGTCTCCTGGAGCGCGTTGAGCCTGGCGCGCTCGCCCGCGCCCAGCTGCCAGCTACCCTCCTGCAGCGTCGCCAGTGTCGTGCGCGCATGCTTGCAGCGATTGGCGGCGGTCGGCTCGCCACCCTCGACGGCGCTGCGCACCATCTCGATCGTCCCCTCGAGGTCGTCGAGGCCTTCGGAATGTTCGCCCTTCGCGAGCCGCTCCAGAGCGCGCTCGAATCTTGGCCAGACGCTCGTGGGGTCAAGCGCGCTCGATGCGTCGAACGCGTCGATCGCTCCGGCATGGTCGCCCGCGCCGTGGCGTGCGCGGCCAACGTTCAGAGGCCAGCGGGCCGAGTCCGGCTCGAGCTCGCTCAGGAACTGGAAGTGTCGTTCGGCCTCGGTCCAAGCCTCGAGCTCGAGCTGGATGTAGCCGAGGTTGACCCGGCACCGCTTCTCCGAGCTATCGACCGCGAGCGCGCGCTCGTAGAACGGGATCGCAGCCTCCCATTGCCTCTGGGAGTGCAGGAGGATGCCGAGATTCTTGTTCGCGTTCAGGTTGTCCGGGTCGATCTCGAGCGCGCGTCGGTAGCGAGTCTCCTCCTCGTCTTCGCGTCCGAGCTTGGCGAGACACGCGCCGGTGTTGGCGAGCACGGACGCACTCTCCCCCTCGAGCTCCAATGCCCGATCGTAGGCCTCCAGCGCCTCCTCGAAAAGTTTGGCCACCAGGAGCAGCTCGCCGCGGTACCTGTGGACCTTGACGTGCTCGGGGTCGTGCGATTCGACGTGGTCGAAGTCGGCCAAGCCCTCCTCGTAGCGCCCGAGGCGACCGAGCGCGATGCCGCGGTTGGCGCGGGCCTTCGAGTCTTGCGGCTGGATCGCAAGGGCCCGACCGAAACACTCCACAGCTCGCTCGTATGCGCCGCGCCGAAGATGCACCCACCCGAGGTTGTTCCAGGCCGGCGCGGTCTCCGGGTTGATGTCGAGCGCCCGCTGTGCACACCGCTGAGCTTCGTCGACGTTCTCGATCAGACCATAGCTCGCCGCCAGGCCGTTCCAGGCACCGACCCAGTTGGGGACCCTTGCAACGCAGGCCGTGTAGTGCACGATCGCCTGGGCCGGATCAAAACCCGCGAATGAGCTCTGCTCGTAGTAGTGGCCGAGACAGAAGCGCGCGATCAAGGCGGCGGGATCCTTGTCGATCGCAGCTTGGAAGTAGCGGCCGGCACTCTCCTCCCCGGCGATCATCGTCTTGATGGCGCCCATCCAAGTCAGGCAGGCTGCCGAATCGGACATCTCGGCCTCGATCTCGTCGAGCCACGGATCGGACGTCGAGTAGTTTCGGAACAGGCACGTCCAAGCCTTCCCCAGCTGTCTGTTCGCTTCATGGGGCAGGCAGTTCTGGAGGAGGCGCGTGAACTCGACGCCTTCGGGTTGTTCGGCGATGATCCGCGTCCAGCGGGCGATCTGCTCTTTCGACGCCCACTCGGGGGGCGATTCGTCGGCGACGGCGAGCGCACCCATGAAGCCCCAAGCTCTCATGGAGAACAGCAGACTGCCGAGCTCGCTCCAGAGCGCGCGGCCAGCTGCTGGTGAACGTTCGTAGGTGGCGTCGACGCGATCCACGATCTCCCCGGAAGAGAGAGATCGGTCCAGGGGGATGCCGTAGCTCCGGAAGGTGGCGAGCCGGAGCTCGAGAAGCCGTAGCGAGTGCCGGGCCAATGCGCTCGCTCCGGAATCAGGTGTCGCGCCCTCTCGCACCAAGCCAGCGAAGTTCAGGATCTCGTCGCCGCGCGTCTGCCAGCCCGTCTCGATCATCTCGCTCGCGAAGACGTCCTCGAAGAGTCGAGCGAGCTGTTCGTCACGCCGATCCTGCACGATCAGGTTGTGCTCGACGCGCATCACGACAAACCAACCGCCGCCGGCGAGCGCCAGCGTCAGAGCCATGACACTTGCCGCCACCGGCAGCCGGTTCCTTCGCACGAACTTCCGCAGTCGGTACAGCGAGCTCGGCTGTCCCGCGACAACCGCCTGGTTGCCGAGAAAACGCTCGAAGTCGTCGGCGAGCTCGGACGCGCCTCCGTAGCGATCGTTCGCCTCGAGCTTCAGCGCTTTCCCGACGATCCAGCCAAGCTCGGGGTTCGTCCCGGGCGCGATGTCGATCAGGCGCGCATTTCGGCCCTCGAGCACGGCGCGGGCGACTTCAGCGAGCGGCCACTCAGAAACGGGACGTTCCCTGATGCTTTGCAGGGGGTGCTGCTCCGCGAGAAGCTCGAAGGCGACGACGCCCAGGGAGTAGACGTCCGAGCGCACATCGATCGGGCCCATCTCGTCGGAGAACTGCTCGGGGCTCATGTACATCGGTGTACCGATCACGAAGCCCGGAGCAGTCTCGACACCGCGTGCTTCAGCCGGCTGCCCCAGACGGCGCGCCACGCCGAAGTCGATCACCTTGATGGCGCCGTCGGGCGCGACCAGGAGGTTGCTCGGCTTCAGGTCGCGGTGAATGATCAGTTGCCTGTGGCCGGCAGCCACCGCGCGACAGGCGCTGACGACGAGTCGGACGCGCGCGCGGACGTCGAGCCGCTCCTGCTTGGCGTACTCGTTCAGGCTTCGGGCGCCGGCGACGTACTCCATCGCGAAGAACGGGATGTGACGTTCGGCGAGGCCCCAGCGCTCGACGTGGACTCCCGCCTCGTAGATGCGGGCGATGCCGGGATGGTCCAGCTGCCCGAGCACCTGCGCTTCGTAGCGAAAGCGCTGCAGGGCGGATTCGGTCTGCAGTCCCTGGCTCATCACCTTGAGCGCGACGAGACGTTTCGGATCCTCCTGCTCCGCCTCGTACACCTCACCCATGCCGCCGCTGCCGATGTGGCGTGTGATCGTGTAGGCCCCGATGTGGCCGGGGAGGGGCGACGGTGGACTCGCGAGCTCCGAGGCTGCGCGAACAGCCTCCTCGATGTTCAGTTCCGGAAGCGACCGGCCGTCCTCGTAGCTCGCGAGCAAGCGTTCGACACGACTGCAAGCGCCCGGATCTCGCGCGCGCAGGTCGGCGAGGAAGCACTCTCGTTCCGTGGGGTCCTTGGTACGGCTGGTCTCGAACCACCCGAGGATTCTGCGCTCGCGCTCGACGTTGAAGGCCTCAGGCACCGAGCCGCTCCACGAGCCAAGCGTGTGCGAGAGCCGACGCTTCCTCGGCCTCGTGTGCCCCGATCTCCAGAACCTCACCGATTTCGTCGAACGTCAAACCGCTGACGAAGCTCAGTTCGATGGCGTCGGCCTTCATCGAATCGATGGCGCGCAGCTCGTCGAGCGCGTCGTAGAGTGCAACGGCGTCCTGGGTCACGTCTCTCGCTTCCGGGTCCTCCAGACTGTCGAGCGCAACCCGGTACAGGGCGCCCCCCCTTTTCTCGGATTTTCGTCGGCGTGCGTAGTCGACGAGGATGCGGCGCATCACTTGCGCGACGAGGCTGTAGAACTGCCTGCGGTTCACGAAGCCGTACTTCTTCATCGACCGCAGGCGCAGGTAGAACTCGCTGACCAAGGCACTTGCTTGAAGTGTGTGCCCGGGCCGCTCCTTGTCCATGTGCCGTTGGGCGATGTCGCGCAGGGCTTCATGAACGAGCGAGGCGAGGTCCGCCTCTGCGTGCGGGTCCCCGTCGCACATCCGATTCAACAGAAGTGTGATCTGCTCCGCGGCGTCGGTCATGACTCTCTCCCTAGAGTGTGGCGAGACGGCGAGCGAGGCTCGTCGAGCCCGCCCGCCATTCTAGTGGTGTGATGCAGACAGTTGCGGTCTTATCCCGAGTTCGCGTGTGCGTGCCACAAGGCGCGGCGACGACGCAACTTCGCTGCCAATACGGTGATACTGGGATTGGTCGCAGGAGCCGCAACGCCGTGGCGCGTGC
>JAAELL010000369.1 GCA_024226735.1 bacterium | reverse complement strand
CATCGGGCCGAGTTCAAACCCGAGGTACGAGTCCCAGTCTGCGGCCATGCGAGCCTGCGCCCCGACCCAGTCTGACCCGCCGAGCGCGTTCAACCCGTGCGACGGAAAGAGGACGGGCGTACCCCCGCGCGATGCAATCTCGTCGACGGCGCGGTGGTACGCGGGCTCGTCGAGCGAGTCGCCCGGTTTGTCGGCGACGAACGCACCTGCGACGAAGTCATCCACACAGGCCTGCGTCGCGTCGAGGATCTTGACTCGGGTGGCGGCGTCCAGCGAGTGCACATAGCCCGTGTCCATGTTCACCGCGGGCACGAGCCCGGACTCGGCGGTGCGCGCCACGTGAGCTTCGAAACCGGCCCAGTCGATGTCGCCCGTCGCGCTGAACGGAAGCAGGACCGCAGACATGCCCGCAATCTTGCGGCGTGGTCGCAGGCGCTCGTGGGCGAGTGTCATCGCGGCGCGACCTCGTCCAGCCAGGCGAGCAACGCGGTCACGTCGCGGGGTGCTGCGT
>JAAELL010000368.1 GCA_024226735.1 bacterium | reverse complement strand
TGTATCACCGGCGATGAAACCGGGTCCGTGGTCGAGGTAGATCACCGTCATGAATCCACTGCGGCAGATGCACTCGTAGAGTCCGCGCTGGAAGAGCGCGGCGGTCTCCGAGGTGCCGACGACGACGTGCAGCCCGGCGCGTGTGGCGTCGTCGAGGAAGAACATGGCCACGCGCCGCTTGCGCTGGGCACCGGCGCGAAAATGCTTTCCGTCGCTCAGGACCATGTCCATGCGGTGCGGATAGGCGAAGCGCCGGGCGTCGCGCTCGGAGGCGCGCTTGCGTCGCGCGAGCGAGACTCCGAGTCGGAGCAAGGTGCGGTAAACCGTAGTGCGACAGACGGCCTCGTCTGGCCGAAGGGCGCCGCGCTCACGGGCGCGGCGGATCAGCTCGGGAATCGAGGCGTGCGTGTCCTGTTGCTTCGCGTAGATCAGGAAGTCGATGAGCTTCGCGGGCAAAGCGGCGCTCTTGCGCGAAGACGCCGACATCGGCTCGAGCCCACTCGTGCCCAGCTCCTCGTAGGCCTTGAGCCAGCGATAGATCGAGCGCGCCGACACTCGACGTGGGACGCCGCCAGCTTGGTGATGACGCACGTCGGCGACGGCTTGCACCGCCTGCGATCGCCGCTCTCCGCGCAGCATGCGCGCGACGACTTGCGAGACGATCGAGAAGCGAAACAGCGCGCGGCTCGAGTGATCTGCCATGGCCCGACACGGTAGGAGGCGGGCGTGATCGTGCCGATGTCCCGCTTTCGTGGAATGGCGCGGAGCGCTGGAAGGCTCACAACGGCGTAGCCGTATCGGGATGAGAGAACGGGCTGCGCTCGAGCGCGTGCCTCTTCGGATCCCAGTGCAGCGGCTCGCCCCAATGCCCGATCAGGTGTCCGCAGCGCAGCAATCGAACGAAGGCGAGCGCGTTACCGCCAAGTCGCCCGAGAACCGTGCACACGGCGCGACCGACGGATCGATAGCCGACCGGCTGCGCCAGCTCGCGCAACCTCAGCGTGTCCACCGACAGCACTGAGGCGATGGCTTCACGCATACGATCGGACAAGCTCCCGGCCACGCCGGCGATGCGCGACGCCAAGTTCAGGTGCCGACCTTGCGTCGACCACCACTGTTCGCCGGGAGCATCGCCGGGCTCTCGAGCCCATGCGCGGCCTTGGCTTGCGTCCACGGCGGCCTCGAACAGCGTGCTCTCGAAACTGCGCTCAAATGTCTCGGTCTCGTCGCGCTGCATGTCCGCACCGTCGGGACCGACGCGCACGAGGGCCTGTCGCCGATACGGCGCGTAGCCAGGCGGATAGAGCGTAAAGGCGTAGCCGTGCGCGTCGCACCGAGCGACCAGCAACGCGAACTCCGGACCCGTCTTGCGCTTGCGCTGATGGTGCGCCGCGACCCGGCATCTCGGCTGGGTCGTGGCGGTGGCTCTTGGGCACCGATCCGGCAGCTCCGCCACCAACTTGCCGTCAGCGGCCAGGATGTAGGGCGTAACGACAAAGGCTCTGCGCGCGGACCGCCGCGCCGGGTACGATTCGGGCATCGCTGTTTTCGCGAGTGCCGTCGAGTTAGTCGTGAAACTCTGTCGGCGGCACAAAGAAGCCCACGGTGCAACGAACATCGTGGGCTTCATCCTTGGACTCGCCAACGTCTACCTCCATGATGTCCTGGACGTGTGGTTCGAGCGCAGTGTGCGGCCGCGCACTCTGCGGCGCGTGG
>JAAELL010000367.1 GCA_024226735.1 bacterium | reverse complement strand
GCTCGGCTCTGTTTCGCACGCTCGATCGGAAAGGCCGGCTCACTGAGCGTCAGATGACCAGGAATGACGCGCTGCGCATGATCAAGCGGCGTGCGAAGCGCGCCGGTCTCCCCGAGAGCACGTGTTGCCACACGTTTCGAGCGACCGGCATCACGACCTACCTGGAGAACGGCGGCACGCTCGAGAACGCGCAAGCCATTGCCGCCCACGCTTCAACAAGCACCACCAAACTCTACGATCGGACCCGTGACGACATCACGCTTGAGGAGGTCGAGCGTAACCGTCCGACCCAGCCATCTGGCGGGTTCGGCGTCTTGCCCGACGATGTGTCTCCACACCAGGAGGAGCACAGATGTCGGGACGCAGATCGACGTGCGGCGGGCGCGAGGAGGAGATGCGCGAGCTGCTCGCGCTTCGTGACAGCGAGGGGCTGACGCTGCGGGAGTTGTCGGAGCTGTGCGGAGTTGCGCAGGGGACGCTGTCGTGGTGGGCGTCGGAGGTGCGGCGTCGTGACGCGTCGCGCTCACCGGAGTTCGTGGAGGTGGTGCTCGAGGCGGGCGCAGTCGAAGCGGATGGTGTCTCCGCCGAGGAGCCGATCGCCGCAGACGAGCCCCACGCAGCGGCGCCCCACTTCACCGTGACGCTGCGCACGGGACAGCGGGTCGCGGTGCCGCAGACGTACGGCCTGACCCGGCTGGTGCGGGAGCTCGAGGGGTGCTGAGCCCGCCCTCGTCGCTGCGGGTCTTCGTCGCGACCGGGGTGACGGATCTTCGCAAGTCGTTCGACGGCTTGTCGGCGGCGACGCGCCAGGTGCTCGGGCGCAGTCCCACGTCGGGTGAGGTCTTCCTCTTCTGCAATCGCCGTCGCAATCGCGTGAAGGCGCTGTGGTGGGACGGCCACGGACTGTGGTGCGCGGTGAAGCGGCTCGAGCGCGGTACGTTTGCGTGGCCGCAAGCGGGCACGTCGCCGCGCTCGCTCGAGCTGTGCGCGGCCGAGATGGCGGCGCTGCTGGGCGGGCTCGACCTGGCCGGGTCGTCGCGGCGCGACTGGTACGAGCGCCGCCCCCGCGACGCCGCCTGATTGCATGTCATTCGCAGCGATGGTCGTGATTCCCTCGCGCGCGCGCGCGCGCGAGGGGATACTGCCGCCACGATGAGTGAAGCGACGCAGGCAATCGAGGCAGTGGACGCATCGCTGCCCGTGCGCTACGCCGCGATGGTGGCCGAGAATGCTGCGCTGCGCGAGGGCCTCGCTGCACTCGAGAGCGACAAGGAGCGCATCGCAGCAGAGCGTGACCTCTTTCGCACCCAGCTTGCCGCGGTGCTCAAGAAGGTCTTTCACAAGACGAGCGAGAAGCTCTCTGCCGCGCAGCTGTGGATCCACTTCGAGTCCCTGCTCGACGACTCCCAGCGCGCCCTGCTCGAAGAGCGCGCGAAGGCCGAGGCGCAGCAGCAGGCGCCGCGCAAGAAGCGCGCGAAGGCGCCGCGCGGCGCCGCCGCACACGCCGCAAGCCCCGACGTCAAGCGCGAGCGCGAGGTCATCGAGCCGTGCGAGGCGGATCTGTCCTGCAAGGCGTGCTCGGGGGCGCTTCGCCGCATCGGCGAGGACGTGACGAGTCGGCTCCACTGGATCCCCGGCCACTTCGTACTGCGCGACACCGTGCGCGGTCGCTGGGCGTGCTCCTGCGGGCTCGCCACGGTCGTGTCCGAGCCAGCCCCCGAGGGGCCGATCCCGAGGAGCATCGCCACGCCGTCGCTGCTCGGTCTCTTGGTCGTCAGTAAGTACGCCGACCACCTGCCGCTTCACCGTCAGGCGCGGATGCTTGGGCGCGCGGGCGTCACGCTGCCGACGTCCACGCTCGGCGACTGGACGCAGCAGGTCGCGGCCATGCTCGCGCCGCTTCGTGCGGCCCTCGTGGCCGAAGTGCTCGCCGGCGACATCGTCGCACTCGACGACACACGGATCGAGGTGCAGCGAAACAGCAAGAAGCAGCCGAAGAGCCGCTGCTATCTGTGGGGCTACCTCGGGCCGGGCGGCACGGTGGTCTTTGACTTCGCGCTGACGCGCGGCGGCGAGGCACCGGCGGGCTTCCTCGGAGACATGCGCGGCTACATCCAGAACGACGGCGCGGCCGCGCACAACGCGCTCTTCAAGGAGGGCAGCGGTCGCATCCGCATTGGGTGTTGGGCCCACGCGCGGCGCCGATTCGTGCACGCCATGGAGAGCGATCCCGAGCGGGCGTCGCTGGCGGTGGCGCTGATCGGGCGACTCTACGATGTCGAGCGCGAGGCCAGGGATCAGAAGCTCGGCCCGGTCGAGCGGGCGCGGCTCCGAAGCGAGCGCTGTCCGGCGATCCTCGAGATGCTGCGCGAGCTGCTCGAGTACTGGGCGCCCGAAGTGCTGCCCAAGAGTGCGCTCGGCGACGCCGTGGCGTACACGCTCGGGCAGTGGAAGACGCTCGAGCGCTACGTCGATGACGGTCGCCTGGAGCCGGACAACAACCGGCTCGAGGCCGCGATCCGCGGCATCGCGCTGGGACGCAAGAACAGCCTCTTCGTCGGCTCCGAGCAGGGCGGCCGCGACGCGGCGCTCTTCTACTCGCTGATCGAGAGCTGCAAGGCGGCCGGCGTCGAACCGATGGCGTACCTCGTCGATGTCATCGAGCGGATCGGGCGCACGCCCGTGTCCCGCGTCGCCGACCTCACGCCGCGGCGATGGAAGGCGGCGCAGTGCGCCGCCGCTGCGGCCGCAGGCGACTGAGCGAGAACCCCGCGCCCCCGCCGCGGCGAGTCACGCTGCACCCTCGAACCCGGCCTGCGAGCAGCCGGGATGGCTGGGTCGGACGGTTACCGATGACCTACAGGGCGCCTCACCGTAGCGCCTCCGCTAGCCTGTGCCGCACCGTGGACCCCAAGCGCTACCAGCAGATCAAGGACGTCCTGCATGAGGCCGCCGACCTCACCGGGGCG
>JAAELL010000366.1 GCA_024226735.1 bacterium | reverse complement strand
TTCTCCGAGTATCCAGCGAATACGCGTCGGCGGCGCGCCTTGCCAGGAACGACGATGGCTCGCCGAAACCTGACACTTGTTCTCGGACGGGCCCTTAGCCCGATCGCGCCCCCCCTCCGGGTCCACGTTGGGAGTAGCCGGGCCAGGAACAATGCGCACGGCCCGCGGTTGCCCGCCGCTGATCGAGCCACTACCCTGACGCGCACCGGAGCCGGAATGGCGGAATGGTAGACGCGATGGATTCAAAATCCATTGGCCGCAAGGTCGTGCGGGTTCAAGTCCCGCTTCCGGTACCAGCTCCAAGCCCTTGAGCCCCAGGATCTTCGTCGATGCCTCTCCGGCGCCTTCCGGTCGGTGAGGCACCAGTCCTCTGGCTGAATGAAGCAATGAAGCAGGAATCAGCGGTCGCCACGGCGCTCCTGCAAGTTCTCGTACCAGGCGGGCTCGCCAGAGCGCGGGTGCTGCGTCGAGGCGGTCGAGCCCCTGGCCGCACCGCGAGCGCGGCCGGGTGGGCTCGGAGCTCGACTGACCCGCTGCTTACTCCGGTCGCGACGACGATCCCGCGGAGTTCGGGCACATCGTCGAAGAACAGCACCATGCCCGGTAGCAGCCCCGCACGCGAGCCGATATCGACCCGCGCCTCGACCAGCGTCAGCTCGCCATGCTCGGATGTGCTGCGCCCCATCCGGACAGTGCCGCGCAGGGGCGTCTCCAGAAGGAACGGGCGGTACTCGTCTGGGACGAGCGGCATCTCGCCCGCGCGGGGCTTCCAGATGGGGAGCATGGAGAACGTGGGTCTTCCGTTCTCTTCGCGACAGGGAAAGCCGCCGTACTCGACGTAGAAGCCCCCGTTGACCGCGTTGTAGAATCCGATCATCCGCGAGGACGGAACAAGAAACCGCCGGGATCCCCATCGCGCGAAGAGCCACTCGTGGGATACGTACGGCCTCGGCTGTCCAGCCTCGTACCAACGCGTGCTCAGGTGCGGGGCAACATCGAGGCGGACACGAACCCGATCGGGTAGGACATCGATGATGTCGAAGCCCTGCGCGAGGCCAAGCTGTGGCTGCGCAGCCTGGATCGCGAAGACGTGAAGCGCTTGGGCGTCGACTCCTCACTCGTCGGACGATTGCGGGACGGCAAGCTCACGTAGGACGAACAGGCCGACGAGGACGAACGCCGCCCCGGCGAGCCCTACGGTCCAGCTCCCCCCCACGTAGGCCCCGATCAGGAGCCCCGTGCCCACCATGACGGCCGGCAACCTGAGCACCTCACGAGAGTACGTCTCGGCGATGCGGATCCAAGGACGCAGTCGCGAACCGCGGAGTCGTCGTCCCGGTCGCGGGGCACTCCTCGTGCCCCGTACTATGTCGTGATGACGATCTTCGCGGCCACCCTCCTCGCCCTGCTCCCGTCGCAAGAGGGAGCGGTGCGGATCTGGGCCACCGGATGCACGGAGAAGGTGCAGGACGACCGTCGCGCCGAGCTTCCGCACGAGGGTGTCTGGGACGAGACGGCGCGGGTCGTGCGCGTTCGAGGGGTGCGTGGCGAGCACGTTCCGTTTCAGCTGGTCGTCACCGCCGACCACGTCGAAGTCGAAGGTGTCACGGTCGACGTGGCGGACCTCACGCGGGGGGAAGCGCTTCTGCCCGCGGAGCGGATCGAAGTGTTCCTCGAGTACATGGTCAAGGTCTACGCGCCCACGGGCACGCACGGACGCGTGGGGTATTGGCCCGACGCGCTCGTGCCGCTCTCGCGGCCGTTCGACGTGCGCTCGGCGCGACGCGATCGTGGGCCCGTTCTCAAGCACCAGCCCCTGTGGGTCGACATCGACGTGCCTCGGGATCAAGCGCCCGGGCTCTACCGCGGGGAGATCGTCGTGTCCGCTGGGGATGAGGTACTGGGGTCGGTGGGAATCGAGCTCACGATCGTCGACGTCGAGCTGCCTGCGCGGCGGACCTTCGCCGCGCAGATGGGTTTCTTCTATGGGCGCGAGATCGCGCGCGTGCACGGGCTCGACCCGGAGAGCCCGGAGTTCCGAAAGCTGTGGTTCGAGTACCTGGGCTTCCTCCTGGATCACCGCTGTGACCCCACCTTCATCGATCTCGGCGTGACCGGGCGCGTGGAGAACGGGGAGTACGTCGTGGAGTGGACCGACCCGGCCCTGGAGCGCTTCCTCGTCGAACGCGGGCTCGCGCGCTTTGCTCTCGGGGCCGTCCCGCCCGGAGTCTCGCGTGCCGGCGCGGGTGAGGAGCAGTTTCGGGCGTGGGCCGAGCAGTACCTCGCGCAGGTGATCGCCCACGCGCGCGAGAACGGCTGGTACGAGCGGCTGGTCTTCCTCGCGCCCGTCGACGAGCCGCAGTCCGCCGAGGAATATGCCGAGGCCCGCTACTGGGGGGCGCTCGTGCGCGGTGTGGATCCTGACGTTCCGCTCGCCGTGACCGAGCAGCCCGTTCCCGAGGACCCGAGCTGGGGAAGCCTCGTGGGCGCGTGCAGCGACTGGATCGTGCACGGCAGCTTCCTCGACGAGAACCGCGAGGCGATCGCGCAGCGTCAGGCCGCCGGGGAGACCGTGACCTGGTACGTGAGCTGCGATCAGGTCTACCCGCAGGCGAACTACTACATCGATCGAGAGGCGGCCGACCCGCGGATGATCGGCTGGATCACCTGGCGCTACCGGCTGGGCGGGATCCTCTACTGGGCGACGACGCTGTGGCGCGAGGTGCGCGACCCCTTCGCCGACGCGATCTCCTGGAAGCACTCTCACTGCAACGCCCCGGCGGCAGGCGAAGGCATGCTCCTGTACCCGGGCAACTTGATCGAGAAGTACACCGCGCAAGCCAACGTGCACGGGCCGATCGCCTCGCTGCGCCTGGCGCTCCTGCGCGAGGGTCTGGAAGAGCTCGAGCTCCTACGCGTCCTGGCGGAGTCCGGCAGAGGCGAGCTCGCGGATGAGCTGGCCGCTTCGCTCTGCCGCGACGTCCACGACTTCGCGCGCGATCCGGTCGAGATCGACGCTGCGCGCGACCGGCTGCTGAGCGCCCTCGCGGCGCAGTGATCGGCTAACCGCCTGCGATGCAAACCGCAGGTCGCAGCCGGCCTCCGATCACTCGACGAGATCCTCGAGCGGCAGGTCTGGCGTCTCCGAAGCCCAGCGGCGCACGGTCGCCAGGAGCGCGATCGCGACGACCCCCCCGTGGCGGCAATTCCGGTCGAGGGCCAGCAGGAGCTCCCTCGATGTGCGCGGAGGTGGGCTGGTCTCCATTACGTCCGCAAGGATCTGCTCGCAGATGCTGCGCTCGACGCCCGAGCCGCTCCCCTCCGGTATCAGGTTCCGTGCCAGATCGCCGGCGAGGCCGCTACTGTCGCCACCCTTCATGGTTCCAGTTCCATGGTTCAGAGCCGACTATAAGTCCGTAGCTCATCCCGCTCCATGGGGACCACTGCGGTCCCCGGGGGGAGAATCGGCGTGCGCAGATGGGGACGCGGAACTACGCACATGTCCCGCTGCTGCAACCGGTGGAACGCTGGGAAGATCACGTACCCGGAGACATGGACAAGAGCGAACTGGACGACGTCCGTCACGGCCTCAAGAACGTGATGACCGCCCTCGCGAGCGGGTGCATGCTGATCGAGTCGGGACTGCAGCCGGGCGCGGCGCCGGAGACGCGCGAGTACCTGGAGGAGATGCGCGCGGAGCTCGAGAAGGGCCGGGCGCTGGTCGATCGGTTGCGAGAGATCAAGCGGACCCCGAGCCTGCCCGCCGACTGATCAGCACCCGACCGAGTCAACCGTCGGAATCGGGAGGGCAGGGTCGGGCGAGGGCGGCGCGCACCTTCTCGCTCACGTCTTGCTGACCGAAGGGCTTCTCGATCGTCGGCGTCCCGGCCTCGATTCTGCCCTGTGCGACGAGCTCGGCCTGCGGAAAGGCGGACATGAAGAGGGAGGGGAGTTGCGGTGCGATCTCCCTGACTGTCTCGACGAGCTCCGGCCCGCTCATGCCTGGCAGGACCACGTCGGTCAGGAGCAGATCGATCCGGGACCCGCGGGCCGCGCGCAACTCCTCGAGGGCCTCGAACGGGTCCTTGGCGGTCCGCACGACGTAGCCCAGCTCCTGGAGCATGTGCTGGATGCCGAGGCGCACGAGCTTCTCGTCCTCGACGACGAGGATGGTCCCGCCCGTTGCCGCGATCTCCTCGGAAGAGGGTGCGCCGGCGATGGACGGCTCCGCCTCTTCGAGCGCATCCGTACGCGGGAGATAGAGCCGGACCTCGGTCCCCTCGCCGACCGTGCTTCGCAGCTCGAGGAAGCCGCCCCAGCCCTTTGCCATCGACTCGACCGTCGACAGGCCCAACCCCGTGCCCATCCCGGGCTCCTTGGTCGTGAAGAACGCCTCCCTCGCCTTGCACGCGGTCTCTTCGTCCATTCCGCAGCCGTCGTCTTGGACCGACAGCAATAGGTAGGGCCCTGGCTCGGTGTCGCTGCCGAGCCGCCCGAGATCCTCGGGCGACAGGTCCGCCTCCCGGCAAGCGATGACGAGCTGGCCCCCGCCCGGCATCGCGTCGCGCGCGTTGATGACCAGGTTGAGCAGGGCCTGCTCGATCATCCCGGGGTCGGCGCGGACCAGGCTGCCGTCCGTCCGGCAGTCGATCTGCAGCTCGATGTCCTCGCCTAGGAGCCGGTGCATCATGTGCTCCGTGGTGTGGACCGTGTCGCAGAGGTCCACCGGTCTGGGGTTCGGAACGGTGGTGCGGGTGAAGTCGAGGAGCCGCCGGGTGATCGAGGCGCCCCGGGCCACCTCCTGACGCACTTCGTGAAGCATCGGCACGGCCGCGTGCTCCTCCTCGAGCTCCTTCATGGCGATGCGCAGCCCTCCCAGGATGCCGGCGAGGAGGTTGTTGAAGTCGTGCGCGACCCCCCCGGCCAAGCGACCGACCGCCTCCATCTTCTGGGCTTGCAGGTACTCCGCCTCGAGCCGCTTGCGCTCGGTCAGGTCGCGCAGGATCCCCGAGAACTCCCTTTCCCCGGCGTACTGCGACTCGCCGATATCGATGTCGAGCGGAAAGACAGTCCCGTCCTTCCGACGGCCCACGACCTCGCGCCCGAAACCGATGATGTGCGACTCGCCAGTCCAAAGATAGCGCTCGATGTGCTCATCGTGCTCCTCATCGTACGGGGAGGGCATGAGGAGCGAGACGTTGCGGCCGAGGATCTCGTCGGCGTGGAAACCGAACATCCGCTCGGCGGCGGCGTTGAAGCTCCTCACGACCCCGTGTTCGTCGATCGTGATGATTCCGTCGGCGGCCGTGTCCAGGATGGCGCGCATCCGCTCATCGCGCTCGACGAGCAAAGCCTGGCTCGCCTTCAGGCGCGCTTCCGAGCGCTTGCGGGCGAGGCAGACGCCCGTGGTCACCCAGATGGCGAAGAGCGCCAGCCCGCGGTTGAAGATCACCTGCCAGTCGGCACCCAGCTCGGGCGACAGGAAGTAGCCGGCGACCGTCAGGATCGAGCAACCGACGCCGAGGAGCAGCGTGTCGTGCCTTCGCGGCGACCACAGCGTGAGCAAGACCGCGACGATGTAGGGCACGCCGAAGGCGACGCCAAGAGGAATGAAGGGGTCGACGGCGAAGACGAGCACCGCGACCGCGATGCTCACCTGAAGGGCCCGTCGGCTCTTCCGCACGTTGGCGTCTGGATTCATCTCCGGCCGAAGTCCCTGCGCTCGCCGGAGATCCTGCGCCCAGTCTTGTTCTTCGTCATGGTCGGTGCCGGGTTCGACGACAGAGTGTACTCAGCGCGAGCTTCCTTTTGATGCACCTTCCGGCACGCTCGCTGTCGGGACCGGCGGACAACCACGTATATGCCTGTGGACTCGAAGTCCTCACTGGAGGCATCCGGGTCGAGCTCACCGCATCGCCGGCCGTTTCGCGGAGAATGACCGGCTCCGTGTTCCCGCTCACTTCGTCTCTTGGCGCAGAGTGATCAGCTCCAACAACACCTTGTAGAGCGGCTTCTCGTCCAGCCCCAGCTCCGCGAGCATGGCTCCCAGCTCAACGGCACCAGCCATGTCCGCGAACACGAACAGCCAGCTCGTCGAGTCGAGTACCCGGCTGGGCATCGGGTAGCCTGCCGCGTTCGCCAGCGCCCAGCTGTTCAGGTTGTTGTGGATCTGGAGCTGCTCTGGATGAAGGCCGTTGCGCTCGCACCACACGTGCCAGGAAATGAGCGCACGCGCGAGCGCGCGTCCCTCTTCCTTCGTCCACGGGAGCGACGGGAGGAACAGCGGACCACCGGACCAAGGCACGTTCTTCGCTTCCGCGTCGAACTTCAGTCGCGCGAGAACCGCTGCTGCAAGGCCTTCGCGCCCCTGCGTCTGCAGCGTCGCGATGCAAGCGGCCGCCTGATTGCGAGCGTTCTGCGCATCGGCTCCGACCATCACGTCGAGGAACTCGGCGGTCGGCCTTTCGAGCAGCCCCGGCAGGACTCTCTGCTGCAACGGATAGCTGCTTCCGAGCGCTTCGAGCACGTCGGCGAGGGCGACCTCGGCATTCGAGTCCCTCAGGAGGGCGAGCCAGCGACTTGCGACAGGTCGCACCAGTACCGGATCGCTCGCCGTGCGCGCCGAGAGTACTGCGAGCTCGCTCGAAGAATCGGCGAGCCGCACCAGAGCGGCCGACGCCCAGATGCGCACGAGCGCCGTGTCCCTCGCATCCTGCAGCGCTCTCAATCCGCGCTCGGCGGCCTCGCCGCCGCGTTCGGCCAGACTGGCGATGGCGCGTCCGCGCGCGATCAACGAAGTGCCCTCGCGCGCCTGCGCCAAGAGCTGGATGACGTCGGTCGCCTTGCATCCGCTGTGCGTGTCGCGCACGGGGGTCTGGGCCGCCTGTGGAGGCGTCAGCACGATCAGCCCGAGTACGGCCGTCGACACGACCGTCGCGAGCACTCTCCGGCGTCCCGCACTCGCACGCCGTACCAGGCAGATGGCGTAGGCGCCGGCCGCGATCGCGAAGAGCCAGGGCAGGGTCCGCGCTCCCGACACCGCTCCCTGCGTCACGAAACCGCCGAGCGCCGGCGCTGGCCCCTCGTGCTTGGCGTCGTAGCGCTGCGGAGCGTTCAGCGGGGCCGGCATCGTGTACGCGCTGAACTTCAGGTTGTCCGCTGCGATGACGTCGCGTGGGAAGTCGCCGTCGACGACCGTGAGTGTCATCTGAATGAGGTCGCCGAGGGCCGTCTGCACGGCGCGTTCGCGCTCGGCCGCCAGGGCCTCGCGGTGCAGAGCGTCGAGCTCCGGGCCGCGCAGCCCGAGGCGCTCACCGACGTCGAGCAGCTGTTTCTCCATCTCCTCGAAACGATGCTCGAGCCGACCGCTGCGCACTGCGAGCAGGTCGGAGGCGAACACGTCCCGCGCGATTCCGTTGTGCGGAATGGGGTTGCGTTCCTGGGGGAGGCCATTGCGCCGCCAATCCGGGATGCTCGCGATGCTGCCGCCCAGAACCCGCAGAGGCAGAGGGTCGGTCAAGTTTCGATAGAGCTGAGAACCCGGTACCTGCCGCACGACAAACCCCTCCGAGAGGTTGGCGATCCGCTTCGGACCGTCGCTCAGGATGTAGACGATGTTCCGCAGCTCGCCCGCATTGAATGCCGAGAGGCGCATCGGAACGACGAACTCCTCGGTGCGGAAGCGAAAGCCCATCGCCTGAACGTGCCCGTCGAAGCGGGCGTCCGCGGGCAGGTCCGTGTCGACGCCCTGCATGCCCGGTCTCGGATCGGCGCCGGCCTTCTGACCGACGCGTGCCTTGACCGCGACGAAGCACCAACCTTGCTCGACGTAGTCTTCACAGACTCGATCCATCCCGTCCGGATACCGGAAGCCGTGATCGTCCATCCAGACCTTGAGCGCCTGCGCGCTACCGGCTTCGAGCACCGCCACGGCGTACATCCCGACCGCTTCCTCACGAATCACGCGCACCTGCTCAGCATCTTTGCACCTGTAGTGCAGACTGCTCTCGCGGACGGCGAGTACCCCGCTGGGGTGCCCGAACATGAGGCCCGGATGCAGATCGACCACGACCTCGGGCGGATCGACCGCTGCCGCGATGTGCGGAAACACGTCGTCCGCCACTTTGCGGATCGCCGGAGGAGAGGGGAACGGGATCAGCATGCCGAACTCGTCGACTTTCCCCGCGAAGCCGGGTCGAATCACGATCGATTCGATGCCGTCCTTGTAGAAGACGTAGGTCTTCTGCACGCCGATCCGCTCGATCGGTCGTCCCTGGCCGAGGTAGATGGGGGGCACCATGCCGCACGGGTCGGCGAGCGCGGGGAGCGTCGGCGCAAAGGCCACGAGCCAGGCCATGATCGTCGTGAGCGTTCGATTCATCGTGATTCCTTCGCTTCTTCGAGCTGCAGTTGAATTTCCAGGTGGGCGCGAACTGGCCCCTTCCCGTCGCTGATCCAGAGGGTGTCGAGCCGCTGCCAGTCGCGAGAGCTCTCTTGAACCGTGAACCACGGTCCCGCCACGAAGTGGGCGCCCTCGATTCACAAGCGCGCCCACAGGCGCTCGGCGCCGACGCGCCGCACGGTGCCGCTGACTTCAGGCTGCTTCAAAGCGAGCGCGTCATTGGCGAACAGATGCCGTTTGGTGCCCAAGATGAGGCGCTGCTCGCCGAGCCGCAAGTGGTCGAAACCGTCCTCGTCGACGAGCCTCACGTTCAGCGTCGCGTGCGTCCGAGCGAGCTCGCGGCGCAGCACCGACTCGAGCTCTGCATCGAGAGCAAAGCCGTCACGGCTTGCGAGCATCTCGAGCGCGCGCCGGCCGTGGAAGAGCAGCGTCTCGAACGCCTCGCTCCGCGCGGGCTCGGGCTCGTTCGCCAGCGTCCGCAACAGAGACGAGAAATCCGACTCGGATAGCTCGTCCGCTGCGGGCGCGGCGGCGGCGCAGCCTGTCGCGCAGGCCGTGTGCGGGATGTCGGGTAGGGGACCGACGTGTGCGGCCGGTGCGCCCGAGGAGTACAGGTAGCAGGTCGCCGTGATGGCGAGAGCCGCTCCGACGTGGAGGAGGATTCGCATGATGGTCACGGGCGTTTCTCAGCCCGTACCCCGCCAACGGATCAACGCCCGCGCCTCTTGGACTCAATCGTCGCTTCTCGCCCGCGGGCCTGGCTCATTCGAGGATGGAAGCCGCGAAGAAGCCGAGGTACACGGTGAACATCAAGAGCAGCTTCAATCCGAGATTCCCCACCGCGCCCAGGGCCGCGACGTCGCAGAGAGCCCCGATCACGGCGAGGAAGAGGTAGACGGCGAACATGCCGAGCAGCCGTGCGCCGCGCAGGCGAGCCACGATGGGTAGCTGTGCGAGGACGAGCGCCAGCCCAGCACCGAACTCTCACCATGCTCGAGAGTAGACTGCGCAGTGCACCGATTCGTGCGTCCGCGGGGGGGCGGAACCACGCCTGGAACACGAGGCTTTCGCCGCGCACCTCGCCTCCAACAGCCGGCCGCGCGTTCAGCGCCCGCCCTCGATCTTGTCCGCGGCCTCGCGTAGGAAACCGAGGGCCTCGGCGTCCTCCTCGTCCGCGCATGCCTTCCTCACCTCGATGAGTGCTCTAACGCGCCTCGTCGGCGCCGGCCTCGGCGTGGCAGCAGAGGGCGAGGCTCACCCTCGTCGATGCTTTCGAGTCCCTCTTCGGGCACCAAACCGAGATGCGACTTGGGACGTGCCGGCGTCGCGCAGCAGGGGAACCTGGACCGCGAAGAGCGCGTCGAACGCGGAGATGAGCTCCTGCCATGTCAGGTCGCCGTCCACTCTTAAACTACAGGCAACTGCCCCTCGAGAGCGACTCCGCAGCACCTCGTCCACGGCCGGTCCCTTCAGCCGTTGACCGGCGACTTCGAGGACGGGCCCAACGCCGTCGCGCGTCAGTCGCACCGTGCCAACGCCTTCATCGGGATCGAGGTAGGTCGACAGCTTGCCGAAGAGCGGCTGCGACGCCGGAACCAGGGCGATGAGCTGCAGCTTCGACAGGCCACCGGCTCGAAGGTCCGTAAGCACTTCCTCCATTTGTTCGACGCGGATCGTCCGATCCACGGCGAGCTGAAGGACAGCGCTCTCTTCCTCGGCGACGACGAGGTCTCGCACCAGGGGTGTCAGCTCGTGTCGCTCCACTTCCGGCCTCCACACTCCGCCTGTCGACCAAGCGAGCGATAGCCCGCGATCTCCCACCGTCACGCGCAGGGTTGAAGCCGGATCGTCAGGGTCGGGCTTGTCCGGCTTTATCCATGCGCTGACGGCTAGATTCACGTCGCGGAACTCGACGGGGGTCGGTGGTTGCCGGATCAAGACCGCGTAGATGATCCAGCCCCAGCCCAATGGGACCGCGATCGCGCACGCGGAGAGGAGCGCGCCACGATGCCGGCGCCAGAGCAGTCCTGGCAGCGACCAGACACCGCACGCCAGGGCGCACGTCCACAGGAGGAACGTGACCCGGTAGGGGCCGAGCCCGACCTCGAGCCAGCCACCTGATGAGCTCACCTCATTCATGATGCGTACGAGTGCGAGACCGCCGAGAACGACGAGCACCGCTCCGGTCACCGCGAAGATGCTCGTCGGGCGATCCGACCGCCGGTCGAGGGCCCAGATGAGGATGATCCAGAAACCCGAGAAGAGGATTCCGAACAGTCCGACGCGGGTCGCCGAGCCCGGCGCGTGCAGAGGGTAACGCTGCCGGTCGGCGCTGGCTTCGATTGGCCTCCATGGCAGAGCGTCGCTCGCGTCGTCGAGCTCGAGCTGCGTCGGGTCCAAGGAGACGAGGTCGTACGACACCAAGCTGTCAGCCAACACCAGCGCCCCCAAGTGCACGGTCAGGGAAACACCGATCGCTACCAGCAGGACACTCCACGACCAGTGAAACGGTCTCTCCACGTCCCTAGCAGCCCGTTGAAGAAGTGCTTCGGATGCCAGGGCGACAGCATCCGCGTCCGGTTGGCGCCTGGAAACGTAGGCGAATTCGTGGATTCGGGGAGGCTTTCAGGTGCCGACCGGGCGTGGAGGATGTCGTCATGG
>JAAELL010000365.1 GCA_024226735.1 bacterium | reverse complement strand
TGCCAGGGCGACAGCATCCGCGTCCGGTTGGCGCCTGGAAACGTAGGCGAATTCGTGGATTCGGGGAGGCTTTCAGGTGCCGACCGGGCGTGGAGGATGTCGTCATGGCGCCGAATGACTTTTTCAACGGGCTGCTAGACCCCTCTGGGAGCCCCTGGCGGGGGTAGGGCGGCCTAGTATTATACTTGCACGTATAATAACAGGCAGTATACTCCCCCCCCATGTTCATTGGTCGCGAGCGTGAGCTGGCCGTCCTCGAGGAGCTCTCGGAGTCCCGGGACGCGGAGTTCTTCGTGCTCTACGGTCGCCGGCGAGTCGGCAAGACCGAGCTCCTGCAGCGTCTGTGCGAGCGACGCAAGGCGGTGTACTTCCTCGCCGCGCAGGTCCGCGAGCGCGACAACCTGCGCTCGTTCCGCGACGCGCTGAAGGAGGGACTCGGCGACTCGTTGGTCGACGGGATCGAGTTCCCCGATTGGCCCGCCGCACTCGGGTTCGCCGCAGAGCGCGCGGGGGACGAGCGACTCATCGTCGTGCTGGACGAGTTCCCCTACCTGTGCGACTCGTCCAAGGGGCTGACCTCGCAGATCCAGAAGTTCTGGGATACGCGCGGCAAGAAGAGCCGACTGATGCTCGTGCTCTGCGGCAGCCAAGTGTCGTTCATGGAGAAGGAGGTCCTCGCGGAGCGTTCGCCGCTGTTCGGCCGACGCACCGGTCAGAGACGGCTCGAGCCCCTCGAGCCGCTCGAGGCACTCGCGTTCTTCGATGACTGGAAGGTCAAGGAGCGCGTGCTGGCGTACGCGATCCTGGGCGGCATGCCGGCCTACCTACGGCGCTTCGACCCGCGGCGCAAGCTGCGCGAGAACATCCTCAAGGAGATCCTGCGGCCCGAGGGCTATCTCTTCGACGAGGTGCAGTTCCTCCTGCGCGCGGAGCTGACCAACCCCGCGACGTACAACAGCATCCTCGCCGCTGTCGCGCGCGGCGCCGAACGGGTGGGCGACATCGCGCTGAGCGTCGGCGTCGACTCGACGACGGCGAACAAGTACCTGCACGTTCTGCGCGAGCTGCGGCTCGTCGAGCGTGAGGTGCCGATCACGGACCCCGACCCGCTGCGCTCGCGGCGCGGGCGCTACCGCATCGCGGACCGCTTCCTCGCGTTCCACTTCCGCCACGTCCAGCCTCACATCTCGCTCGTCCACGCCGGCCGCGGTGAGCGCGTCTACGAGGAGTTCATCGAGCCAGACCTCCCGCGCCTGTTCGACGAGGCGCGCACCGACCTCGTCCTCGCCCACCTGCGCCGCGAGGCAGCCGAGCTCGTGGGAGACGAGGTCGTCGAGGTCGGCCGATTCGAGGGCCGCTACGTGCACGCGGTCGGACGCACGGTCGGGGGCGAGACGATCGCCGGCATCGTCGTTCCCGACGGTTCGCGCTCGACGGCGAGCCTGGAGAACGAGCTGGGCGAGCTGGAGCGCGTGTTCGGCAAGAAGCCGCAGAAACTGGTATACGGCATCACCGCTCGCACCGACCGACCGCTGGAGGTCGAGCAGGTTCCGGAGGGGGAGCTGCTTTAGCAGTTCGCGCGGCGAACGCCGCACGATTACGATTTCACGCCATGGGCCGCCTCGACGAGGAATTCCACCGCTACTTCGCCGCGCTCGACCGCTCCGGCGGAGAGGACCGCTGCTATCTCTGCCGCCGGACGCCGGCGGAGGTGAAAGCGTTCTTCGGGTTCGACGAGGACGGCAGCCCGATCGACGCCGAGGGCTACGGCCTCGAGGACGTCGTGCTCGAGAAGGCCGACATCATGAGCTACCGCGGCACCCGTCCGGTGTGCGCGGTGTGCCAGCTCAACTTCGAGACGCTGTTCACACTCGACGAGGGGCCGACGCTCGACGCGGTGCTACGCGAAGTGCGGGACGAACGCGATCGGCTGTGGCCTGAGGCCGAGGACTAGCAGCCCGTGGCCGCAGCCAAGAGACGATTGCGCGGGGCGCTCGCGAGCCTCTCCCAATCCGCGGAGTTCGGCAGCTTCACGAAATGGGTGCTGCTGTCCGCGCTCGTCGGCTTCGTGGGTGGCGTCGCCGCGTACGCGTTCAAGGGGATGATCGAGCTGACGCGCGAGTGGTTCTTCGCGCGGCCGACGGGGGTCACGGGCGAGGAAGCCGCCGGCGCGGACTGGCGGCTGGTCCTGCTCATCCCGACGCTCGGCGGGCTGCTCGTCGGCTGGATCATCCAGAAGTGGGCGCCCGAGGCAGAGGGACACGGCACGGACTCCGTCGTGCGCTCGTACCACCGCCTGAAGGGGGTCGTGCGCCAGCGCGTGATCTACCTCAAGGCGCTGACCAGCGCGTTGACGATCGGTAGCGGTGGCTCGGCGGGCCAAGAGGGTCCGGTCGCACAGGTCGGGGCCGGCGTCGGCAGCTCGATCGCAACGGCGCTCAAGCTGTCGGACCGCGACCGGCGCCTGTTCCTGATGTCCGGCGCGACGGCCGGGGTCGGGGCGATGTTCTGTTCGCCGCTCGGCGGCGCGCTCTTCATGCCCGAGGTCCTGTACCGCAAAGCCGAGTTCGAGGGCGAGGCGATCATCCCCTGCATCATCTCGTCGATCTTCGCCTACGCGACGTTCACCGCGATCTCGGGCGAGCACCGCGCCGTTGAGATCGCGCCCGAAGTGCTCACGACGCTGAGCTTCGACGACCCGACGCACCTGGTGGTCTACCTCGCGCTGGGGATCGCGTGTGCGTTCGCGGGATGGCTCTACACGCACGTCTTCTACGGCATCCATTCCGGCTTCGACCGACTGAACGTGCTGCCGAAACACCTGCGGCCCGCACTCGGCGGCTTCCTCATGGGCGTGGTCGCACTCGGCGTCGGGCCCTTGGCCGCTGGAGGCGGAGTCTTCTTCGGTGGCTACGGCCTGATGCAGGCTTCGATCGCGGGCACGCTGACGATCGGCGCGCTACTCGCCCTGATCCTGGCCAAGATCCTCGCGACGTCGTTCACGATCTCCTCGGGCGGATCGGGCGGAGTGTTCGCTCCCGCGCTCGCGATTGGCGCAATGGTCGGGGCGTTGATCGGCAAGGGCGCCGACGCGCTGATTCCAGCGCTCGAGATCAATCCCGCCTGCTTCGCGCTCGTCGGAATGGGCGGCTTCTTCGCTGGCGTCGCGAAAGCACCGATCGCATCGGTCATCATGGTGTCGGAGATGACCGGCAGCTACAGCCTGCTCGCACCGCTCATGCTGGTCGCCGTCGTGCACATGATGCTGTCGACGCGCTGGACGCTCTACCGCGCGCAGGTACCGGGCCCGATCGACTCCCCCGCCCACGTGGGCGACTTCGTGGTCGACGTGCTGCAGGGGATCAAGGTCTCGGACGTACTGGGCGAGGCCCGACCGCCACGCCTGATCCACGAGGACGTCACGCTCAAGGGCGCGATGCGCATCGTCGCCGACTCGCACGAGACCCACTTCCCCGTCGTCGCGGACGGCGACCAGCTCGTCGGCATCTTCTCGCTGACCGACCTGCGTCGGATCTTCCTGATGGACGTCGTCGAGGACATGGTCATCGTGCGCGACTTCATGCACGACAAGGTCACGACCGTGACGATGAGCGACAGCCTGCACGAGGTCCAGCGCCTCATGACACGCCGCGGCGTCAGCGCCGTGCCAGTCGTCGACGAGGAGAATCCCCGCAAGGTCCTGGCCCTGCTCGAGCGCAACGTCGTGGGACGGGCGTACGGGGACAAGCTGGCGGCGATGAAGGAGGGCGGCTAGCCGCTAGTGTCCTGTGGTGCGCCCCAAGTGCCGATCGGGCTGGGGTGGGGCGCTACAAGCGAGCGCGATCGGGGGTGGAGGCAAAACTTGAAGGGGCGGATGCTTCGCGGCGCGGCGGAGTCAGTACGGGGAGGTCGGTGGCAGTGGACACTCGCGGAGCCAGGCCTTCGCGCCCAGCCACGTGCCCGGGGGCACGACGGGAACCGGTGCCGAGTCTGTGCCTTCGATGCGCGGAGGGCTCGACCAGCCATCGAAAGCGGGAGCGGAGCTGAACGGATCGAGGATCGATCGAGGCCACGCGCGATGGCGTTGGGCATTGAAGAGGACGTATGCGATGGCACGCCGTACCTCCGTCGCCGTGCGCAGCACGTGGTCGTGGTACCGATCGACGAACATGCCGCCGGTGCGATTCCACAGTCGATTCAGGCCCGCGACGATTCTGCACAAGAGCGCCTTCACCCCGTGAGAAAGGGAGCGTCGATCATCGGCCTCGACGATCAAATGCAGGTGGTTGGACTGCACGGAGAAGTGCGTGATGCGCATTCCGTTGCGGTCCCTCGCCACCGCGAGCGCTGCGC
>JAAELL010000364.1 GCA_024226735.1 bacterium | reverse complement strand
CTGCGACAGCGGCGACGACTACGCCGCCCTGTTCGTCGACAGCAACCTCGAGTGGTTCTCGCTCGGCTCGAGCCCGCTGTGCGGAAACCTGGGATACACCCAGCAGACCGTCAATCTCAGTGCCTACGCCGACGGCGGCGTACACGAGATCTTCTTCCAGTCCGAGATCTACGCCGTCAACGGCGGCAGTTCGAACTTCTTCATCGACAACGTCATCCTGTCGGACAACGTGGTGATCCCAGGCGGTGCCAGCACCTGCACCCGGATCGTCACCGACCTGACGTGCGACGGTGCCCTCGTCGAGTTCGTCGACGGCATCGCCGACAGCTGGACCGTGGTCGACAACGAAGGCAGCGGCGTGGTCTGGACCGACGTCGCGAGCTCGGGCCTGGCCGCCAACTACACCGGCGGCGACGGTAACGCGGCCTCGGTCAATAGCGACGCGTTTCCCTCCTTCGAGTACGACACCGAGTTGCGCAGCAACCCGTTCAACCTCGGCGACGCGGCGTCCGCTTCCCTCGACTACCTGGCCAGCTACCTCAACATCGGCCCGGACTTCCTCGACCTCGACATCTCGACCGACGGCGGCAGCTCGTGGTCGAACCTGTTGTCATGGAACGAGAACCACGGCGTGCCCTTCGGCCTGCCGGGCGAAGCGGTAGCCGTCGACCTCTCCGCCTACGCGGGCGAGACCGACGTCCAGGTCCGCTGGCGTTACTACGATCCCACTTTCGGTGATTGGGACTGGTACGCCCAGGTCGACAACGTCGCGCTCAACGTAGTCGACGGCGTCGGCCCCGCGGTCACCGCCAGTCTCGATCCTGTCGCCGAAGACGACGACAGCGACAGCGGCAGTGACAGCGACAGCGACAGCGACAGTGACGGCAACCTGGTGGTGTCGTTCAGCGCCGCAGACGGCTGCGACCCGGCCCCGGAGGTTACGGCCGAGCTTCAGACGCCGGGCTGCCCGGGGATCCCGGTCGACGACGGCCAGGTCGTCTCGTTCGAGGAGGACGACGACAGCGACAGCGACAGCGACAGCGACTGCGAGGTCGAAATCGACGACGGCGTGCTCGAGATCGAGGGCGCGAGCCTGGAGCTGGTGGTCACCGCGACCGACTACACCGGCAACCAGGGTCAGGCGACCGCGTCGCCGCCGGTCGACGACGACAGCGACAGCGACAGCGATAGCGATAGCGACAGCGATAGCGATAGCGATAGCGACTGATCGCGACCATCGTTGACGGGCAGCCGGTTGGCCGGCAGCCGGCAAGGGACGAGCCGATCGCGGCTCGTCCCTTTTTTCGTGCCCGGCTATCGATCAGAATCAAGCGATGAGCTCCACTCCCGCTCTCCAGGGTCGTTTGAGCAGCCCGGCCTGCCTTCTACTGCTGATCCTCGCCGGCTGCGCGCCGGAGCCGGAGACGCCCGGCGCGCCCGCCCAATCCGAGGCTGCGCCCGCGCCCGCGATCCCGCACCCGCCCCTGGACGACATGGAGCCGGCGGTCGCCCGGGTGCTCGAGGAGCAGCGCTCCAAGGTCGACGCGCTGCTGGGCCGCCGCGGCGCGACGGCGGCCGAACGGGCGCAGGCGATCG
>JAAELL010000363.1 GCA_024226735.1 bacterium | reverse complement strand
TCTTATCCCGAGTTCGCGTGTGCGTGCCACAGGGCGCGGCGACGACGCAACTTCGCTGCCAATACGGTGATACTGGGATTGGTCGCAGGAGCCGCAACGCCGTGGCGCGTGCATGCGGGCCGGGATACGACTGCGAATGTCACCATCACACCACTAGTGTTCCGACCGCCCCGCAGGAATGGACGTCTCAGGGGCGCAGCGCGCGGTCGAACTGCGCGCGCATCGCCCGCACGCGATCCACGTCGACCGCTTCCTCCACGCGGCCATCGCGCTTCAGCGCCGTGCCGACGATCGCACCATCGGCGATCTCCAGGAAGCGCGCCGCCTCGGCGTCGAGCCCGAGCCCGGACCCGATCAGCACGCGCGCGCTCCCGACCGCCTCCCGCACCTCGCGCAGCGTAGCGACATCCGGCGCGTCGCCGGTCGCGGCCCCACTGACGATGACCGCGTCGGCGAGCCCCCTGGCGAGCGTGTCGCGGGCGACGCGCGTGATCGGTTCGCGCGACATCGGCGTCGCGTGCTTGACGTGCACGTCCGCCAGGAGCGCGGCTTCAGGACACAGGCGCTGACGCTCACGCAGCGTCTCGCTCGCCCGCCCTTCGACGATGCCCTGGTCCGTCGCGGCGGCGCCGACGTGGACGTTCACGCGCAGGAAATCGGCACCCGCCGCGGCACACAGCCCCAGCGCGGCGCGCGCGTCGTTGCGCAAGACGTTGATTCCGACGGGCACCTCTCCCACCTCGTCGCGCACCGCCCGTAGCGCGAGCGCGAGCGTCGCGACGGTCTCGGCAGGCACGGCATCCTTGAAGAATGGTGCATCCCCGAAGTTCTCGACGATGACCGCGTCCACTCCGCCGGCGCGCAGCGCGCGCGCGTCCCGCACAGCCGCCGCGAGCAGGGCGTCCACGCCCCCATCCATCTCGTAGCGCGGGGAGCCCGGTGTCGGCGGAAGGTGGACGACGCCGATGAACGCGGGGGTCGGAGCTTCGAACCAGGGCATCCGGCGAGCATAACGCAGCACGGCTCGCGTTTCCGCCCGCGGGCTGCTGGGCAGCCCGTCGTTCTACAGGAACTGAATGACGAGCCCGTCGGTGAAGTTGCTCGTCGCGCCCCCGAAGTCGCGGAACCAGGCCTGGAAGTACCACGTATCGCCGGGTTGACCGGCGACGGGCGGACTCAGTGGAAGCGCGAGCGGATCGATCGTGATCGAGAAGCTCGGCCCCTGCCCGATGTTGCCCGCCTGGTTGTAGCGGCCGATCGTGCCCGTCATGCAGATGAATCCCCCCGAGCCGGGCGGATTGAAGAAGCCCTGGGTGTTGCCGACGAGGAAGTAGCCGAACTCCCCCGGCGGCATCCCCTCGGCCACGAGCGTCATGTTCCCGTCCGCCGGCACCGGGCTGCCGTGACCCGAGATCGATGCGGAAAAACCGGTCGAGTTCGGAAGCGCGGGCGTGCAGTAGTTGGCGCCGAGCGGCACGTCGGCGAAGCAGCCGACCGAGATCGACGTCGGCGTGCAGCCGGTCAGGCTCATCGGGTTCGGTGCGCCGGGCGTCGGCGGCGGGTGCGTCGCATTGCCCGTCTGGTTGAAATCGAGGTACTCGTCGAGGCAGAACGGATTCGGGAAGTCGAGCGGGCGGAACGCACCGGATGCGAGCATCGTGCCGTCGGGCCCGATCACGGGCGTGCAGTCGAAGACGGCGTCGTTGGCGGGGTAGCCCGTGTCGACGATGGCGATGATTTCGTGAATCGTGACGTTGGGATCGTTCGCGAGGTCGGTGACGCCGTCGCCGTCTGGGTCCATCGGCACACCGATCAGCGACAGGATGATCGCTGGCTGCGGTGTGCGGATCAGGTAGAACGTCGTCGTCCCATTGTCCATCGTGTCCTGGGTGCCGGTGCTGTAGTCGAGGTTGGGCACCATGTCCGTGCCGACGACGAAGTAGCCGTCGGCGGGGATGATGTTCCCGCTGAGGTCCCACGCGTGGTCGAGCAGCCCCGCCGTCGTGCCATCGCCCTCCAGGGTCAAGAGGACGAAGCCGTCGAGCAAGAAGCCGGGAGGCCCGATGAGCTCGATGAATTCCATCCGGTCGGGACCCGACATCGCCACGTAGGTCTCGTTCATATGGACCTGCGCACGAACGGCATTGGGGACGCCAAGGAGGGCCGTCAGCAGGGCGAGAGCTCGAAGGGTCGACATGGCGGGAAGCTCGGGCTGGGGTTGCGTGCGATCTTCTCCGAGCGTAGTCCGCCGCCGACCGAGGTGTGGCGTTTTCTCACGAATGCCGCGCCCGACCGCTAAGCTCTGCGGCATGCACCCGATCTCGAGTATCGCCGAAACCCTGGGACTATCTTCCGAGCACCTGCACCCCCACGGGGCGTATGCCGCCAAGATCGATCTGGACCTACTCGAGGAGCCGCGCCGACGCGAGGCTCCCTCGCGCCTCATTCTCGTCTCGGCCATCACGCCGACGATGGGCGGCGAGGGGAAGACGACGACGACCATCGGGCTGGGCGACGCGCTGACCAAGCTCGGCCAATCGGTGTGCCTCGCCCTGCGCGAGCCGTCACTGGGTCCGTGCTTCGGCATGAAGGGCGGGGGAACGGGCGGCGGCCGTGCACAGCTGACGCCTGCCGATCGCATCAACCTGCACTTCACCGGAGACTTCCACGCGATCACGTCCGCGCACAACCTGCTCGCCGCGGCGATCGACAACCACCTGCACTTCGGCAACGCCCTCGGAATCGAGTCGCGCCGCGTCGTCTGGCCGCGCGTCATCGACATGAACGACCGCGCCCTGCGTCAGATCGTCATCGGCCTGGGGGGCAAGACCCACGGCGTCCCGCGCCAGGCAGGATTCGACATCACCGCGGCGTCCGAGCTCATGGCGATCCTGTGCCTGGCGGACGGCTGGGCCGACCTGCGCGAGCGGATCGACCGCACCGTCGTCGCCTTCACGACGGGCGGCGATCCGGTAACCGTCCAGCAGCTGGACGTGACCGGCGCGATGCTCGCCCTCCTGCGCGACGCCTTGATGCCGAACCTCGTTCGGACCCTGGAGGGCACGCCCGCGGTCGTCCACGGCGGCCCCTTCGCCAACATCGCCCACGGCTGCAACAGCGTGCTCGCAACCCGCACCGCGATGCACCTTGCGGACTGGACCATCACCGAAGCCGGCTTCGGCTTCGACCTCGGTGCGGAGAAGTTCTTCGACATCAAGTGCCGCGGCGCCGGCCTCGACACGACCGCCGTCGTCCTCGTCGCCTCGGTGCGCGCCCTGAAGCTGCATGGCGGCAACGACGGCAAGAACCTCGACCAACCCGACCCCGCCGCGGTCGAGCGCGGACTCTCCAACCTCGAGAAGCACATCGAGAGCATCGCCCACTTCGGCGAACGCCCGGTCGTCGCGCTCAACCGCTTCCCCACCGACACCGACGAGGAGGTCGCCGTCGTCGCGCGCCACTGCGCATCCCAGGGCGTCCCTTTCGCCGTCGCGACCCACTTCTCCGACGGCGGGGCGGGCGCGGTCGACCTCGCGCGCGTCGTCGTCGAACAGGCCGAGCACCACAACACGCCGTTCCATCCGCTGTACGAGTTGACGTCGCCCATTCCCGACAAGATCAGGGCCGTGGCGCAGACGATGTACGGCGCGCGCGACATCGCGTTCACCAAGAGCGCGGAGCGCAAGCTGAAGGAGCTCGAGCGATTGGGTTTCGCCGACCTGCCGATCTGCATCGCGAAGACACAGAGCTCGCTCTCCGATGACCCGAAGCTGCACGGGCGGCCGCGGGACTTCGAGGTGACGGTGAGTGACATCCAGCTCAACGCGGGCGCGGGTTTCCTGGTCGTTCTGACCGGGGACATCCTGCGCATGCCGGGACTCCCGCGGGTGCCGCAGGCGAATCACATCGACCTCGACGGGAGTGAGATCGTGGGGCTGCGGTAGGTAGCGAGGCGTGCACGAATCCGTCGGTACTCCCCCTACCCGTGCGACGCGGCTGACTCTCGATCCAGCTCTTGTTCAGTCCCTCAGGTTTGCGGTGCGCCCCATGACGGCGAGCTCGAAGTCGACCTTGCTCTTTGGATCGACCTCGACACCGTCGACGCTCCAGACGATGTCGTCGATGCGCAGGTCCTCGCCCTTGTTCGCGCCCTCGATCGAATCCAAGAGCACCCACTCGATCGTGTCGACTGGCGGCATCGCGAGAACGTGCTCACGCCAGCCCGTGCACAGCTCGGCGAAGTCCTCCCTGGTCGCCTTCTCGTACACTTCCGCGATCGGCTTGACGCCCGACCCGTTGGTCTAGCGGAGGAACTTCGCGAACTCAGCGCGTGGTGCAGGAAGTCGCGCGACGAGAAAAGCTCAAGAAGAGCTGCTGCGACAAGCCACCGCGCAAGATGTGCAAGCGCTGTCCGCTGCGCCGGCTCTGCTGAGCGCCTCCGGAAGCCGCCCTCCATCGCTTCGAGCTCGATCGCCCCGAGCTCGGTGTGGTCCTGCACCGAAGCGATTGCCGCGTACGACGTCACGCACCGAATCGTTGTTGCAGGGCGCGGTCCGCCGCGGTTGCAGAATCGGTGTGTCGAGGTCTCGAGCGATGCGGTCAACCCCTTGGGCGTCGCTCGCGAGTCGCTCGTGCTGACCGCGGAGACGACGCGCACATCGTCGGGATCAGCGACGCTTTCCTGCAGTTTCCGTCTCGAAACGAGTCCGCAAAGGGCACACCGCGAGTTCCATTTGTCCGAGACTCGTGCTCCAATCGGACGCAGCTCCAGCTATTGGGAGCTAACGCACCTTGGACTTAGCCTACCTGCCAGGCGAATGAAGACCTCGCTCGCGTACCGCCGGTACGCACTCCTGTTTGGCGTTTTGGCCGCCGTAGCGATCGCTTCCTTCCTCGCTGCCGCCTCGGCCATTTCCGCACGTTCTCCGCTCAAGGAAGTCACCACCGCCCTGGATCGCGCAGAGTGACTCGCAAGGGATCCGCGTCGCCCCGCTTCCTCTTCCGACGTGGGTCGGACGTCGGTTCAAGGCGTGAAGGTGATCGAGATCGCGTTCGTCAGGTTGGCCCCCTGCCCGCACGGGCCGCTCGAGTCGCGGTAGTACAGCTGAAACGCGACCTGGGATCCGACCATGATGTTGTTGAGGGTGCCCACCACGCACGGCCCGTAGGCCACGCGCCCGTCGTTGTCGGAGAAGCGCAGGTCGTCCGCGCCGAGGCTCGTCGACCCGTAGGCCTCCAGGAGCGCGCCACCCGGAGCCGCTCCGCCGGTCGTGACCGAGTTGTGGCAGCCGCCCTGACTGCCGTGGCCGTTGCCGCAGGAGCCGTTGCCGGTGCAGTGGCAGTAGGTCGCCCCGACCGGGCTGCCGAAGAACTTGTGCTTGTAGACCCAGGCCGACCCGGCGCCCGTGTGAAGCGCCGTGTCGCGGAAGGGCACCCCCACGATCAGGTCGTCGAAGCCATCGGCGTCGAAGTCGCCGGCGCTCGCGACAGCCAGTCCGTATCCATCGCCGATCGTCGGCCCTTGGCAAAGGCCGATCATGCAGCCGTCAATCCCCGAGCGCACCTCGACGTAACCGGACTGCACCGGGTTCGTGTTGTTTTGCGGCGCGCCGATCGCGATCTCCGCACGCCCGTCGAGGTTGCTCGCTGCGCGTGCCGCTGCCCGAGCCGTCGAAGCTCCAGACCAGCTGCTGTGTGCCCTGCCCAAGGCTCGCGGCAGAGAGCCTTGGGAGTAGAACGCACGTCCGTGTTGCGAAACGAGGGGTGTCATGCATGTGAAGTCCAGTCATGTCGTGCGCCGCTCACCACGAGCTGCACTCTTGGAGTCATCGAATCGGGCGCCATTCCGTTGGCGCTGATCGGCTGCGTTCGCGTCGCTCGCGCGCGGACGGTCGAACGCAATCGCGCTTTTTCCAGCCCCTCGGCGGCCCGTGCGCCAGGCCTCGGGTGCGGCCGAGAGGGATCTGCGTCTTATCCCAACTTGCGCGATCGCCGGAGCTCTGCTGGACTCCCTAAAGCGCATTCTGGCGCCCCCCCATCAGCACGAGGCCCTCGGCGCACCAGCTAGATGGCCGGCTCGACCTTCGAGAGCCGGCGGTTGGACTCCGACGCTCTTCCTGCTGCGGGGGACATTTGTATTCGAAGTGGAATCGCCATGCGGAATCAACACCACCGCCGAGGCCTCGCGGCTCGCTCGGTCCTCACGCTCTTCACCGCTATCGCCTGCGCCGCTCTGGCTCACGGCTACCAGGACACGCTAGTGTTGTTCCCGCTCGACGAGGGCAGCGGAACAGTAGCGAACGACGCCAGCGGGATGGGCAACGACGGAACGCTCGTGGGCGGCGCAGTGTTCGAGGCGAACACGGGGGACGGAAGCGCGTTCGCCGTACGCTTCGATGGGCTGAACGATCGCATCGACATTGGCGCGCTGGACCTGAACGGCAGCGGCATGACGCTCGCTGCCTGGTTCTTGCCCGAGAGCTTCCCCGGACCCGGAAGCGACCCGCGCCTGATCTCCAAGGCGTCGGGGGTGGATGCGGACGATCACGTGTTCATGTTGAGCACGATCGCCGTCGGATCGTCCAAGCGGCTGCGCGTCCGCGTGCGCATCGGCGGCTCGACGACGACGCTGGTCGCGGGCACGGGCGACGTCGCGACGGGCACCTGGCAGCATGCGGCGGCGACTCACGACGGAGCGACGCTGAGCCTCTACCTGAACGGACAGCCCGTCGGCAGCAGCCCGCTGGCTGGGTCGATCGACGTCGCACCGCTCGTGCCCGTCGCCGTGGGTGGTCAGCCGCCCGGCGCCGGCAGCCGCAACTTCGACGGGCTGCTCGACGACGTGCGCATCCTGCAGCGCGCCCTCAGCGCGGCCGAGGTCGCTGCGCTCGTGGGTGGCAGCGGCGTGCCCACCGCAGTCGATGACGCGTACGCGACGGCAGAGAACCGGCCGCAGTCGATCAGCGCGGCGAACGGAGTGCTGCAGAACGACTCGGATCCCGACCTCGACCCGCTGCAGGCCGTGCTGGACACCGACGTCATGAACGGCGTCCTCAACCTGAATCCGGACGGCTCCTTCGACTACACGCCTAACCTCGACTTCGTGGGGGCCGACAGCTTCACCTACCACGCCACCGACGGATCGCTCGACTCGAACCCGGCAACTGTCACCGTGTTCGTCAACGAGGTCATCCTCGGCATGAACCCCGCCGGCGACTCGTCGCCCACGGTCGGCAACGACACGTACGGGCTCGACGAGGACACGACCCTCGTCGTCTCCGCCGCTGCCGGAGTACTCGCCAATGACGTCGACCGCAATCCGCCCGACGACCTGACCGCGGCGCTGGTCAGCAATCCGGTCAACGGCACGCTGACGAGCTTCGGCTCGGACGGTGCGTTCACCTACATGCCGGACCCGAACTTCGCGGGTATCGACACTTTCCGCTACGAGGCCATCGACGGTGGGAGCGGGCGCGCAGCCACTGCGCTCGTGGTTCTGACGGTTGCCGGCGTCAATGATCCCCCTGTCGCGGTCTCCGACGCCTACTCGACCCCCGCCGGCGTGACGCTCGTCGTCGATGCGGCGACGGGCGTGCTCGCCAACGACACCGACGTGGACATGGACATGGACATCCTCCAGGCAGTCCTCACCGAGGGGACGGCCGACGGCTCGATCAACCTGAACCCGAACGGCGGGTTTCAATACGTTCCCGACCCCGGCTTCACGGGCCAGGACAGCTTCAAGTATCGCGCCATCGACGGAGCCGCGAGCTCGGCCCCGACGAACGTGATCCTCTCGGTCGGCGGCGCCAACGAGCCGCCGCGGATCGTCACCGGCAGCGTCGCGTTCCTCAAGCGCGTGATCGGTACGGGCGTCGATGACGCTCACGCGGTCGTCGCGGCGGACCTCGACGGTGACGGCGACATCGACACGGCCTCCGCGGACTTCGTGGACGACAGCGTCTTCTGGTTCGAGAACGACGGCGACCTCGACTTCACGCCGCACACGGTCGACAGCAACCTGGACGGCGCGTACCCGGTCGGAGACGGCGACATCGACAGCGACGGCGACACGGACCTCCTCGCTGGCGGCTACAACGCGGACACCTTCGCCTGGTACGAGAACAACGGAGCGGGCAGCTTTACTCGCCGCACGATCGACCCGGCGACCAACGGCGCACACTCGATCGTGGCCGGAGACATGGACGACGACGGCGACACGGACCTGTTGTGCACGAGCCAGGACGCCAACACGGTCACCTGGTACGAGAACAACGGCAATGAGGACTTCACGCGCCACGTCATCGACGGATCCGCCGGCGCGGCCAAGCGCGCGGAGTTCGCCGACGTGGACGACGACGGCGACATGGACGTGTTCTCCGCCAGCTTCGGGTCGGACCGGATCGCGTGGCACGAGAACAACGGCAACGAGAGCTTCACGCGCCGCGTCATCGACGGGAGTGCGGACGGCGCGTACTACGTCTATCCGGCGGACTTCAACGGGGACGGCGCGATCGATGCCGTCGCGGCCATCCAGCTCGCCGACACGGTCGCTTGGTACGAGAACGACGGGTCCGGCAACTTCGTCAAGCGCCTCATCGACACGCAGGCAGCCCGCGTGCGGTCGGTCTATGCCGCGGACATGGACGGCGATGGTGACCAGGACGCGCTGGCTGCCAGCGTCGAGGACGACACGGTCCACTGGTACGAGAACGACGGCGCCGGCAACTTCGTCAATCGCGGGATCGACATCGCCGCCGACGGTGCCTACGGAGTGTCCGCCTTCGACGTGGACCACGACGGAGACGCCGACGCCCTCGCCACGGCCCGTGACGCGCAAGAGGTGCTGCTGTACCAGCACAACAGGGCTCACTCCGTAGCACTCGGCATCGGCGAGAGCATCGTCATCAGCTCCCAGCTCCTGCTCACCATCGACCCCGACGACGGGCCCGCGGGCTTGACGTACCGCCTCACGGATACGCCGGACTTCGGCGACCTGCGCCGCAGCGGGGTCCTGTTGGGAACGAACAGCACCTTCACTCAAGCCGACGTCAACGCCAACCGCTTGACCTACGCGCACGACGGGTCGGACTCTCCCTCCGACAGTTTCGCGTTCACGGTCGCCGACGGCGGCGAGAACGGCGTCGAGCCCGCTGCGGGCACGTTCACGCTGATCATCACCGACCCAGCCGACGTGGTCGCGATCCTGCCACTCGACGAGGGTGCGGGGACGAACGCGGGCGACGCGAGCGGAATGGGCAACGACGGCACTCTGGTGAACGGGGCCTCGTTCGAGGCGAGCTCGGGCGACGGCAGCCCCTTCGCGGTGCGCTTCGACGGCTCCAACGACTACATCGCGATGGGCGGCCTCGACGTGAACGGCAGCGGCCTGTCGCTCGCACTGTGGTTCAACGCCGACGTCTTCCCCGGCTCGACGATGGATCCGCGGCTGATCTCGAAGGCCTCGGGTGAAGCGGCCAATGACCACATCTTCATGCTGAGCACGGTGCGCGTCGGCTCGTCGACCCGCCTGCGCGGCCGCGTGCGCGTCGGCGGGGTCACGACGACCCTGATCGCCAGCGGCGGCGACCTCGTCACGGGCGTCTGGCGCCACGCGGCGCTCACGCACGACGGATCGGTCCTGCGCCTGTATCTCGACGGCCAGGTGGTCGGCAGCACGCCGGTACCCGGCACCGTCGACACCGACGCCAGCGTGCCCGTGACGATCGGAAGCCAGCCGCCCGGCGCGGGCGTGCGCTTCTTCGACGGGCTGCTCGACGACGTGCGCATCCTGCAGCGCGCTCTCAGCACTGGCGAGGTCGCGGACCTCTTCAACGGATCGTAGCGGCGGGAGCGCGGAACATCGCGGCCGCTACGGGCGTCCCGTGGAATCTGTGTTCCCGCACCGAGACCATCCCACCATGAACACCTCCCCCATGCTCCGCTTCCCGGTCAACCCGCAGACGGCGGTTCAAGTTGGCGAGACCTGGAGCTTCCAGGCCTGGTACCGGGACCAGAACCCGGGCGGGACGAGCAACTTCACCGACGGCGTGCAGGTCCTCTTCCGCTGAGGCGGTCGTATTGTCGACTCAGTCGCGGCTCATGAAGATCCGCAACACGTACCAGAAGAGCAGCGCCGTCGACGCGAACAGCTCCAGTGACGCTCCGACGTAGCGGTCCTCGGGGTAGTGGTGCAGCACCTTCGAGGTGTCGTACAGAATCGCCGCGCCGGCGAACGCTACCATCCCGACGCTGAACCACGTCCCCAGTTCGAAGCCGAAGACCGCGCCCGCGACGATCGCGCCGACCGCGCACAGGCCGATCCAACGCAGGATGCTGCCCCACGCCGTGAAGTCCTTGCGCGTCATGAACGCGATCATCGTCAGCGCCGCGAACCCGCCCAACGACACGATCGCCGCGCTCGACACCGCGCCCGGGGCGTAGTGGAACGCAAGGTACAGCAGCGGCACAAAAATCAACGCCTCGGCGATGACGAAGCCCACGAGCGCCGCGTACTGGCTCGCGAGCGATCGCGCCGAATGAGCGACGGTCGAGGCCAGCCATCCGATGACGACGAACGCCCCGAGGATCGCTATCCACGGCAACGCCAACATCTTCAGGGCGAGCGTCTCGCCCGCCCCCGTCATGAAGAGCGCGCACTGGATCGCGACGAATCCCAGCAGCGCTCCGAAGAGGTGCGAATAGGTGCGGGTGATGAAGGTGGCCCGCGCCGAGACGTCGAGCGTCTCCACGGGCTGCTCGGCCAAGGCGTAGTGATTGTCGACCATTGCGATCTCCTGGTTCAGATTCGTCGCGAGCTCCAGAGCTCCATGCGGTCCGCGCGCCCTCGAACGAACGCAAAACGCGAGCTTATCTCCATAGAGGGCCGAGGAGGCGGCCGCGGCCCGGACGAGTCCCGATTTCTTCTTTACCGGTGCCCCCCGCCGGCGGTCCCGAAGGCGCCCGGGTGGCCGCTCGGATCACCTTCGGGGTGTGCCGTTGATGTCGACGAACCATGTCGTCTGGGCGAACGCGGGGCTCGTGGCGAGCACGAACAGGAGCGAGGCGAGGGAGCGGGAGCGGGAGCACATGCTGGTGTCCTTTCTCCGATTCAGGGTCGCACCGCCAGGTTACTCCGTCGCCCCGTCGTCGGTCACCTTCCCTTGATCGATCAGTCGCCCTCGGTCCGGCTGCCCGTGAGCGTGACGCTCTGGCGCTGCCCGACGCCCGGCGCGCTTCCCTCCCACCCGGAGAACGTGTAGCCGGTCAGCTCGACACGCAGACGCAGGCGTTGATTCGCCGCCGCCAGGACCGCGCAGCGCCGATCCGCGCGGAGTCGCACGGACGCGAGAACGGCTCCCGAGGCTACATCCTCCACGTGGAGCTTTGCGGACGCGCCCCTGATCCTCGGGTACGACACCTCGACGTCGAGCGCGGCGAGCGAGACGACGAAGCGCACGTCCTCGGCGGGAACGGGGACCTGGATCGCAGTCGCCTCGACGTCGTCGCGCGTGAACACGGAGTGGACCTCGCTCGCCGCGAACCGCAGTTCGTGCTGACCGGGCGCGAGGCCGGAAAAGCGGAACGTGTTGTCTTCGCCGGTCACCGTCACCGCGCGCCGCCGCACGACGTCGCCGCGCGACCAGGCGAGCTCGTGCTTGCCCCAGTCGATCGCCTGGTCGCCGGGAAAAGACAGCCGCTCGGCCTCGAGCGGGAGCCCTCCCGCCGGAAAGATGCCGAAGTCCTCGACGACGCCTTCCAGTGCATCGCCGGCCGGGAGCTCGAGTTCGGCCTCGAGCTCGACGGCCGCCGCAAGCTCGAGAGCGACGGGCAGAGCGAGGGGCAGCCTGTCGTTCGCCACCGCGACGAGCACGAACGGACCGTCCTCGCGGATCTTGAACTCGAACTCGCCCGAGGTGTCCGCCTTCGTCGTGGCGACGGGTTCGACGTCCCCTTCCCGGAGCAGCGCGAGCTCGATCGAAGTGTGCCCGATCTCCATGATCCGAAGCCGCTCGAAGCGAGCACGTGCGTCGGCGATCTGCGTGAGTTCCTTGCCCGCGGCGGCGCGGTCGAGATCCTCGGCGAGGCGCTGCACGAGCTCGACGCGAGGGCGATCGAGCTCGAGGTCGCGCTGCACCTTGCCGCGCAGCACGGCGGCCGGCTCGATGGTGAGGTCGAGCTCGACGACGACGTCCTCGCCCGCGTCGATGCGCGCGAGGGCCTGCGGAGCGAGCTCGAAGGGCGCTTTCGCGGTCACGTAGAGCGCGTGCCAGACGCGCAGCTCGTACGAGTGCGTTCCGGACTCGCCCTGCGCGGCGACGGCGCGCAGCGACGCGGTCAGGTCGATCTCGAACGTGCCTTCGTCCGTCACGGCACCATTCGCACGCTTGCGTTCCTCGGCGCGTAGCGCGCCGGACAGCGCGGCCTCGTTACGGTCGATCTCGGCGCGCAGCGCCGCGTGCTGGTCCATGGCGAGCTGCCGCTCGAGCACCCGCATCTGCTCCTGGGCGCGCGCGTCGGCCCTCGCCATCCGCAGCTCGTCGAGCCGGGCCCGGTGGTCGAGCGTGCTTCGCCTGCGCACATCCCGCGGGCGCGCACTGACCTGGACCCGCGATCCGTCGGCCCGTGGCCGGATGCCGTGGACCGTACCGCGGACGATCACGCGCCCCGCTCGGGGCTCGGTGCCTGACGCGACTTGGCGCACCGCGGCCTCATTGGGCGCCGGGATCGCGAGCGACGACGTGGACGTAGGCGTGGGCACGAGGTCGGACGGTGTCGGCGCGACGACCCGCTCCACCGTGGCCCCCTCTGGCATCGCCTTCTCCGGCGCCGTGTTCTGCCACCACGCGGCCCCGAGGCTCGCGAGGACCGCACCGGTGCAAACAACCAGGACCACCTTGCTCATGACCAGACCTCCCAAGGCGATCCCCTGGACCGCAACCGTCGACGATGCGGCGACGCGCACCGCGTGATCTCCACCGTGCCGCAGGACAGCCGCGCGGACCGTCTCCAGCTCGCGCGCGTGGACGGCAGGGAGCTGCGCGTAGGCTTCGGCCGCGACCCCAGCGGGCAGCAACCTGCGCAGGCGCGTCAGACCACGGTGGATCTGCGTGCGCACGGTTCCCGGTGCCAGGTCGAGCGACCGCGCGATCTCCTCCGGTCGCTGGCCACCGCGCAGGTAGGGCACGAGCACGCGGCGGTACGGCTCGCCGACGCGTTCCAGTGCCGTGTCGATCGTGCGCGCGAGCTCCGCGTGCTCGAGTCCAGGAGCGAGCCCCGTCCCCGGGCCCGTCGCCACCCTGTCCGCATCGAGGTCCGCATCGAGCACGTGGTGCGCGCGGTCGCGCGCCCGTGAACGGATCAGGTTGGTCGCCTTGCGCGAGAGGATCCCCGCGAGCCACGGCATCAACGGGCGGCTGCGGTCGTAGTGCGCCGCACGATCGATCGCGGTCACGAACGTCGACTGGACGAGGTCCTCCGCGTCGTCGTGATCGCGCACGAGGTGGTTGGCGAGCGCGAGTAGATCGCGCGCCGTGGCGTCGAACACCTTGGCCAACGCACGCACGTCACCCTTCTTGCGGTAGCGGTCGAACAGTCGCTCGAGATCCTGCATGGCTCGACCCGACATTGTCGAGACTCCTCGCCACGCTACGGGTTCTCGCGAAAAAGTCGCCCGGTTAGGACGAAAGCCGGTGGAGACCCCGAGACGCCCTTGACGCGGTGGCACCCATCATATAACCTCGTAGTTATGCGTAGCAGCCAGCTCGATCTCGTCTTCTCGGCGCTCGCCGACCCGACGCGGCGCGGGATGCTGGAGCGGCTGGCGGAGGGCGAGACCAACGTCGGCACCCTCGCGGCCCCCCACGACATGTCGCAGCCGGCGGTGTCGAAGCATCTGCGCGTGCTGGAGCGCGCGGGGCTGATCCAACGCACCCGGCACGGACGCGAGCACCGCATCCGGGTCGATCCGCGGCCGATCGAGGCCGCGAGCACGTGGATCGAGCACTACACCCGATTCTGGAAGCAGCAGTTCGACGCCGTCGACGCCTACCTCGAGGCGCGCGCGAAGCAGACCCATCCCCCGCAACGATCGAAGGAGCGACGGAAGCGATGACTTCCGAAGTGAAGTTCGAAAACGGCCAGCTCATCGTCTCTCGCGTGTACGACGCGCCGCGCGAGGCGGTGTTCGAAGCGTGGATCGAGACGAGCAAGGTCGGGCAGTGGTGGGGCTGCACGGAGTGCACCGCGGTTCGCTCGGAGATCGAGCCGCGGGTCGGTGGGACCTACAACAACCACATGACGGTTCAGGGGCGCGGCTCGCCTTCACGTCCGAAGGACCGGGCGGCGCCGGCACGAGCATGACCATCACGGTCGATTTCACCGAACAGGGCGAGGGCACACTCGTGTGCCTCATACACGCCGGTATCCCCGACATGCGAGGCGCCGAATCGAAGATCTGAACGAACCATGGCTACGAGCGAAAAGGACCCGACCGAGCCGATTCGGCTCGAGGCGAGCCGCTACCTCGACGTCGACAAGGGCACGTCGTGCACGCAGAGCTCCTTCAAGACCGGCAAGAAAGCGTTCCTGTACATCGGCACGCAGGGCGGCCGGTACAAGGCGATGTTCAAGCTCGAGGGGTCCAAGGCCGAGGCGGCCAAGCTGGCGGACAAGGACCCCGACCACTTCGAGGTCGGCTCGACCGCCTGGGTCACCGCGCGCTTCACGGCCGAGCGTCCAATGCCGAAGAAGCTGTGGAAGAAGTGGCTCGATGAGAGCTACGCGCTGAGCGCGGGTAGCGGCGGAGGGAGCAAGAAGAAGGCCTCCAAGAAGAAGGCTTCCAAGAAGGCCAAGCCCAAGACCGGGCGCAAGTAGCCGCTCAGGCTCCCCGGAACGACGGTCGGCGTAGTGTCCTGGTTCAGAAGTTCGCCGGAGTGCTCGCCGCACGATTCAGCGCCTGGGCGAGGATCGCGGACTCGTCGAGCATGGTGAAACGCTCCCGGCCGCGCTGCGCGAGGGCATGGCGGCGGTCGTCATCCGCGAGCAGGGCCAGGCACGTGGGGACGAGATCGTCGTAGGCGCTCAGCTCGACCGCATCGCGCAGGGACGGCTCGAGCTCCGTGTCGTGCCCACACTCGGCGACGACCGGCCTCGCGTTCGCCAGCAAGTAGGACACGCGCACGATCTCGAAGATGCTCGTCGGGTAGAAGTGCAGGTTCAGCACGAGCTTGCTGCGGGCGATGAGGGCGTCGCGCTCGGGGCCGTAGACCCCGAAGACTGCGTGGACGTTCACGCCCTCGCCGCGGAGGCGCTCGAGAACTCGGGCGCGACGCTCGTTCACGCTGCCGTAGAAGAGGACGTCGATGTCCTGTGCCGGAGCGGACTCGATGCGCTCGAGCTCCGGGACGTGGCCGAGCGGTACGTGCTTTCGGTTCCCGCCGGGCGCGGCGCGCTCGAGCTTCTCCAGGTTGCGCTTGCTGTAATCCCACGTGCAACAGCGCGCGAGCGCGGCGAGGTAGGCCGGCGACACGATTCGGCTCGTGTCACAGAGCTGCTCGAAGTTGTAGAGAATCGTGTCCGATCGCAGCGCGTCGAACCCGGTCGGCGGCAAGAGGTGGGCACCGATCACGATGTTGCCCCCCGTTGGGGCGAGCTCGTTGGGCGCCAGGGTAGTGGGCTCCCCCATCCGGCGCAGGCCGTGGTACACGGTCTCCGCGACTTCGTAGAGCGCCTGAGCGTGCACGTAGCCCGAGGGCTGAATGAGCGCGACGTGCATGCTCAGCGCCGCGGGAGTTGCGCGGGTACGTGCCGAGCGAGTGCGGCCTGGTCGGCGTCGGTCAGCGGCACCTTGCGCAGCTCGGCAACCATGCTGTCGACGGCGCGCGGGGTCCGCAGCAAGGTCGGGCCGTCGGTCCCCGACGCCTGCAGCTTGCGCCCGAGATCGCTGACGGAGAACTCGAGGTCATCGAGCACGAAGCGCGCCTCGGTCCAGCCCATGTACCAGAACCAATCGGTGTAGTAGAGCCAGCTGCGCTCGTTGAAGGCACGCAGGTGCGTCGGGTCCTGCCAAGCGCCGAAGCTCAAGTCGTAGGGAACGAGCGCTCGGAGCGTTCCGTCCAGCGCCAGTAGCTCCAGACAGCTCGTCATCATGGTCTGCAGCTCGGCGACGTGTTCGAGGACATCCACCGCGAGGATGCGATCGATCGAGCCGCGCTCGAGGTGCACCTCCCCGAAGCGCTCGGTCCTGAAGACCGGCCGGTCACCCGGGAAGGGCTCGTTCAGATCAGCGACGATGTCCGGTCCCCAACGATCCAAGACGTCGACGTTCAGACAGTCGGCTCGAAAGTCCTTGCCGCTACCGAGATTCAGAGTCGTAGGTACATCCATCGCGCGTCTCCTTTGCCATTCAAGTCGGAGTGAACCTCGGAACCCTGAAGGGTCGCCGGGCCCGCGTTCCCGCTCGCGGGAAGACCTACAGGGCATAACCGTTGCTGCCGACGACTACGGCATGAGCGTCAAAGGTTCTCTTCAAGGGGCGGCCCTCGACGGCGAGTCCACGCCGCACGCCGGCACCACGCAGCGTTACCTGCAGCTCCTGCGCAACTGCCTGACCAACACGATCTATCGCGATCGTCCCGTCGATCCTTGGTCGAAGGGCGACTTCGTCGCCGACAAGCGCGAGCGCGGTCTCGACTGGCCGTCCGAGGCCCACACGATGATCGGCTCCCGGCGACTCGAGAACCTGCAGGCATGCGCCGAGCACGTCCTCGCGAACGACGTCCCCGGCGACTTCATCGAAACGGGCGTGTGGCGCGGAGGCGCCGTCATCCTGTTGCGCGGCGTCCTCGAAGCCTACGACGTTCGCGACCGCGTCGTCTGGGTCGCGGACTCCTTCGCGGGGCTGCCGCGGCCGAACGAGACCGACTACCCGGCGGACCGCGGAGACCAGCACCACACGTACGAGGAGCTCGCGGTCTCGCTCGAGCAGGTGCAGGAGAACTTTCGACGCTACGACCTCTTGGACGACCAGGTGCGCTTCCTGAAGGGTTGGTTCAAGGACACGCTACCCGACGCTCCGATCGACGCGCTCGCGCTGCTGCGCATCGATGGCGACATGTACGAGTCGACGCACGACGCCTTCTCGCACCTCTACCCGCGCCTCTCCCCGGGCGGCATCGTGATCGTCGACGACTACCATGCCGTCGCAGCCTGCCGCCGGGCGACCCACGACTACCGCAACGCGCACGGCATCACGAGCCCCATCCACGAGATCGACGGGGTCGGTGTCTTCTGGGAGAACAGCGTCCATTCAACGTCGGTGCGCGAGGCACGCGAGTCAGCGCGCGAGCATCGCATCGCACCAGTCGACGGGGCGTGACGTCGCGACGCAGTGCTCGCGGTAGTCACGGATGAGCCGCGCCGCTCGCGTCATCCAACGCCAGGTGAATCCTGGCCAGCTTCGAGCCCATCTCGTACGTACGCACGGTAGCGGTGCCCCACGCGACCGAGGCGATCTCGAACGCCTCCTCGAAGTAGGGCCGTGCATCCGCGGGCCGTTTCTGCATCGAGATCGTCTCGCCGAGGTTGAACGCCGCGATCGCGACGAAAACGCTCTCGGGACCGAAGCGCTTCCGGCTCCCGCGCAAACACTCCTCGAAGTGAACCTTCGCGTCCGCGTATTGCTTCGTGGCGAAGTGCGCGTTGCCGAGGTTGAAGATCGCGTTCTGAATGCGAAAGTGCCCAGCCGGCATGATCTGCCGGCACAGCGCGAGCGTCTCGACCAGCTCGTCGTAGCACCTCGCGGCATCGTCGACCTCGTCCCCCTGCGCCATCGGGACCTCGGCCAGGTAGGTCCGTAGGCGCAAAGCCATTGCGTCGGTCGGCCCCAGGACGCGCAGCGCCAGCGGCGCTGTCCTGCGCGCGAGCTCAATCGCGCGCGCGTACTCAGCCGTCGCGAACAAGTACGCGACCCAGTTGGTGTCGACGTGGATCGACAGCGGATCTACGGACCCGAGCTCGCGCTCGACGTAGCTCCGCACAGGCGTCAGATGGCGCTCCGCCTCGGGAAAGACGCGTAGGGCGATGTAGCTCTCGCCGATGACGTTGCGCAGCACGGCGCGCGTCTCGTCGTCGGCTTCCGCTTCCTCCGCAAGCAACCGCGCGGCCTCCTCGAGGACCTCCCGCACGCGCACGTCGTTCCCGTCCTTCAGCGGTTCGATCGCTGTCAGGGCGCGGCGCAAGAAGTCGCTGACGCCGATGGCTTTCGCGGCCGGTACACGGCGCTCGGCGCGCCAGCGAGCATCGGCTCATTGCTCAGGTACCGCTCGAGATCGGCGCTCAACTCGGACGCGGACGCGTAGCGCCTGCGCGGCTCCTTCTCGAGCGCCTTCAGGAGCGCCCACGTGACGTCGGACGGCAGGTTCGCGGGCCGCCGCGGCTCGGCGTCGCGGACCGACTCGACCATGCCCGGCAGGCCGCTCGAGCCGACGTCGTAGGGCTGCTCGCGCGTCAGCAGCTCGTACAGGACGACGCCGAGCGAGTAGACGTCACTGCGCGTGTCGACGTCGCCGGGAACGCCGCCGAGCTGCTCGGGGCTCATGTACGCCAGCGTCCCGAGCACTTCCCCGGCCCGCGTTCCCGCGCGCATCACGGCTGTGTCGTGATCGAGCGTGCGCGCGAGCCCGAAGTCGATGATCTTGGGGTGACCGGAGCGGTCGACGAGAATGTTGCTCGGCTTGAGGTCGCGATGGATGACGCCCTTCTGGTGTCCGTACTGCACGGCGTCGCACACGCGGATGAAGAGCCGCAGCCGCTGCTCCAGCGACAGGTCCTCTTCCTCGGCGTAGCGCAAGAAGTCGCGAGCCCCCTCGACGAGCTCCATCGCGAAGTAGGGCATACCGTCCTCGCCCGCGATGCCCGCGTCGTAGACCTGCGCGATCGCCGGGTGGCGCGGGCAGTTCTTTCTGCTCGCAAGCAAGATCATGCGCTCCGTCCTCGTCGAATCCGCGCGCGCGCGCACGGCCGAGAAGCGCGGCGGAGGTCGTCCGGTCGCGGAGCTGACCGAAGAGGACGTCTCGATCGATGAGCCCGAGATCGACCTCCTCGCACTCGACGAGGCACTGGGCCGGCTCGAGGAGCGCGACCCCAGGCTCGCGCGGCTCGTCGAGATGCGTTTCTTCGCAGGATTGAGCCACCAGCAATGCGCGGATGCGCTCGAGCAATCGCTGCGGACCGTCGAGCGCAATTGGAACGTCGCCCGCGTCTGGCTGCGCGGGCAGCTGGCGGAGGATTGAGTACGGGCTGCTCGAAGCGCGCCACGGTTTTTCTCGATCGGCCGTCCGCTCTCGCGCGTCCCTCACGCAGTCCCCCATGAAGGAATCGGCTGGTCCAATCGACGGCCCCGGTGCGCTGAGTCGGGGTCGTTGGCCGTTGAGACCGAGCGAGCTGAGATGCTGAGTGGAAGGACTCGGGATCCGAGTCACGCAATGGGGCGGTGCCGCTGATCGCGGCACCGCCCTTCTTTTCTCGCGATCGCTCGTCCGCTCCCCGACGGAACCAACGCACTACTGGTGAATCGAGCGCGAGGCCGAACGCCGCCCCAAGGATCCGAGTTGCTCTGGCCGGAGGCAGTGCAGTGAGCAATACGAAGTTGGTGGAGAAAGAGAGCGTCGATATCGAGTCTCTTCTTAGGCGGCGCCGCAGAGGCTGGCGCCGCCCGTATTCCCTTCCCCGTGAAGGGGTGGTCTCAGTCGAAGTCCCGTGTGCCGATCTTGCGCGCGAGCATCCTGACCGCGCGCGCGTACTGCTTGCGGACCGTGTCGACGGGTCGGCCGAGCTCGGCCGCGACCTGGCTCAGCGGGTACTGCCGAAGGCCGCGCATGTGCACCACGGGAGCGTAGAGGGCGGGAAGCTCGTCGACACACCGCGCGAGCCGACGTTGCCGGTCGTGGCGCAGTACGAGGTCGAGCGCGGAGGTCGTCGACTTCTCGGCCTCCGCATCCTCCCACTTGGCCGGCGCCGGGTGGCTGCCGTGGGCACGCACGAGATCGATCACGCGCGACGACGCCGTGCGGCGCAACCGACTCAAGAGCTCGGTCGGGCCGGCGGTCTCCGGCAGATTGGGTACCTGGCGCAGCCCCTCCGCCAACACGAGGTTCGTCATGCTCGCGCTGTCGTCCCAGCGCCGCGCGCGCGGCCCCATGATCCGTCCGATCTGCGCACGAACGAGTGGCTCGTAGTGTCGGCCCAGTCGGTCGAGCGCCACTCGGTCCCCCAAACGCGCACGTTCGATCCAGGCCCGCAGCAGTTGCGTTTGCTCTCGACTTGCATTCATGATTCGATCCTTCGGGTTCATGGTCGGTCAACGGTGGTCTCTGATCCGCGGCAGCAGGTGGCGCGCGATCCACGTCGCAAGCGGGGTGCGCAACGACGTGCGCAGCACGCTGTTCGCGCACGGGTTCTTGAAGGCGTAGCGGACGAGCAACGCGAGGTCCGGCCGCTCCCGGGACAGCCCTCCGGCGACCTGTTCTCTCCCCTCGAGAGCAAGCGCGGCGTCCCCCTCGTCCACCGCGCGCAGCTCCCCCATCTCGATCCAACTCTCGACTGCCCGGCGCTGACCGGCCGGAAGCCGCCCGATGCGCCGCTCGACGTCGATCGCGACCTCCTCGCGAGTTTGCTGGAGGCCCTTCCGAGCCAGGCGCGAGAGCAGCTTGAGAACGATCGCCTTGTGCGATCCCGGCACCGCGGACGCGCGCAGGGCAATCTTGTCGAGCCGCAGAATCCGCCGCTTTCCCTCGGGCGTCTGGAGGTTCCAGATCGCCTGGACTCCGAGCCGCACGTGACGGCCCACCACCTCCTCGCGCAAGTCGAACACGAGCCCCACGTCGGCGTACGTGCGGTCTCTCTCGAGGTAGCGCAGCAGGACCGCGCGGCGGATTGCGTCCTTGAGCGAGCGTAGCTGACACCAAAGCTCAGCGAAGAAGCGCCGGAGATCGGCTAGGTGCGCGCGCTCTTCCTCCTCGTCCCCGAGCTGTTCATCGACCCCTCCGACACCGTTCGGCAGATCCTCGAGCTTCGAATGCCCCTCAAAACCCGCTCGATCATCGAAGACGAGATGGCGGACCATCGCGCTGAGCAAGCGCTTCGTCTCTCGCTCACTCTTGCGCGGGTAGGCTTGCTGCATGAGGAACTTGCCGCACGCCATCACGGCGATGCCTGCGACATCATGTCGCGGCATGGCGTGGCGCCGGCCGTAGGCGCAGGCTCGCGAGAACCACATCCTCCACCACTCGGTCGAGCGGCATTCTCGCACCAGGTGCTCCATGCGTTCGATGCACCAGCTTGGAGCGCTGGAGGGGTCGGGGTACGTCAAGAGAAACGCGAAGCTGCAGCCGGGCCCTAGCTGCGACTGAGTCGTGACGAAGGCGGAGCTCAGTGTCTTGCGCTCTAATTCATCATAATCGGTGAGGGCATGGACCCTCTCTCGCAACCAGGCGGACCATCGGCCTGGTATTTCGGGGGAACTCATGGCGGTGGTTTGGCAGTTTGTGGAGCGGAGCAGGCATTGTTCTTGCGGCCGGGAGACGCAAAAGCGGACAAGTCTCCACGCCAATTCGGAGGAACTGGACGCGATGTCGCCGGAGCGGGTCGTCCGGAACTCTGAGAGGATTCGTTCCACTGAAAAGAACTCCGCCCGGACGCCAATCTGTCAGAAATCGCCCGAAGTCGAATGACTCGATAAACGCAAGTACGGGTCAGAGCGATGCCTACTGCAAATGCGACAAATGGAAGACCCACCTTTCGCCGCATCCGATACAGAACGCATCAGGCGGTTGGGTTCTCGGTGTGTGGATGCACGCGGCATCCACGCACCGCACAAACGTTTCCCGATCGCCATGCGTACACAATCAACGATTCAATCGCTCCCTCGTCGTTCGCTGCTCGCCGGAGCCCCCCTGGCTGTCGCCGGATTGCTGCTCTCGACCTCGCCGACGCCGACAGCGACCGATGCCCCCGAGCCGACTCACTTTTTAGAGATCCGACGGAACACGCCCTACGACGATGCCGACGACTTCGATCATGACGGTGCCCTTGCCGAACTCGCGAACACCGTGTCCTCCTTTCTTGGGAACAGCTGGGACTCCCAGATCAACTGGGTCCATTTCGTCAACTACTTGACTCTCAGGGGGTTTCCGATCACAGACCAACAGCACGCTTCGGACTACCGGTACAAGTTGACGCCCGAAGGATGGATCTTGACGATCTGCGTGGCGGAGCTCGCCTTTCAAACGGAGCTCGAGGGATCGACATACACGGTCCAGGCACGCATCGAGTCGTTCTAGTGATGTGATGCAGACAGTTGCGGTCTTATCCCGAGTTCGCGTGTGCGTGCCACAAGGCGCGGCGACGATGCAACTTCGCTGCCAATACGGTGATACTGGGATTGGTCGGAGGAGCCGCAACGCCATGGCGCGTGCATGCGGGCCGGGATACGACTGCGAATATCTGCATCACACCACTAGTAAGTTCGGCTCAGGGGGTGTGGTCTCACAGCCCACATGTAGACTCGGTAGTGAGGCCCACCCTCGCGCTCGCAATTGAAGGACAAGTCGCATCGATCCGCAGAGCTCACTCTGGATTTGATCCGCGCCGCCAGGCGCGGCGATTCCGCCGCGTGGCGGCGGATCGACGAACGCTTTCGCTCGGTACTTGCGCTTTTGATGCGCGGCCAAATCGGACCCCGGTATCGGTCCCGGCTCGACACGGACGACGTCGTGCAATCGACGTTCCTGTCCGCCTACAAGGAGCTCGAATCGTTCGACGATCAGGGTCCGGGGAGCTTCCACGCCTGGCTCGTCCGGATCCTTCGAAATCGGATCAGCAGCCGCCGCAGCAACCATGACGCAGCCAAGCGCGAGGTCGGGCGTGAGCGGCCCCCGGACGAACACATGCTCGATCGGCGATCGCGTCCCGGCGAACAGCTCGAGCACGAGGAGGAGGCGGCCTTCCTGTTGCAGACGATCGGTGCGCTCCCCACCGCAGGCCGCGAGATCTATGTCATGCGCTGCGTCGACGGGCTCTCGTTCGCCGCGATCGCGGAGAAGCGTGGCAGCTCGGAGAGCACGGCACGCAGGGACTACCGCGAGATGGTCCTGACGGTCCGCAGCCGCATGCAGGATGACGGGTCGTGACCGGCCAGGAAGCCGAGACGGACAAGCTGGCGCGCCTGCTCGACGAGTACTTCGCGGCGGAGTGTGCCGGCGATCCCCTCGACCTGGCGAACTTCGAGCGCCGTGCGGGCGAACAGGCGCACGAGTTTCGCCAGGTCGTGGACCTCGCCGACAAGCTCGGCGAGCTCGGCCAGCTCATGGATCCCGACGCGCCGGTGCTCGAGACCAGCCAGCCCGATCAGGTCGGCCGTTTCGACATCCACGGTATCTTGGGCAGCGGTGGATTCTCGGACGTCTACTTCGCTTGGGACCCCGAGCTCGCCCGCCCCGTCGCGTTGAAGTGCCTCAAGGCCCTGACGCCGGAGAGCAACGCGCGCGCGGTCGCCGAAGGACGCATCCTCGGGCAACTGCGGCATCCGAACGTCGTCGAGGTGTACGAGATGGACGAGGCCGGCGGTCGCGTCTACGTCGCGATGGCGCTGGCTCCGGGCCCCAACCTGCACTCGGTGCTGGCGGCGATGCGCGGCGAGGAAGCCGCGGCGGGCGGAGCGATCGCCGCCGAGAGCGCCCAGCTCGCGACGGAGCTGAAGAGCATCGGAGCGCGCTGTCGCCTAGTCGCGAAGCTGGCGCGGGCACTTGCCTACTGCCACGAGCAGGACGTCATCCACCGCGACATCAAGCCCTCGAACATCATCCTGGAAGGCCCGGCCGCCCCGACGCTGGTCGACTTCGGGCTCGCGCACACCGAGTCGGACGGGGTCGACTCGCACGTCACCGAGCAATTCGTGGGCAGCCTGCTGTACCTCGCCCCCGAGCAGATCGAGTCCGAGCGCACCGGCAAGCGCAGGGCGAGCGACCAGTGGTCGCTCGGCGTTCTTCTGTACGAGCTGCTGACGCTGCGCAATCCCTACGACCGCGAGCGGCCGCTCGACACGCGTCTGGCGATCACGGGCCCGCCACCACCTCCGCCCAGCAAGCTGGAGCGCGCGGTGCCGCGCGACCTCGATCGCATCTGCCTGCACGTACTGACGCGCTCGCCCGAGGCGCGCTACCCGTCGATGGGCGCCTTCGCAGATGACCTGGAGGCGTTCCTCGAGCACCGCGCGATCTCGCTGCGCGAGCCTTCGCTCGCGCGCCTCGTCGCATCGACGCTTCGGCGCTACCGCCTGCGCATCGCGGCAGTGGTGGGCGCCGCGCTGCTGCCCTGGGCGCTGAACGGCTACTCGCAGTGGATGGGACTGCGCACCAAGCTCGCGAGTCTCGAAGTCGCCGCACGCCAGAGCGAAGGCCCGAACTGGCAAGAGACCTTCACGCAGTTCAAGGCGACCGAAGTACGAGTGGGCGACTTCGATGCCGGAATCTTCGGTCACATCCTTCCGCTGATGTCGGAGATCGACCGGCTGCGTGAGGCCGCGCGAGAGCGCTTCAACAGGGACCTGACGGACGCATTCGAGAAGGTGCTCGAGGAGCCACTTCGGCAGAGACAGATGCACGTCGCACTCACGACATTCGCTGACTGGTATCCCAATCTCGCGCGGGCGGAGGACGTCTTCCCGCACCGGCACTCGTACTCGATGGCCAGCCTGGATGTCACCGGCGGACAGCTTTGGCAGTTCGTGGCGGCTGGATCCACTCGAGGATCGGGCCAGATCCAACTCGCCTCCAGGAACCCGCAAGACGGCTTGCAACCGGGCTACTACCGCTACGCGTCTGGAGGGCTCGAAACCGAGTTCCATGTCTTCTTGGGACAAGTCATACGCCCAGTGAAGCTGAGAAGCGTGCCGCCCAAGATCCGCGAGGGCTGCGTCCCGCTTTCCAGCGACTACTTGATCCTGGAGGAGCCGGTGACGCGGGCCGACTTCCTGTCGGTTGTGGGCGACTCGCTCCGCGGCCCCACAATCAGCGACGGCATCGAAGCACACGTCCCGTGGTGCTTCGCCCAGGAGTTTGCCCAACGCGTCGGAGGCCGGCTCCCGACCCCGAAGGAGCGACTCGAGGCGCAGAGCGTCGTCAAGAGTAGCTCATCCATGCAGGCCGAGTGGACGTCGCTGCCAAGCTGGCACGGCCAACCCTTCGCCCTTGCCCTCCTCGAGGAACGAATGGACGTCCCGTTGAGCGTGGACTCTTTCGTGGCCCACCCGATCGACGGGTTCGTCGACGCAGACCACGGTATCCAATTCCGCGTAGTGATCCCCGCCCAGTGAGCAGGACTCCCCGTCACACCCGCCGCTTGCGCCGATCAGGAACGAGCGCTCGACGCAGCGTTTCCCAGTCATCTACCTCGACGATGGTGCGCGCGGCCTCGAGCATCTTCTCGCGCGCCGCCTGGCGAAGCTTCACCACCTCTTCCGGACGGACCTCGAGGGCCTCCGCGAGCGCCTCCGTGTTGGCCCTTCCTTGCTCGAGCCAGTCGGCCAGCGCGACCGCCCCCTCCATCTCGGGCATCGCGTGCACGACGTCGTCTATCCGTTGCTGCAGGTTGTCTCGCACGAAGGTGTCATCGGTGCTCATGAAAAACTCTCTATCCAAAGGAACTCCCCGGAGGGGTCAATCCGTCAAAAAATCGGTGTGCCCGTTATCCGCAATGCAGGCAAGGCCCTGCTCGACGCCAGGTTAGCGCTGTCCTCAGGTGTGAAAAAGCCGTGCTTCGTCACGCCGTAGGGCCCAAAAGTCGTCAGCCCCGGTCAACCCACTCGTGCCGAAAGGCGTCGGCGCGGCCAAAGAACCGGCCGTCGTCGACACGAACACCGACGCGCTCCAGGTAGCGCACCAGGTCCTCGCGGCGAAAGCGATCGCGGATTCTCCTTTCCCCGTAACGCTCCGGTTCCTCGAGGTCCTGGACCGCTCCGCTGGCGTGCCACGACCACGACCCTTCCGCGCAGTGCGCCGCGAGTGTACGCACGGTGCCACCGGGCGAGGACCCGTCCGGCCCCATGAGCCACAGCTGCGTCGCGGCGTGCCCAGACCCGTAGGGAGGAGCGTGCATCGCCATCACGCAGCGCGCCTTGAGCCACTGCGCGAGCGTCGCCGCCATCCTTGCCCTTGTTCAGGTAGGCAGTCCACACGCCGCAATCGATCGAGAGCTCCCTGATCCACGGCATCTCGGGCGGCTCGAGTGCAGCGAGGCATTCCGGGTAGATGCCGGCGTCGACCACCTCCAGGGGTCGTAGCGATATCCATCGGCCCCGAGGATCCGGCTCAACTCCGCGGGGGGGCCGATCTTCACGGGCTCCGCAAATGCGTCGCCCTCGATCTGAACGAGCACCCAGAAGCCGTCGACATCCGGAACGACCAGGTCGTCGCGGCCGTCGCCGTTCACGTCTCGTGTGATGTCGACGTGCGGGATCTCGTTCTCTCGCGGAGGCTCGAAGCTGGACGTTACCGCTACCAGGTCCTGCCCCGTCCCCGTCTCGGGATCGAACCGGCTCAAGCGGCCCGGCTCGTAGGTGATCAAACGCTCCGATCCGCCGGGGCTGGCCACGTCGATGAAACCGACCTCGGAGCCCAGCGTCGCCTCGAGGCTCGGCACCCAAGTGTCACCGTCGAACGCGTGGATCCGCAAGAGCGGGTCACCGTCCTTGTCGACGTGCACGACGGCGAGCTCCGCGACTTCACCGCCGAGGAGGAATCCGGTCAAGACCGTCTGTCGCCGCGCGGGGCCGATGACGACCCCGTACCGATCGAAGAGGTCGTCATCGGACTCGCCCTCGACCGACGTCGTGCACCCGAGCAGGAGCGCTCCGAAGAGCAAGAAGATGGACAGCCTTGCCGCGAGAGTCATCACGGATCTCCCTTTCGTGGAGAAGCATGCGTAGCACCGTGATGGGATTGTCGAGCGAGCGGCCTCACGCCGCGTGACACTCTCTCGAGGCCACCGATTCGTGCAGCGTATCGAGGCGCTAGTCGGCCAGCGCCGCCAGAAAGCGTGTGCGCGCGTCGCTGTCCGGTTCGCGCTCGGCGAGCTCCGCGTACCACGCGCTCAGCCGCGCCGCCATCCCTGGGGCCGCGCAGAGCTCGAGCACGCCGTCCATGACGCCACGATCGTAGTTCGCTCCCCTCTGCCACAATCGCAGGGCCACATCCGGTTCGCCGTCCATCGCGGCGAGCCGTGCCATCCGTGCGAGCCGCTCTCCTCGTTCGTCGGGGCCGAGATCCTGGCGGCCGATCGGCCAGGCCTCGCGCGCGACACGCCAATCGCCTGACTCGAGACCCGCGCGCACGATGTAGAACGCGCAGCGGGGCCGGTCCTCGTCCGACACGACGTCGAGCGATTCACGCAAGAACCGAATGGCGCGTTCGCCGCTGCCAGACACGATCATCACCGAGGCCAGACGCTGGCGCCCGCTGGGCGCGCCGGCACGCACGATCGCGGTGATGCGATCCCAGAAGCCGTCATCGAGCTGATCGCCGGCCAGAGCACTCTCCACCATGCGCTGGAGGAGCCGCGCCGTGTTGTGGTCGAGCGCCGGGACGCTCTCCAGATAGCGCCAGAGTCGCTCGTCGTCCGCGGCGATGGAGCCCGGAAAATCGGTCACCAGCACTCCCACGATCCGTCGCGCGACAGCGTTCACGCGTGCCGCGCGGGGCGGGAATCCGCCCTGCGGCTCCGCGCGTGCCAACTCCTCGCGCAGATACGTGATGGACGCCTGTTCGCCCTCCATCTGATGCAGCAGGCGGCGGACCGCTTCGATGCCGTTCCAGCGCGGCATCCAGGGGCCGTCGAGCGGCGCCAGCGCGACGGCCTTGCGCGCCGCGGCGAGCGCCTCCTCCAACTCCGTGCGACCGCGATAATAGGCACTGCGACCGATCCAGTAGCGCGGGTCGTCCTCGCCCAGCTGCTCGTCGGCGAGCACCTTGTTCTCGATCGCACGTTGGCCGCTCGCTTGCTGCACCTGACCGGCGAGTGCGAGCCATCCGGACCAGGGAACCGAGCCCTGCCCATCCGCGTTCTCCTCCGCCAGTTGTTCCATCAAGGCCTGGGCGTCGTCCGTGTCGCCGGCATCGATCAGAGCGTCGAGCAACAGGCGTCGGGCGTTCGAGCGCAGCAACACCTGCAGGTCGGCGCCGCCTGGGATGTGGAAGAGCCCGGACATGCGCGCGCGCCCCTCGTCGTCCAACTCGCGTGCCAGACAACGCTTCAGGACGATCTGAGACGCGCGTGGCGCGCGGTGGGCCAGAGCACGCGCGAGCAAGAGATCGTCCAATGCGCCCGGCGTCAGGGCCACCGGGCCGATCCACTCGACGTCGCGCTTCGGAGCGTTGTCGCGGGTGATGTCCAGGTAGCGCAGGATCGCTTCGAGATCATGGGGGGCGGCACGAATGGCCTTCTCCAGCTCATCGCAGAGCGGCCCGGTCCCCCCATGCTTTTTCAAGATGCGGGCGCGCTCCCGTAGCCAGACGTCCGGCGCGCTGCGCTCACGCTCACGCACCCACGCGAGCGTCGGGTCGACGCCGTCCGCCTCGACCATGCGCCGCAGCAAGACGTAGGTCCAGCCGGCGCGCAGATCGGGTCGGAGTTCGAGCAGGCGGCGCGCTAGCACGTCGCGCTTGCGCCCAATCAGCCACGTGCAGGCGGACCCGAGGAGCTGCTCGTCAACACCGGTGAGCGCCTCGATCGAGGCGAGGGCGCGCGCGCCGTGATCGGCGCGCACGAACACGATCAGCCGCTCGACGAGGGCCTCGTCGGAGCTCGTATCGTCGGCCGCCAACGCACGCGCGAGCTCGCCGACGTCCTGGGTCTCCAGCCGTGTGGTCAGCCGCCGCTGGATCTCGAACCAGTCGGCTGGTCCCTGATACGCACGCGCGGCGGTGGCGCACAGCACGCACGCGATCGCCGTCGATACCAAAATGCGCGTGATCCTCATGACTCCTGCCTCCGCATCGATTCTACGGGAGCCCGAGCCGCGCGGCAGTAACGCGTTCGTCACGGTCGTCAGCAAGTCCGGGGTGGGCTCGCCGTTCGTGCGCTTCTCGAGCGACGTCCTGAACTCCGGCGCGGGCGGCTCGACGAGCTACACGCCCGACCTCGAGGAGCAGACGATCCAGTACGACGTCACGATCGAGCCCTCCAGGTCGCACGACGAGGACGCCGTTCTGCCGCTCACGCTTTCGGGCGATGCGACGCACAACGTCGACTGGCGCGTCGAGAGCCCCAACCCGTTGGTGATCCCGGCCGGACAAACGAGCGGAACGATCCGGATCGTGGTCGCGGAGGATGGCGCCGTCGACGGCGACGAGATCAGACGCATCCAGCTATCGCCTTCCGGGCAGTACCGAGCCCTCGCAGTCCCCACCGCTTACGGAGCGTCCCAGAGGGTGCATGCCTGCGGCCTACACCCTCCGGGGCGCTCCGTAAGTGGTGGGGATTGCGCGGGCTCGGTACTGCCCGAACCTCTAGTCGTCTACTGGAAGAAGATCGACACGGCGTCCGTGAAGTTGCTCGATCCGTTGTCGCGGTACCAGGCCTGGAAGTTCCAGGTCTCCCCGGGCTGAACGGGAACCGACGGGAACAGCGGCAGGCTCGTCAGGTCGATGGCGAGCGTCCCGGTCGGGCCGCTGAAGACCTCGCTGACCTCGTCGTAGCGACCGATGCCCGAGCAGCCCTGGAACCCGCACGTCAGGCAGAGGAAGCCTTGGCTCCCCGGCGGCATGACTGCGCCTTGGTTCGAACCGACGAGGAAGTATCCGAACTGTCCAGGCGGCATCGATGTCGCACGCAGGGTCACGTCGTTGCTCGAGACAGCCGAGCTCCCGGTGGCCGCGATCTGCGCCGGAACGCCCGTCGAGTTGGGGTTTGCAGGGCTGCAGTAGGTGCTGCCGACCGGACAGCCCGGACCGGGTAGGACCGTGACCTGCTGTGCATCCCACGTGTCGGTGTCGTCGTTCAGATCCGTGCCGGGCAGCCCCGCGTCCGCAATGACGCCGATCCAGTACGTACCCGGGGGCGTGTTGCAGGGGATCTGAGGCGCCGGGACCTGGAAGTTGACCGACGCCATCGCGCCGAAGTCGTACTGGTTGTAGTCCCAAGTCGCCAGCAGCGTGTCGAACTCGGAGATGTTGTTGTTCGTCGAGAGGTAGACGCGCAGGCGATAGTCCCGCGTCGGGGGGTTGGCGTTGGTCGCGTTGACCATCGCGACGTCGCAGAGGTCGTTCATCGCGGATCCCGCCTGGACAAACGTCGAGCCGCGCGCGCGGAAGCGCAGCGGCTCCCAGTCCTCGCCCGTTCCCCGCGTCGTCGCCTCGAACGTCTCCATGTCGGTCACGAACTGACCCCAGAGCCTGCAGTACTGGCCGAACGAGTGGTTGATCGCCCCGTTCGAGCACGCCGCGTGCGCGTACCGCGAACTGCCGTCGATGTAGTACATCGCCGAGCCCGACATCCCGCCCCATACGCTGTCGAGGCAGTTGCCCGGGGTGTTGATCCGGAACTGGTTGCCGGGACAGGAGTCGACGGTTCCGTTCCAGTAGTACATCGTCCGACCGGTGTGCAGGCCGCCGCCGCAGGGTTCGGCCGGATACGAGAAGTTGTGGTACCCGAGACCCTGAACGACACCACAGTCCCCGCCATGCGCCCAGCCATACCAGCCGGTGAGCATGCCGATGTTGCGCGACGAGCCGCGTGTGATCCGAATCAGTCCGAGGTCGCGATCGAAGTTGCCGTTGTTGATCCAGTCGCTCCCGGCCAGGTACGAGGTCCCGAAGGCGTAGCCCCAGTTGTCGTAGGCAACCGACCCATTCGGCGGGGTGATGGCGCCGTCGCCGTCCCAGCCCGGGTAGACGTAGATGATGTCGGCCCAGGCGAACACGTTGATCGTCGACCCCGAGCCATCGACGAACGTGCGCATGTACACGCAGTGCCCCGCCGCCAGGACGACGCCCGGATCCTGCATGCTTCCCGAGCAGACGAACCAATACTGCACGCCGTTCTGCGCGGTGAAGCGCATCGCCAACTTGACGTTGGCCGAGCGCGGGAAGCTATCGAGGCTGCCCGCGGGCGACATGACGCCAAACGAGTCGAGCAGTTCCTCGTCCCACTCGGCCCCGAGACCGGGATAGCCGCCGTAGGGACTCTGGACCGCGCCGGGCGCGGCCGGCGGGCCGCTCGGCAGGACGCGCGTCTCACCGCTGAGGGCGTCGTGAAAGGTCATGCCGCGGTCGAGGGACGGCGGCTGCGCCGGATCGCTGATCGGCATCGGCAGCGGCGGGATCTGGTCGAGCGGCGGCGGGCTCGGCAGGAACTGCGAGTCGTTCGCGTCCTGGCCGGGCCGAAACAGCGTGCCCGACGAGCCGCCCGAATCGGGCGCGACGTCGTCGGTCGAGACGGGGGCGAACTGCTGTGCGCCAAATCCGGTGGAGGCGAGAGGCGCGGCGACCAAAGCCGCGAGGAAAGCGCGGGACACAAGGCTCGAGGTCATCATTTGCTTCAATGGATGGATCGGGACAAAGACGTCATGCAAGGCCAACAACGCGTTCAAACGGAGACCGTGCCACCCGGCACGAATAAACCGTGACGACCGGCGCAAGCGTCAGCGGGGCAAGGGCTTGTCGTTCGGAATCCTCGAGGAAGGCGCGATCGTCGTCGCGGGGCGTGCACGCCCTGCCGGCGCCTGAACCCGAACCACGGTTGTCGATCTTCGCCACGTAGGCGAAGGTTTGCGGATTCCCACCACGACCCGGGTTCTTGCTCCACCATGGGGAGTAGTCCCGACTCCGTCCAACAACGAGGCGCCCCTTGACCCATTCCCGCATCGCCTGGACTTTGCTGAGCTGTGCTGCCGCCGTCTCGCCCGCGAGCGCGCAGTGGTCGACCGACACGCTGAGCGAAGCTCGTGCCCCCGCAGCCGTGGCCGTCGGTAGCAAGGTCCTTTTCGGCGGAGGCGGGATCGGGTCGAACCACTCCTCGGTCGTGGACATCTTCGACACGGCGACAGGCACGTGGACCACGAGCAACATCTCCCTCGGCCGGACGGAGATCGCTACGTCGAGCGTCGGCGGGCTCGCATTCTTCGCGGGCGGAAGCAACGGCAGTGCGACCCCCATCGTCGACATCTTCGACGCGGCAAGTGGCACGTGGTCCACCACGTCGCTCGTCGAGGAGCGCACCGCGATGGCGGCGGCGAGCGCCGGCGGAAAGGCCCTGTTCGCCGGCGGCACGCGCGCCGGCTCGCACTCGAGCGCCGTCGACATCTACAACGCGGCCTCCGGCACGTGGTCGGTGTCGAACCTCTCGACTCCGCGCTCGAACATGGCCGCCACCAACTTGGGAGCCCTCATCCTCTTCGGCGGAGGCATCTTCTCGGGGACACCGACCTCGGTCGTCGACATTTACGACACGACCACCGACACCTGGTCGACCTCGGCACTCAGCCAGCCGCGCGAGAGGATCAGCGCAACCCGCGCCGGCGGAAGAGCGTATTTTGCCGGGGGCAGCTTCAACTTCACGGACGTGGTCGACGTCTATGACCCGACCACAGCGACCTGGTCGGTCCTGACCCTGCCGACTCCCCGCCGCCGGCTCGTGGCGGGAACCGTCGGCCCCTTCGCACTCTTCGCCGGAGGTACGACCGGCGGCGCCCCGAGCAGCGTGGTCGACATCTATGACACGCTCGACGGCACCTGGACGACAGGGACACTCTCCCAGGCCCGCTTCCGGATCGCGGCCGCGACCTCGTCGAACCGTCTCTTCCTCGGCGGCGGCAGGATCACGACCGGTGGCAGCCTCGTCGTCGACGTGTTCGACCCGATCCTCGGCATGAACTACTGCTCGCCGGCAGTGCCAAACAGCACCGGCGTCCCCGCCAGGATCATGGCGATCGGCTCACCGGCCGTCACGGACAACGACGTGCGGCTCGTCGCCCGCAACATCCCGCCGGCGGAGTTCGGCTACTTCCTCGCGGGCCAGACCCAAGGCTCCGCGATGCCGCCGGCATCGGACGGCGTGATCTGCCTCGCCGGCTCGATCGCTCGCTTCAACGACCCGGGCCAGATCATCCAGGGCCCCATCGGCGTATCGGCCATCGACCTGACGGCCGTGCCCCTGACGCCGCCGGTCGCGGTCGTGCCGGGTGAGACCTGGAACTTCCAGTGCTGGTACCGCGACAGTGGCTCGAACAACTTCACGAACGCGGTGAGCGTCACGTTCGAGTAACACACCGGACGCCCGGAGATCGCGGACGCTCGTCCGTGGTCCCGGGCTGAAGACCTCGACCTCGCCGACCCAGCGGTCATGTTCAGGTGAAGCCGCAGCCCTGCGCGCCGGAGCTGTGCACTGGATTCCTGCGGTCTTCCGAAAGAAACGGGCCGGCTGCGGCGTTCTCTGGTTGGCCTCACCGAGTGCAACCGACATGACCGCCAATCCAAACATGCGTCTCGCCGCAATGGCGATCCTGCTCGCGACGACTGCCGCGATCGCCTTCCTCCCGAGCTCTCCGGTACGGTCCGAGTCGACGCTGCTGCTCAGCGGCCACACCACGCCGCTTGCGGATCGCGCGGAGATCGCCCCGCCTCGGACGCCCGCGGGAGGTCCGCCGCGGAGCCACAAGTCTGTCGCTGCGCCGCCGGGTCCGATCGAACCGTTCACGCCGCCCGCCCCCCTGCCTGCTCCGCCCGGTCCCCTGCCTGCTCCGTTCGCTCCGTTCGGTCCGCCCGGCCTGGGAACCACGATCGTCGGGCGAATCCTCGATCCACGCTCACAGCCGGTCGCGGACAAGGATTTCCACGCGGTCGTCGAGGGAGAGAACTTCCGTGCGAATGCCACCTTCGAAACTGACGGCGCGGGGCACTTTCGTTGCGTCATACAGCTGCCCTCCAGGCCCGCGTCGCTCCTGCGCATCGGCCACGGTGTGGCGGCCCGTGATTGGCGAACCATCACCTGTGGCCCGCCACCGGTGGCCTCCGACCTCGAAGTGACGCTCCCCGGCGAACTTCCCGAATTCTACGACGTTGGAGCGGTTCGGCTCGGAACGGGACCGACGTTCGTCGAGGGAAGGGTCGTGGATGCGCAGGGCCAGGGCATGAGCGCCACCGTCAACGTCGATCGACTGTCCGGCTACCGGGGTCCGCCCACTTGGTCCTCGTGCAACACCTGGACCACGACCAGTGACGAGGACGGTCGGTTTCGCATCATCGGCGAGCCGGTCGAGGGCGAGTTTCGCGTCCTCGTTGGAGGTGCGACGCCGGTGCGATTCGTCGCTGGACAGGTCGGGGTCACCGTCCGCGTACTGGGGTCCGGTATCCTGCGCGCATCGTTCGAAATCGAGGGGCTGCCTCGAGCTCGCTCGGGCTCGATCGCGCCCATCCCCGGGTTCGAGATCGAGCTCGAATGGGACGGAGCGATCATCGATTGCCTTCCCAGGCACGCACCGCGCTCGGCGGCGGATATCGAGTGGGTTCTCCCCCCCGGCACCTACGACCTTCGCGTGGTGACGATCTCCGGCATCGAGGTGCTACACGCCACTGGAATCGAGGTGCGGCCGAATGCGACGACACGGGAGCCGCGCCTGACGGACGTGAACTTGATGCTGGCCGTCACGCCCGTACGCATCACCGTGACGGACGAAGCGGGGAAGCTCCTGTGGCCCATGCTGGAGTTCGCGGGCCAGCCCTCCGGACGAGGTCTACGCCTGGACGACGGCAGCTGGAGCGTGCTCGTGCCCCCTGAAGGACTGACCATCACGGTCAGCAGCTGGGACTCGACGAACGGGGTCCATCTCGGGCCCGTGACCCTGGCCAACGTGGTTCACGATCGAGAGGTTCGGCTGGCGCCCGCCGGCGCGCGGTGAGTTGAAGATCGAGTTGCCTCGACGGATTCACTGGAACGTCAGGCGCACTCCGTTGGTGAAGTTGCTCCGGGCCCCCACGACGCGGTACGAGAACTGGAAATGCCACGTCTAGGCGCGCTCGCCTCCGTCCACGCGCCCGAAAGACGGTCAGTCGAAGCTGCAGGCGACACCCACCGCGGGCGTCCCGGCGGCCATGCGATCCCCATCCCGCGCGAGGGAGAATCGGAACTGGTCGTTGGCCGTGATCATCGACCCGGCGATCTCCTGGATCGGGCAGTGCGTGGTGCTCGATGACCTCGCCGACTACTCACTTCGAGGTAGGTGTCCCCACCCGACGTCCTCGCGTTGCTCGCCCTCGTTCGTACGCCGCTCGCCACAATCGCCAAAATGTTGCCGCGCCGATGCCGAGCGCTACGATTCGAACATGGCCGACCACACTACGCTCGACCGCATCCTCGTCGGATACGACGGTCAAGATCGCTCTGTCCCCGCCGTGCAGGTGGCGCTCGAGCTGCGACGCGCCCTGGGTTCCAAGGTGGAGATTCTGTACGTCTCCGACATCCGCGATCCCGCGCTGCCTTCGCCGGGACACGACGCGCTCGAACATCTCTGGGAGGAGGAGGAACGTGCCGCGCGCGACCACGCGCGCGAGCGACTCGCTTCGATTCTGACCAGGAGCGATCTCAGCGTCGACGAGCTGCTCCACCTCGACATCGGCTCACCACCCCAGATCCTGGTTGAGCGCACCCAGGAGAGTGACCCGGACCTCGTCGTGATCGGCCCCCACGCGAAGCGCGGGAGGTTCGACTTCGGCAGCACCGCGCGCGCGATCATGCATCGCGCGAAGTCCAACGTCTGGGTCCAGCCGGGCCCGTTCCAGCCGGTCAAGCGCATCCTCGTCCCGACCGATCTCTCCGAGCACAGCCTGCACGCGCTCGATGTCGCGCTGGGGCTCGCGAAGGGGCTGAAAGCAGAGATCACACTGCTGCACGCGTACGTCCCTCCCGTCTTCTCGTATTCGAGCCAGGCGATCGAGGCGGACGCGGCCACCATGGTGGAGGTCATCGAGGCCGACCGGAGCAACGACCGCGCGTCGTTCGAGCGCGTCCAGGCAAAGCTCGACTGGCAAGGCGTCGCCCACGTTCCACTCTGGCTCGAGGGCGATGCCGGCGAGGTCGCCGTCGAACAGGGCGCCGAGCACGATCTCGTCGTGCTTGGCACGCACGGGCGTACGGGGCTCTCGGCTGCACTCCTCGGGAACGTCGCCTACGGCGTGATACGGGATTCGGAAACGCCGGTGCTGGCGGTTCGCCTGCCGCGGCGCAGGTGGCTCCTGGGATCTGGGTGAGCCCACCGATCGGCGAACGCGCTCGTCCCTGCCTCGTCCGCGTTCATCCCACGCACGCCAAGAGCCCACACGGTGCGGTTACCGTCGGCACATGAAGATCGTGATTGGCGCCCTGGCGGCCTTGGTGGTGACCCTCGTGCGGGGCTCCCTCGAGCAAGACCCGGTGGATGTGCACGTCGAGCGCGACTCCGTGCTCGCGGCCGAGACGCTCCGCTTCCCATCGGAGGTTCTCGGTAAGGAATGAGTCGTGCGCGTCGCGCTCCCCGCCTCCTACGGTCGAACGGAGCGCGCCTATCCGGTCGCCTGGTTCACGCGGGCGTCACGCCCTGGATCTGGATGTTGGGTGGAGCGGCCGTGCCCCTTTGGGCGTGGATGGCGCGGCGCCCGCTGCGGGGCCAGGCGCTTCGGATTCCCCAACCTCGCGCTGCACGGTGCCCTCGTCGCCCTCCTGGTCGTTCTCGTGTCACGCGCGTTCCAGTTCGCGGTGATCGGTAGGTGGGACGGCCCCTTGGTAGGCGCACCAACGCTCCTCGCGTGGAGCTTGCCCCTGTGGTCGTGATCTCGCTGGTCCAGACACTCGAAGTGATGGCGCTGGATCGCAAGCGCGAGGTGGAGGCCACGCGGTTGCGGGCCCAGCTCGCGGAGACCCGCTCCATGGCACTCGCCTCGAAGCTGCAGCCGCACTTCCTCTTCAACACACTCCAAGGGATCTCGACGCAGATCCACACGCGTCCGCAGGCGGCCGACCGGATGATCGGACACTTGAGTCGGCTCCTGCGCGAGAGCTTGTCGCGCGGAGACGTCGCCGCCCATCCGCTGCGCGAGGAGCTCTCCGCCCTCGAGCCCTTCGTCGAGAACGCGGTCGAGCACGGCATCGCGCGCAAGCGGGATGGTGGGATCGAGGCGATCGACGATGGCCCGGGCCTCTCCGCGGCACACTACCGCCACGGCTTCGGCTTGCGCAGCGTCGAAGAGCGCCTCCGCGACCTTCATGGGGAGGAGGCCGGCCTCGAGCTCCACGAGGGCGAGAACGGAGGGCTGCAAGCCGTCATTCGCCTGCCCCTCCCCGAAGGGGTCTAAAGTGGTGTGATTCACTCTGTTGCCGACTTATCGAGTTTGGCCCGCGCGCGCCCGACCTTCTCGAGGATGTCATCCGCGGCTGCCGCCCACACAATCGGCCTCGGGTCACGGTTGTGATCATCGATGCATCCCATGATCGCCTCGATCAATTCGGGCACGTTGCAAAACACGCCTCGCTTTAGGCGCTTTTGATCGAGGTTGCGAAAGAAGCCCTCGATGATATTCGGGTCGGGTGGCCCCGGGTCGTTGCCTCCCCGGGGCTCCCACAGATCCGGACGTGCGCGATTGACGCATCCGGCTCCTCAGAGAGGTGGATTCACTACGTAGGGCGTAGGTGCGACCGAACGGCATGAGCGGGCGGGAGC
>JAAELL010000362.1 GCA_024226735.1 bacterium | reverse complement strand
TCGCTGCAAGGCGCAGCGACGACGCGACTTCGCTGCAAGTCTCGGAGGAGGCGCAACGCAGCAGCGGGCGGGTACGGGCCGACCAAAATGCCGCACAAGAGTGACTCACACCACTAGCATCACCGGCGACAGCTGCAACGGCCTGTGCGAGTGCGAGAGCGGGCCAGCTCCCGAAAATGGGAATACCCGGGTCACGGTTCGTACATGACCGGGTCGTCACTGCCCACGGACGCGCGGATAGCTGATAATGTGAAACGTCGAAACGCGCCGGGGGGTCGACTCGCGCCAAGAAGCCCGCGCCAACGACAGGAGAGAATCTCGAGACCATCCTCGACCAGCCATGCCGCGTGCCGCGCGATTTGTCTCTCAGCGCAACGCGACGTGGCAGGCAGCAGAGTCGCTCCGATAGCGGGGATTCGGCCTTTCGGTCGGGTCCCCGCGGCACTGCAACAGCGCTCGCTGTAACCCAAGACCCACGCCTCCCAATACACTGGCATGAGGATGGACGACGGACAGGACAACCTGGACGAGATGCTGCGATGGCGCTCGCGCTGCTCGAGCCTCCTCGCGATCACGATCGTCGTCGGCGGCGCCGTCTCCCTGCTCCCGGGCTTGCATCCGCGCCTGTTCAACGGCGGGCTGTGGTTCCTCTTCGCACTCGTGCCCCTGCTGGCCGTAGCAACGCTGGTGACCGTGTACTACCTCGCGCGGGTCTCGCTCACGCATGGTGGCTCGTCGTACGCGATCCAGCACGTCGGGCTCGCGCTCGTCCTCTTGCCGATCGGATTGATCGGCGCCTTGATCGTGCCGCTGCTCGTGCGCAGCGACGTCGAGAAGGGCATCGCGGAGTGGCGCCGCTCCCGGTCGTAGTTCACGGCACGAGCGGAACGGACGCCGCGTAGGTGCGCTGGGCGTCGCCACCGGCGGCCGTCATCAGGTAGGTCGCGAAGCTCTTCACGGGCTTGCCCACGAAGACGGTCTCGCCACCGACACGCACCGTGACCTCGCGCTCCATGTCGACAATCGCGTCCGACAACAGCACGCGCAGGCCGGTGCCCTTCGCCCCCGTCAGCTCGATGTCGATCGCGTTGTTCGCGCGGTCGAGCTGGGCGACGACGATCGAGCGCGGCTTCGGCTTCTCCCAGTACAGCCAGTAGAACTGGCGCTTCCAGCTCTTGACCGGCTGCCAGACGATCTTCTCGGGATACGCGTCGCGGACGTTGGAGCCGATCTTCTCCAGGAGCGCCGGCACGCCGCCGGGCGGCCATCCGTGGCCGCGGCCGTCGACCTCCCAGTATTCGAAGCTCTCGTAGCCGCCCCAGGTTTCCTTGGCCTCTTCGACCTTGGCGACCGCCATCTGATTCGCCTCCGGCGGCACGTTGGGATCGTCGATGCTCTGATACACGAGCAGGGGCACGTTGCGCAGGCACGGCACGACGCCTTCGACGATGTCCTCGTACTTGCCGCTCGGTCCCGTGATCGGCGTCGGCGCTCCCGCCGACGCGACGAGCGCGGCGAAGCGATCGGCGTGGTGCGCGCCGAGCGTCCAGGTCCCGTAGCCCCCCATGGAGTGGCCGCCCATGAAGACGTTCTGCGGGTCGATGTCCCAGGTGCGCAGGGCGTCGTCGATGAGCTGCAGGATCCATTCCTCGGTCCCCGCGTCGGTCCAGCCGTGCTCGGTCTTCTCGAGCACCTGCGGGAAGATGCCGACCCAGTCGTACTTCTTGATCGGGCTCCCAAACGACGAGTGCGGCCCGCTCGCATCGCCCGACCCCGCACCGCCGCCGTGCAGACCGATGAAGAGCCCCTTGGGCTTCTTCGTCTCGCCGCCGACGTAGAACAGGCCGCGCTCCTCCTTCTCCCAGTACCACTTGCGACCGCTCTTCTTCTCGAGTTTGCGCCCCTTCGCGCGCCGCTTGTCCATGCGCTTGGCCCAGCGCTTGAGGTCGGACGCACGATCGGGAAACGGCGCGAGCTCGAGCTTGCCGAGGATCTCGAGCCGAGCGGCGTGGCCGGCGTCGGTGATGTCCTCGAGATCGACGTAGGCGTCGACGAGCTTCTCGATGTCGCGCTTGCTCGGTGGCTCCTGCGAGGACGGCGCGGCGAAGGGGAGGAGTGATAGGAAGGCAAGGGTGGCGGCACGCATGCCGCCCATTGTGCGTCTTCCCGCCCGCCCCGGGGAGACCTGTCCGGGACGCAGTTGGTTGCGGCGAGACGCCGAGGAACACGGCGCCTCGCCCTCGGGCACCTCAGTTGATGTCGATCGCCAGTCCCTCGGTCGCGTTGAACCCCGACCCCGTACTCGCCGCGTCACGGTAGACGAGCTGGAAGTACCAGGTCTGGCCCGGGACGATCGTTCCGCCCTCGCGCGGCGGCCCCTGAAAGTCGACGACCTGCGTCGCGATTCCCTCGGCGCTGGTCGATAGGAACGGCATGCGCGTCGTGTTGCCGCCGACGCAGAACGTACCGTCGCCGAACGGCGTCTGGGCGGTGCCGTCGCCGAACACGAACACGCCGAACTCGAGTCCGGGGAGATTCCGCGCCCACAGGACGAGATCGTTCGAAGGCGCGCGGGCCGAGCCACTGGCGAAGATCTCGGCCGCGACTCCGGTCGAGTTCGTGCCGCTCGTGCAGTAGGTCGTCGGCTCGGCGAACAGGTCGAGGATCGAGACCCAGCCGAATCCGTTCGCGACCGCCACGCCGAACGCAACGGCCCGCTCGTCGTTCACGACGACCCCGTCGCACCACGGAAAGCTCCCCGTGGCCGGGGACGGGTCGTGCTGGGCCGTCACGGCATTGGCCCGCAGATCGATCACCATCACGTACGTCAGCCCGCTGACGACGCAGCGCGACTCGTCGGGCGTGATCGCGAGGTCGAGGGGGATGTCCGGCATCGTCGTTTCGAGGGCGACCTCGAGCGTGTCGTTCGAGATGTCCCACACCCGGATCCGCGTGATCCCGTTGAGGCGCGAGAGCGTCACGGCGCGCGTGTCCGTCACCATCACGGAGTCCATCCCCGCGCCGTAGCTCGTGTGGGTGCCGTCGAAGACCTCGCGGTCGAGCGGCGTCATGAACATGCTCGCCGGCAGGTTCACGACGTCGAACAGGAAGGTCTCGATGTGCGTGCGCGCGACGAGGCGCTCGCCGCTCGGCGTGAACGCGAGGTCGTGCGGATCGCCGGTCAGGACCATCGAGCGCTGCGTCCCGTTGATCTCGAACACGTCGAGCTGGGCCGCGAAACCACCGACCGAGCGGCGGCTGATCGTCGCGATGACATCGTTCGTCGCCTCGATCGAATCCATCGCGGACAAGCCGAAGGGCCCGGGATCGTTGAAGAGGCGCTTGTGCCACGGACGCGTCGTCTGCGAGCCGTTCAGCTGGTAGAGCCCCACGCTGAGGCCCGAGCGCACGACGGCGTGCTGGCCATCGGGTGTCAGCGTCACGTCGTGCGGCTCGCCGATCTGGTCAGTGGCCGCGCCCGTCTCGAAGACGATGGCGGGAGGGCCGCCACCGGAGGGGCGCAGCTCAAAGACCGTCACGCGCGTGCGCGGACTGATCGTGGGCCCGATGTACGAGGTGAAGACGGCGTGATCGTTCGTTACGGCGACGCTGTCGACGTCGAACGTCATGTTGATGAGCCCGGAGGGGAAGGGGTCTCCAGGCGCGTTGGCGAGCCGGTTGCCGGTCGCGAGCTCGTACAACAAGAGCCCTCCGTTGACTCCGTTCCCGCCGCGCACCGCGGCGATCGTGCCGTCGGGCGTGATCGCGACGTCGCGCGGGAACACGCCGGCGTCCTGCGCCGCGAGCCGCACCGGCGGCGTTGCAGTCAGATCGAGGAAGACGACCTGGCTGCCGATTACGACGCCGCGTTCATCGGTCACCGCGACGCCGTCCTGGCAAACACCGGAGGGGCCACCGCCCGCGCCGGGCTCGTTGAGGACCTCCACGCCGCTCGCGAGGTCGAAGACGCGCGCCGAGGTCTGCCAGGTGTTCTCGCGCAGGACGGCGTAGCGGCCGTCGGGAGTCAGCTCGCAGTCGTCGTAGCCGAGGTTGTTGGTGTCGCTGTTGGCGATCACGAACTGAGCGGACGCGGGCACTGCGAGCGCGAGCACGGAAAGAAGTGTGGCCGTCTGGGCAAACGGATTCATGAGACTCTGCTCCGAATACAGGGATCGGTAACGGGCCCCACGCCCCGCCAGGTCCAGGGGCGGGAAGCGGCAGCAGCCGTACACGGGATGGGATCGTGCGGCGCCAGCCGGGCCAGCTAGTACGGGCGAACCCCTCGGTCACAGCCAGAACGCGGATTGGCGCCCGACACCTGACGTTGATGGGGCTTCCGGTCCACCTCACGGTAACCTCTGAAAATGCTCCTAGTCGCCGTGATCGCCGCCCTCGCCACTCCGTGCGTCGCCCCCCAGGATCCAGCCCCCCAAACGACACCGAGAACCGGCGTCTGGCGCGCGTGGCTCGATTGTCCAGGTGGCGAGATTCCGTTCGGTCTCGAGCTGGCGCCCGGCACGGCCACCGGTACGTGGAAGGGTTGGCTGCTCAATGGTCCCGAACGCGTCGCGATCGGCGCCGTCGCGTGGAAGGAGGGCGAGCTCGTCCTGCACTTCGCCCCCTACGACTCCGCCGTCCGCGCGCACGTCTCGAAGGACGGCAAGCGACTCGATGGCGAGTGGATCCGCTACCGCGCGCCGGGCCGCGAGACGCGCATGACGTTCCACGCCGACCACGGTGAGGCGCTGCGCTTCGCGATCGAGGCGCGATACATCAGTCCCGCGGCGTTTCCGTCGGGCCGCTGCCGCGTGCAGTTCTCCGAGGACGATCACCACTCGGTCGGCATCTTCGAGCTGCAGCCGAAATCGACGGTCCTCCACGCGACGTTCCTGACGACGCTGGGCGACTACCGCTTCCTCGCCGGCGTGTTCGACGGGTCGAATCTCTCGCTGTCGTGCTTCGACGGCGCCCACGCGTTCCTGTTCAAGGCCGTCCTGCAGACGGACGGAACGCTCGCCGGCGATTTCTGGTCGCGCGACGCGTGGCACGAGACGTGGACCGCCAAGCCGGACCCGGGCGTCACCATGCCGGACGCCTTCGGCCTGACGCGCTTCGTCGGCGGCGTACCGCTCGACAAGCTCGTGTTCAGGGGCACCGACGGCGTCGAGCGCTCGCTCGCGGACGAGCGCTTCGCCGGCAAGGCGCGCCTCGTCGTGCTCTTCGGGACCTGGTGTCCCAACTGCAACGACGAGACCGACTACCTGGTCGAGCTGCACCGCCGTTACAAGGACCGTGGGCTCTCGATCCTCGGCCTCGCGTTCGAGTTCGGCGACGACTTCGAGCGCAACGCGCGCGTCGTACGCGAGTACGCCGAATTCCACGGCGCCGAGTTCCCGATGCTCGTGGCCGGCACGTCGGACAAGAAGGAGGCGTCGAAGGCGTTTCCCGTTCTCGACAAGGTACGCGCGTACCCGACGACGCTCTTCATGACGCCCAAAGGGCAGGTGCGGGCAGTGTACACGGGCTTCTCGGGACCGGCGACGGGCAAGGCGCACGAGCGTCTGCGCGACGCGTTCGAAGCGCGCATCGAAGACCTCTTGTCCGAATCCGATTGAGGGCCTCGATCACCATCGTCCTGCTTGCGTGCGCATGCGCGGACGCGCCCGATGCGGCGCCGGACGCCACGCCGCGCGAGATCTCGTTCCTCGACCTGTCGCTGGAGGGCGTCGACGCGCAAGCCCTCCTCGAAGCGTACAGCGCGGGCCAGACGGCCACGGTGCCGGCCGCTCTGCCGGACCGGCTCGCCGCGCTCGACGGTGAGCGCGTCACCCTCCGCGGCTACGTCATCCCGCACGCGATCCAGGGCAGCGAGACGACCGAGTTCATGCTCGTGCGTGACCTGGGCGACTGCTGTTTCGGGGGAGTGCCGGGCCCCGACGAGTGGATCGCGGTGAAGATGGCCGCCGACACCCACGCCCCTTACGGACGTTTCACACCCACCCTGGTGACCGGCGAGCTGCATCTGGGCGGCGACCGCGGCGATCTGCACTGGACGCCCGGCGTGTACCGCATGTCGGGTGAGAGCGCGGAGCTCGATCCGTGATTGACCGGTGGGCCGCGCGCGTTTCCAATCGGGGTCGGAGGAGCCCGCGATCATGCACACAATCGGACTGACGCTCAGCTTGGCGATCGGCCTGGCCATGCCCGGCGCCATGGCGATCGGCCACGCGACGGCGCCGGCGCACACGGTCTCGGACGACGAGCCGGTCGAGGTCAGCATGGAGAAGCTCAAGAACGCCGAATACAAGAAGGGCAAGCCGCTCGAGGACTGGGTCACCGAGCTCGACGGCAAGACCATCTCGATCGAGGGCTACATGGCCGTCGGCACGCTCGAGGGCGTCAAGAAGTTCGAGTTCACTCCCGAGTCGTGCGAGTGCGGCCGTTCGAAGGTCAACCACTTCATCGAAGTCGAGCTCGAAGAGGGCGTCACGACCTACAAGCCGGGCCGCTTCAAGCTGACCGGCACCTTCTCCGCCAGCGAGGTGAAGGAGGACGGGTTCGTGAAGAGCGTCTACCGGCTGAAGATCAAGAAGCTCGATTGAAGCCCGTCGCGCTGCTGCTTGTCTGCCTCTTCTGCGCAGCGGCCCATCTGTCCGCGCAGCAGGCAGAGACGCCGACCGAGTCCGAGCTCGACAAGCTCATCCGCGTCGCGAAGACCGGGCGCACGGCGTTCCGCCCGCAGGCCGCTCGCCGCCTCGTCAAGCGCGGCGCGCCGGCGGCCGAACGACTGCTCGCCGAGTGTGGCGAGACGAACGCGGACCTCGCGGCACTCGGCAACGCGCTCGTCGAGGTGTTGGGCGAGTTCGGAGACACTCCGCTGCGCGCGAAGGCGTGGAGCGCGATCGACGACCGCGACTTCCCGTGGCGTCCGGCCGCGGCGCGCGGTCTGGCCGTCCAGCCGCTCGCGGAAGAGGCGTCGCGCTTCGAAACGCTGACGACCGATCCGATCTCGGCCGTGCGCAAGGCGGCCGTGGAAGCCGTCGGTGCGCTCCCCCCCGCCGACGGACACCTGTCCTTGCTGCGCGCGCGCCTCGCCGATCCCGAGGGCCGCGTGCGTCGCGCCGCGGCGGGCGTTCTCGCGGACCGCGGCGCGAAACAAGCCCTGTGGTGGCTCTTCGCCGAGCTCGGGCGCGACGACCGCTTCTTCGACCGACCCGACGGAAAGCTGGCGCGGTACGACGCGGCACGTGCACTCGGCAAGCGCATCGGGGAGCTCACCGGATACGACGCCGAGAACGGACCGGAAGGAAACGTGGAGGCGCTCGAGGCGATCCGCGCCAAGCTGACCGAGCTCGCTGGCGAAGCGCCGGAGCTCCCCCCGGTCGCCCGCGCACGCAAAGCGCCAATCGACGCGGTGCTCGGCCTGGAGCTGCGCTCGTGCCGGCTCGGCGAAGTGTTCGTGCGCTGGGACCGGCGCGACGTCTTGTGGGTCGGCGTCGGCAATCCGGCACGGGTCGAGCTCGCGCCGGGCACGTCGCACGCGTTGCTCGCGCTGGTCGAGAAAGACCTCGCCGAGATCGGCGAGCGCCGCTTCTGGGGCCAAGCGGGCTGCGACATGGAGCAGCTGCACGTGCGACCCGAGGCCGCGACGACGACGCTCATCGTCGCCAAGGGCCCCGAAGCGATCCAGAGCCTGCGGCCCGCGGCGTTGACGCGCTTGTTGGGACGTCTCGCCCAAAGCCTGCCGAAGACCGAAGCCGACGATCCACGCGTCACCGACCTCGGACGACGCGTACGCGAGACGCTCGCGGCGCTGGGCGGACCGGTCGAATAGCCGAGTAGGCGGTCGGGTACGGTGGGTCCATGCGACCCCCTCTCACGATCACGTCCATCGCCTGGGCCGCCCTCTTCTCCGTCCCCGCCGCGGCGCAGTGCGAAACGCACGAGCTCCTGGCGCCGGCGACTGCCGCTGGCGACGCGCTCGGCACGTCCGTCGTCGCCAATTTCGGCTACGTCGCCGTCGGTTCCCCGGACGCGATGAACGGACGCGGCGTCGTCGACATCTTCCTCGACGGCGTGCACACCGACCGGCTGATCGGCCCCCCGGCCCGGAGGGCGCCTCGGCGCGGCCCTCGCCCTCGAGGGCGACTTCATCAGCATCTTTCTCGTCGGCGCGCCGGACGAGGCGAGCGGGAGCGGGGAGACGTACCAGTACATCAGCACGGGATCCGACTGGATGTTCGTGCAGCCCTTCTCGCAGATGCTACCGGTCCCGCCCGTACCCGGCGATCGCTTCGGCTGCGCGATCGACTTCGACAGCTTCTTCGTCGTCGGCGCGTGGCGCGAGGACATCGGTGGCCTGACCGAAGCCGGAGCCGCGTACGTCTTCGAGCGGTGCGGCGGCTGGACGTTCTTCGAGCGGCTGGGACGCGGTGGGCGTGACGCTCTTCTGACTCGACCAGCTGGGCACACCGTCCTTGGCGCCTCAGTTTCGCGAGGCAGCTGATTGGGATTCGGATCGTGACGAGTTTCAATGGGTGCTCTGCCCTGCTTCCCCCGCACAGTCACCCGAGCGCTACCCTACCGTGCCCCCTCACATTCACGACCGCATTGCCGCCGAGCTCGAGGCCTCCGTCGGCCAAGTCGCCGCTGCAGTTCAACTCCTCGACGAGGGGGCGACCGTACCCTTCATCGCGCGCTACCGGAAGGAGCGCACGGGCGGGCTCGATGACGTGCAGTTGCGCGCGCTCGAGGACCGGCTGGCGTACCTGCGCGAGCTCGAGGACCGGCGCGCCAAGGTGCTCGCGGCGATCGAGGAGCAGGGCAAGCTGACGCCCGAGCTGAAGCGGGCGATCGAGGCGGCCGAGACGAAGACGCGACTCGAGGATCTGTACCGGCCGTACATGGTCAAGCGTCGGACAAAGGCCCAGATCGCGCGCGAGAACGGCCTCGCGCCACTGGCGAAGGGCCTCCTCGATGATCCGCGCCAGGACCCCGAGTGTGCGGCAGCCGCGTTCGTGGATCCGAAGCGCAACGTTCCCGACGCAGCGGCCGCGCTCGAGGGTGCGCGCCACATCCTGGTCGAGAGTTTCGCCGAAGATCCGGACCTCTCGGCCGAGCTACGGGACCACGTCTGGCAGAACGGTCGACTGCGCGCGAAGGTCTGCGCGGGCAAGGAGGACGAGGGCGCACGGTTCAGCGACTACTTCGACTACACCGAGCCTCTGGCGAACGTGCCCTCGCACCGTGCGCTCGCGCTCTTGCGCGCACGCAAGGAAGATATCGTGACGACCGACTTGGCTCTCGATCCCGACGACGCGCGGCTCGGTACCGACGTGTCGGGCGCGGCACGGGCCAAGATCGCACGTCGCTTTGGCGTCGCGGACCAGGGACGGCCGGCGGATGCGTGGCTCCTGGAGACGGTGCGGAGCGCCTGGCGACTCAAATTGGCGGTGCGCATCGAGCTCGAGTTGATGACGCGCATGCGCGAGGCGGCGGGCCGCGAAGCGATCGATGTGTTTGCGCGCAACCTCAAGGCACTCCTGCTCGCGGCGCCGGCGGGGCCCAAGGCGATCTTGGGGCTCGATCCGGGCCTGCGCACTGGCGTCAAGGTCGCGGTGGTCGACGCGACCGGCAAGGTCCTCGCGACGGATACCATCTACCCGACTCCGCCGCGCAACGAATGGGAGCGATCGCTCGAGCGGCTCGCTCTGCTCGTGGAGAAGTTCGACATCCCGCTCGTCAGCATCGGCAACGGGACCGGTTCGCGGGAGACCGACCGACTGGTGGCCGACCTGGCCAAGCGCCTTGCGGGGCGCGAGCTCAAGCGGGTCGTCGTGAGCGAAGCCGGGGCTTCGGTGTACTCGGCATCCGAGCTCGCTTCGCATGAGCTGCCCGACCTCGACGTATCGCTGCGCGGTGCGGCATCGATCGCGCGACGCCTGCAGGATCCCCTGGCCGAGCTCGTGAAGATCGAGCCCAAGGCGATCGGCGTGGGGCAGTACCAGCACGACGTCAACCAGGCGCAGCTCAGCCGCTCGCTCGACGCGGTCATCGAGGACTGCGTCAACGCGGTCGGCGTGGATGTCAACACGGCCTCGCCCGCCCTGCTCACCCGCGTAGCCGGCATGAGCGGGACGCTGGCCGAGAACCTCGTCGCCCATCGGGACGAACATGGAGCGTTCAAGAATCGCCGCGCGATCTTGAAGGTCCCGCGGCTCGGCAAGAAAGCGTTCGAGCAAGCGGCCGGCTTCCTACGCGTGATGGACGGCACGGATCCGCTGGATCGCTCCGCGGTCCACCCCGAGGCCTACCCCGTCGTCAAGCGCATCGCCGCCGAGACCAAGCGTCCGGTGAGCTCGATGATCGGCGACGCCGCGTTCCTGCGCGGCGTCGACGCCAAGGCGTTCACCGATGAAGACTTCGGCTTGCCGACGGTGACCGACATCCTGGCGGAGCTCGAAAAGCCGGGCCGCGATCCGCGCCCGAACTTCGAGACTGCGACGTTTGCCGACGGCGTCGAAGCGATCACGGACCTCGCACCCGACATGATCCTCGAGGGCGTCGTCAGCAACGTCACGAACTTCGGTGCCTTCGTCGATGTCGGCGTGCACCAGGACGGCTTGGTGCACATTAGCCAGATGTCGCACGAGTTCGTGAACGACCCGAACGAAGTCGTCCGGGCGGGTCAGGTCGTGCGGGTCAAAGTCATGGCGATCGACTTGGACCGGCGCCGGATCGCGCTGTCGATGCGGCTGGACGACGAGAGTCGTGAGTTCGTCACGTCGGGCGACGCCCGCGGGGCGAAGGCGGACACGGGACGCAGGGGACGCAATCCTGCCGCGGGTCGGAAGTCGCCCAAGTCCAAACCCGGCGCGAGTTTCAGCACGGCACCGTCCAAGCCGGCACCGAACGCGTTCGCGCGAGCCTTCGCGGAGCTCAAGGCCAAGGAGCGCAACGAGGGCCGCGAAAAGTCCTGACGTCTACGCGTCCCCGCCGCTCGCCTGCGGCGCCTCGTCCTCGACCGAAAGCTCCTTCTCGTCTTCCTTGGGTCCCAACCCGAACACCACGAGCGCGATGACGCCGCCCGTGATCGCGATGTCGGCGACGTTGAAGATCCCCGTGCGCAGCTTGCCGATCCCGAGGTTCATGAAGTCGACGACGTAGCCGCTGTCCATGCGGTCCCAAAGGTTGCCGACGCCGCCAGCGAGGATCAGAGCGAGGGCGAGGGTCCGGACGACGCCGAGCTTGGGATTGCGGATGAGGTGCCAGACGACGAACAGGAGCAGCACGGACGTCGCGCCGACGAGCAGGAGCTGGCGTAGCCAGTCGGGCCAGGAGTCGCCGAGGCCGAGGAAAGCACCGGTGTTCTCCGCGTACTGGATGCGGACCGTGTCGTTCCAGTAGTGCTTCGGTGCGGCGTGGTAGAGCTTCTCGACCGCGACGTTCTTCGTCACGCGGTCGCAGCCAATGCAGCCGATCACGGTGCCCCCGATCAGGGCGTAGCGCGCGAACCTGCTCACAGCTCCTTCTCGACCGAGTCGACCGCCATGTGGTAGGCACCAGCGGCGTAGCCGGCGTCGTCCTCGATGCCGTCGATCTTGAACTTGCCGGTCACGACGACGGGGACGAAGGGGTAGTACTCGGCCTTGTAGCCGTCGACGCAGACGCAGTTGAGCCACTCGTCGGGCTCGGGCGCGCCGCCGAAGCAACACGCGAGCAGGTCGCCGACCAGCATGAACTCGGTCACCTTGGTCTCATCCCACAGCACCGGAATCATGTAGCCGGTGATCGAGATCTGCTTGCTGTCGAGCGTCTTGATCTCGTCGGGGAACTCGCGCTCCTCGTCGCTGTAGTCGTCCGGGTAGATCAGCGCATCCAGCAGGTCTTCCTTGATCTCGTCATCCAGCATCAGGTCGAGGAAGGAGACTGTGACGACTCCGTCCTCGTCCACCGGCAGCTCGGCCGGCTCGACGGCCGCCTCGCCATCCTGCGTCGACTCGTCCGTCGTCTCGGGCTCGTTGGTCTCCGATTCGTCCTCGGTCGTGCCGGCGTCGGATGCCGGAACCGTGTCGGCGTCTCGCACCGGCTTTGGGTCGGGCTCCTTCGGCACGATGGGCAGGTCGAGCTCGGCGCCTTGTACGGGAGGTAGGCTCGCGGCAGCCGCTGACTCGGTGATGTCGTTTCCGCACGAGGCGAGGAGGGCGGCGGCGCAGAGCGTTGCGATCGGAAAGAGACTAGTGGCCTTCATGGCTTGCGGACTTACCTTCGTCGGCGTAGCGGTTGACGGGCCAAGAGAAACGGGTCTGGTCGAAGATCTGGCCAAGGACCTGAACGCGCTGGATCGTGCCTTCGAAGTCCTTGACGCCCTTCAAACGATCGTCCTCGAACGAGAAGTGCGACGTATCCCCGACCGTCTCGCCGCTCAGCGTGCTCGCGACGGCCTGCGCCTCGGCGGCGACGGTCTCGCCGCCGATCGAAAGCTCGAGCGCGATGCTCTCTTGGGACGAGCGCACGGAATTCTCCACGTGGCCGTCGAAGAGATACACGTCGAGTGCGCCAACCGAGGGGCGTACGACGATCTCGGCGTTGGCGAACTCGGCGCTGAGGACAGCGAGCGCGCCGCCATGCGGCGCCTCGTGGAGGTGCGCTCCACCCTCCTCGTGCGAGGTCTCCGCGCCGTGTCCGTGCTTGCCGCAGCCGGCTGTCATGATCGGCAGAGCGAGCAGGAGGGAACGAATGAGGCGCGAGTCCATGATCGATTCTGGAGGGATGCTCAATGCTGGACGAGGTTCGAGGCGACGTCCGTCGCGTAGGCCTTGAATGCGGGCAAGAGCCCCGCCAGGGCACCGACCCCAACCATACCCAACGGGGTCCAGTACAGGGACTCATGTACCGAAGTCATATCCAGCACGACGCCCGTCTGGGCCTTCACGACCGTTCCGGCGACGGCGAGGATCGCGAAGTAGACGAGATAGCCGAGAAGGGCGCCGAGGAGCGCGATCGTCGACGCCTCGAGCACGATGACCGTGAAGACGGTGCCCTTGCTGGCGCCGAGCGCGCGCAGGATCGCGAACTCGCGGCGGCGCTCGTTCATCGTGTTGTACAGGCTCGCGAGCAAGGAGCCGGCCGCCACCACGACCACGAGGTAGGCAACGAGCCGCAACACCTTGTTTACCCATCCCAGCTTGCTGAGAAAGTCCGCCATCGCCTGGGCGATCGGCCAGGCGAGGGTCGCTTCCTTGCCCTGCCTGTTGATCTCGTTCTGCAGGAAGAACCCGAGCTGGGGGCCCTTGAACTTCAGCATCACCGCGCTGACTTCCTTGTGCTCGTCGGCGATCTCCTCGCCGGGCTGCGCCTCGAACTCCTCGCCCGTGCCGCGCAGGATGTGGCCGCCGATGCGGAAGATGCCCTCGATCGGGATCCAGATGACGCGATCCACGGGCGAGTTCGTCGGACGCATCACGCCGGTGATGACGTACTCCTCGTCGTGCTTCTTGTTCTTGTCGTACGTGACGCCGTGGTAGGGCGAGAAGGTGGCGCCGTACGACAGACCGAGCTCGCGCGCGGCGGTCGCACCGATAACCGCCTCCGCGCGCCCCGAATCGAACACGCGGTGGCCGTTCTCGAGCTCGTAGCGCCCGCCCTCGCCGAACTCGAACTTCTCGAACATCTCCTTCGTCGTGCCGACGACGCGGTAGCCCTTGAAGTTGTCGCCGACCGCGTAGGGAATCGCTAGCGCCACACCCGGCCGCGAACGAACCTCCTCGTACATCGACCACGGGATGTTCCCCGGCGACGTCTCGAGGTGGTAGATCGTGTTGAGCACGAGCTGCAGCTGGCTCCCGCGCGCGCCGAGCACCGCGTCGTAGCCGACGTCGCCGGCCCCGAACGCGCGCGTGCTCTGCTTCGAGATGCTGAACACCGCCATCACGAGGCCGCTGGCGAGCGCCGCGGACACGATCGTCACGATCGACGACAGGGCGTGCTGGCGCAGGCTGCGCGCGACGATCAACCACAGAGAACCCATCAGAGCACCGCGACCCGGTTGAGCTCCGCGAACGTCTCGACGCGGTCGAAGCTGGAGAGGACGTCACGGTCGTGCGAGACCAGGAGCAGCGCCGCCTCGTGTTCGCCGCACAGCTCGCGAATCAGCCGCAGCGCCTCGCCGGCGTGGTGCGGGTCGAGGTTGCCCGTCGGCTCGTCGGCGAGCACGAGGCGCGGCCGATTGGCGAGCGCGCGCGCCAGGGCGACGCGCTGCTGTTGACCGATCGACATCTGCGACGGCCTGTGGTTCAGGCGGTCCTCGAGCCCGAGCCCGACGAGCAGCGCGCGCGCGAAGGAGCGATCGATGCCCGGCCCGAAGGCCATCCCGAGCATCACGTTCTCGAGCGCCGTGTAGCCACCGAGCAAGTTGAACGTCTGGAAGACGTAGCCGATGTTGCGTGCGCGGAACGCGTCACGCCTGGCCTCGCTGAGCCCGCTCACCTCCTCGCCGTCGAGCCGCACCGAGCCGGTCTCCGGTCGCAGGATGCCCGCGATCAGGTTCAGGAAAGTCGTCTTGCCCGAGCCGCTCCGCCCCTCGATCGCGACCTGCTCGGACGCACCGAGCTCGAAGTGCTCGACGTCCAGAACGGTCTGGATCTCCCCCTCGGGGGAGCGGTAGCTCTTCTTCAGATCACGCAGCTCGAGGAACGCCATGGCCGGGGCCGAGAATCATAGCGGCCCCGGGGGCGTCTTGCCCGACCTGCTGCCACGGCGTCAGCCGTGGCGCCATGGACAGCGTCATCCCTGCCACGGCGTCAGCCGTGGCGCCATGGACAGCGTCATCCCTGCCACGGCGTCAGCCGTGGCGCCATGGACAGCGTCATCCCTGCCACGGCGTCAGCCCCGCCACGGC
>JAAELL010000361.1 GCA_024226735.1 bacterium | reverse complement strand
GCGATCGGCGGAGCGACCCTGACGGCATCGCGCGGCGAGCTGCCTCAAGGAGACGGCCAGCCGCCGAACGACGGGGCACCACAAGATCAAGATGCAGTCCCGCATGCGTCAAGCTCTGCGGCAAGCGACTTTGTGATCACCGACGAGGACGTGATGAACGCCCTCCTTGAAATTCGGCGCGCCGAGCCGGGAAACACCAATCAGATGCCGGCGAGGGCGTGCGGCTACGACTTCGCGACGAACCAGAACGAGGCCACTGGCATCGCTGGCATCCTGCGGCAGATGCAGGACCAGTTCAAGCGGCGCGAGGCGGAATACGAGAAGGCGATGCTCGAAATGAAGAACCGACTCGGCAGCATGGAGGACCAGCAGCAGGCGCTCGAGAACGAGAACACCTTGCTCAGGGCGCGCATCCAGAGCGTGACGCCGGCGTCGTACTCCAACACCAACGGCAAGGGCATCCTGGATGCGGAGCAGACCGAGTCCAAGAGCGCCGCCGGCTTCGAGTCCACGCGCCTCCAAACCGTCGAGGACACCGAGGAGAACGACGAATCGTGGCTCGTCAACCACTCGATCGAGTTGGGGAAGCCGACGAGCGCGACGCCGGGACTCGTCTCCGCCGTTCCCAAGATCTGCGGCAGCGAGAGCGGCAAGAGCGTCCTGTTCCGGACTCCGGAGGTCAAGGCGAAGGACGAGGAGAGGCTCGAGGACGTGGCGCGATCTGTCGGCATCCTCGCGGCCGCGCTCTCGCCAGCGATCAAGGCCGCGACCGAGGAGACGGCGAGCCCCAAGGTGACGGTCTCCGACGTGACCTCGTTCGGTTTCATGGAGCCCAGCGAGTCGGACACGATGAAGGGCGAGGTTACCGAGGTCACCGTCCACGAGGCGTGGGCTGCGAAGCCAAGTGCGACCGAGAAGGAGGACAAGCGCAACTTCTATTCGACGTGCGCCCCGGACGTCCTCCTCAAGGAGTTCGCCGACACCATCACGCACGGCGACTACGTCCTGCAGCGGCGCAAGCTCGTGACCAAGCTCGGCGCGCTCGGCTATCACTCTTGGCAAGGCTCGAACAAGGAGGAGGCGGCGGCGACGGTGGAGCGCTATCTGAAGAACGCCATCGACTACTCGAACGGCATGGCCAACCGCCGGCGCCTCACCACCGT
>JAAELL010000360.1 GCA_024226735.1 bacterium | reverse complement strand
TGGCGCTGCCGCGAGCCGGCCGGCCCTTCTTCATCGAACGCGGTTCCTTCGCGGCCGAGTGATAGACCCCGGAGCGGCCCTGCAGCAACTGCTCGACCGTGGCAGTCTTCTCCAGGTCCGTCAACGGATGGACGTCGTCGATGCCCAGCCCGCCGAGTGTCGCCGCGACGTCGATCTCACCCCTGACGACCGCGGCGCCGTACAGTGCCGACAGCAGGCTCTTGCGAACGGAGTGACACTTGAACTTGCGTTCGACGTCGCCCCAGGCCTCGACGACGAGCCCCTTGCGTACGATGAGCACCGCACCGGAGCCTGCCTCCTCGGCCCGCGCGCGCACCGCCGCGAGTTTGTCGGCGTCGAATCCTCCCAGACGCGGTTTGCGGTACTGCAGCCACGGCCCGTCACCCGGGACCGGGCCGCTCGCGCCGAACGCAACGCCGCAGGAGAGGGCAGCGACCACACCGACAACGGCAAGTGCGCACTTGATTCTTGCTCGCATAGTATCTCCTATCATGAGCGAGGTCCCGGTCGTGGGACAGTCATGAGTAGATTACGCCCGGCGCAGGGCAACGGTTGCAGCACACGGGGAGATATGGCATCAACGGCACCAGGGCGGAGTGAACGTCACCGCGTTGCTCTCGTCATCCTCATCCTGCTCGCGACGAGTGGTCTGGCGGTAGAAGCCGCCCCGCTGGACTACGAGCTGAGCCCGAGACTCTACCGCTCGGGCGACGACCCGGCGTGGGCCACGGCGGCGGACATCGACGGTTGGTCGACAGTACGGCCCCGCGACTCGTCCAATTGGTGGTTCCGCACGAGCATGGTCGTTCAGCGAGATGCCGAGCCGCTGGATGATCTGGCGCTGCGGGTGTTTGCCCCGGGGGCATTCGAGGTGTACTGGGACGGGGAGCTGGTCGGACGCAACGGCGTCATCGGCACCGATCGCCGCTCGGAGGTTCCGGGGCGGCACGGGAGCTGGCTGGTTGTCGACCCGGACCGGGTGACGGCGGGCGAGCATCGGGTCGCAGTCCGCGTCTCGTCGCATCACATCGGGCGGGTGCGCGGTCCTGTGGGCGTCCAGCTGCTGGATCGCGCGCACACCGAACGTTGGGAGGGTCGCCGCACCGCGTTCTTCCTGCTCTGCGCCGGCGTCCTGCTGCTCGCGGGCATCGTATTCGCGTCGCTCCATCGCACGACCGGCGCGCGTGTCGATACGTTACTTTTCGCCATCCTGACGCTGGCCGTTGCGGCGCTACTGATACTGGAGTACTCCAAGTTCCTCTGGGTCTATCCCTACCCATGGCACTTCCCGCGCCTGATCGCGATCAGCAGCCTGACGATAGCGGTCGGCGCGCTGTTGCCGGTGTTCGTGACGGCTCATCTGGGGTTCGGGCGGCTTCGCCTGTTGGCGACGGTGCTGGTAATGCTCTACGCGACCATGACGGTCGTGTTCACCGACCCGGACGTCCACAGCCTGAACATCCTCAGGACCGCGATCGGGGTTGCATTCGTAGTCGGCTGCATCGGGATCTGGAAGCAGCGCAGCGACGCGGCCTGGATGCTCGCTGGAGTCACGGTCACGCTGATACCCGCGTTCCTCACCGGTTTCCGCTACGCGGACCACGGGTTCTTCGTCGGTTTCCTCGCCATGGTCGCGGTGCTGTTGACCCTGATGGCGCGTACGCTGCGCCGACAGGCCGAGCAACGGACGGCGGCTCTGCTCACCGCAGAACGACTGCGTTACGAGCTGTTACGCAAAACCATTCAGCCGCATTTCCTGATGAACTCGCTTGCCGTGTCGATCTCCCGCATCGAGGAGCAGCCGAAGCTCGGCATCGAGGTGCTGCGCAGCCTGGCGGAAGAGCTCCAGGCGTTCCTGCACATCGGCGAAAGGAATAGCACCACCGTCCGCGAGGAGCTGGAGCTGTGCCGCAAACACGCGCGGACGATGAGGCATCTGCTCGACCGGCCGCTCGAGCTTTGCGTCGACGGCGACGTCGTGGACGACCCGCTGCCACCGGGCGTGCTGTTGACGCTCGTCGAGAACGCCATCACTCATGGCGATCTGGTCGAGGACCCGCGGGTCCGCGTGGTGGTGTCGCGGAACGCGGCCGGGCTCGTGATCGAGGTGCGCAACCGCGCCCAGCAGAGTTCCGCGCCGTCACGGGAAGGTGCGGGCCTGCGCTACGTCCGCGCACAACTCAGACACGCCGACGGAGACTGGGACTTTGCGGACGGCTACAAGGAGAAAAGTTGGTGGGCGCGAATCAACCGACGCTCACGCTGAGCCGTGCCCCAGGCGGTC
>JAAELL010000359.1 GCA_024226735.1 bacterium | reverse complement strand
GCGTGAGCAGTGAGCCCTTCCGTATCGTCGATCGCTTTACGCGACGCCCCTACACGCTCGCCACGATCCGCGTGGAGGGCGACGCTGCCGTCGAGCCGCCGGCGTTCGCTCCGCCGTCCAACCCCCGCGTGCCGCGTTGGCCTCTGGCGTGGCAGGCGCCTGTGGATGAGATCTACGCGCTGGATGCCCGGCCGGGCGGCCCGCACGGAATCGAGTGGACCATCAACGGACGCGTTTTTGGTGAGCACGAGATTACGCAACTCGTCGATGGCCAGTGGATGCGGCTGCAGTTTCGCAACGACTCGCCGCGGCTGCACCCGATGCACCTGCACGGCCAGTTCTTCAAGCTGATCGCGCGCAACGGGCGCAACGTCGACGAACCCTACTTCCGCGACACCGTGCTGCTGAGACGCGAGGAAGTCGTCGACGTCGCGCTGGTGCCGATGGACTGGGGGCGTTGGGCCATGCACTGCCACATCCTCGAACACGCGGATGCGGGCATGATGACGCTGGTCGAGGTAGGCGGTGTGGAGCCGTAGCGGCCCTTGCGGGCAGCTGCGAGCTGCGCCGTCCGTCGCGCGCAGATACACTCTCGGTGCGACGGCGAACTTCTGATACAGGACACTAGTCCTGAAGCGACATTGAAGCTGGGAGCGGCTGGGGCGGGAGAGGCTGCAGACGAGCTAAGGCGCAGCCCACAGCCCGATCGCCTTCGGGGTCGTTAACGCCACGACAGTGACATTCTGCAAGAACACCCGAAACCCGGCCAAGCCGTTCGTCTGCAGCGTCTCCCGCCCCAGCCGCGGCGGTGGGGTAGGCACCCAATGTCGCATCGGGGCTAGTG
>JAAELL010000358.1 GCA_024226735.1 bacterium | reverse complement strand
TGGCCGGGCTTCATCTGCACGCCCCAGAAACGGAACTCGCAGCCGAGCTTCGCGAGTACGTCCTTGACGTGATCGTGATCTCCCACGGAGACACCGGCCGACGTCACGATGCAATCGGCAACGAGTCCCGCACGCACGTGGGCTTCGAGCGCTTCGGGCCGATCCCTGGCGATTCCGAGGTAGCAGGGTTCGGCGCCGACTTCGCGACACGACGCCGACAGTGTGTAGGAATTGGACGAGACGATGCGTCCGCCTTCGATCGCCCCGTCGGGTTCCACCAACTCATCGCCGCTAGAAAGGATCGCGACGCGTGGCCGACGCACGACCGATACGACGCTGCGTCCGAGCGAAGCGAGCAACCCGATCACCGGCGGTCGCACGATCGAACCTGCGCGAAGCACTCGATCGCCGATCCGGAGGTCCTCCCCGGCGCGTCGGATGTGACCCCCCTCGGCCACGGGTGCCGAAATCGCGATCGCGTCACCCTCGACGGCGACGTGTTCCTGCATGATGACCGCGTCCGCACCCGGCGGCACGGGCGCGCCGGTAAAGATGCGAGCCGCCTCGCCGGCCACGAGCGGGTGGTCTGCCGTCCCCCCCGCCGCAACTTCGAAGGCCACGGGCAAGCGGACGGGCGAGGCTTCGCTGGCGTTGCGGCAGCTTGCGGTGTGGATCGCGTAGCCATCCATCGCCGAGCAGTCCGCAGGCGGTAGCAGGCGACTCGAAGAAACGTCCTCCGCCAGGGCGCGCCCCTGCGCGCTGGCGGTGTCCACCGTCTCGGGGGCCAGAGGTGATACCGCTTCGAGTATGGCGTCTTGCGCCTCTGCGACCGTCAGATTCCGCTCCATGGGGCCCT
>JAAELL010000357.1 GCA_024226735.1 bacterium | reverse complement strand
TGCTCCTCCGCGAACCAAAGTCCTTTGGAATCTGAGACCATCTCGTCCGAAGGCAGTTTCGGATTTCGGAGGCTATTGGGAGGAAGCATTCAAGGCTATGCTCCTCCGCGAACCGAAGCCCTTTGAAATCTGAAGCCATCTGGTCCGAACGCGGTTTCGGATTTCGGAGGCTATTGGGAGGAAGCATTCAAGGCTATGCTCCTCCTGCAACGACGACGGCGATTTCTCTTGGCAACGGGACGGAGGACAAGCGGAGCGTGACGACGACGACGGTTGCGAGCACCGCAGCGACGACAACAGCGACAACAGCATCCGAGCACGGAAGCATGACGGCAGCAGCGACACAATCGCAACAACGAGCACGAAAAAGAAAAAAAGCACATTCGCCTCTTCGCCCGCCGCACCGCAGCTTGCGCCAGTCCGCCCTTCGCCCCTGTCGACGGCGGTTTCTCTTGGCAACGGGACGGAGGACAAGCGGAGCGTGACGACGACGACGATTGCGAGCACTGCAGCAACGACAACCGCGGCGACAGCGTCCGAGCACGGAAGCACGACGGCAGCAGCGACACAATCGCGACAACGAGCACGAAAAAGAAAAAAAGCCCATTCGCCTCTTCGCCCGCCGCACCGCAGCTTGCGCAAGTCCGCCCTTCGCCCCTGTTTTTTTTCTGTGGGAAGGGAATGGAGCGGGACGCGTGCGGATCGCCGCTGCTGTGGGGGAGCCGCAAGATCCAGACCGTGAACCGCTGGAACCGCAAGAAGCTGCCGACGACGCTCGGCGAGCCGAACGTCAGGCCGGGTGTAATCCTAGCAGCCTCGTCAGCGTCGTCCGTCTACGTGGAATACGTTGTGGTAACACCGGCGCACGCACGCTCTACCTGTCAACTGCCCTCCGCAGGCGATTCATCGACGGCTTCCTCGCGTGGCGCACGGGACCGACGTGGCAGCCGGTGGCCGAGCTGCTCGCGGAACCCGAGCGCCGCGACAGCGGCTGGTGGCGGCTTCCGCTGCGCGACGTGCCGCCGCCGCCGCCGCGGCCGGACGCCGACTGGCAGCGAGCGTGGCACGGCTCGGTCGTGGAAGCCGTCTACAGCGTGCTGTACCACGGCCGGCTGTGGGCATCCGCGGAAGCGGACCACGGGGAGCGCTTCTTCGACGGCTGCCCCGGGGTCTACTGCTTCCGCGACACGCTCGCGGAAAAAGCGGAGGCCTACTGCGTCGAGACGGACCTGTTCGACGACGGGATCTTCTGGAGCTGCAAGTGGGAGCTCGACGTCGACAGGCCCGCCGCGCCGCCGTTCCGTCCGTCCCTGTCCCGTCCCACGGAGCGCGAGAACCAAGAACAAGCGAAAACAGAGCGCGACAGGTCCGCCCGGGTGCCGCTGTCCTTCAAGAGGACGGACCAGTGGGCGCAGCGACCCGAGTCGGTGCGACTCGTCGCGCTGTGGGTCCGCTGCCGCACGTCGGCAGAGCTGCCGAGCGGCGCCTGGGCCGCGGGGTGGGCGCCGCTGCTGGAGGCCTGCCCCTGGAAGCCAAAGCGGAGCGAGGTGGCCGTCGACAACCGGACGGCGAAGAACATCGAGTGCACCACGAGCAGCAGTAGCCAAGGACGACGGACGAAGACGAACGACGGGCACGGAACGACGTCATGTCGACGGCGACGCGGTAGAGATCGTTGCGTCAGTGTGGCCCAGGTACGGCAGCGAGAACATCGACTACAGCGCCTGGCCGCAGCGCGCCGCCTGAGTCGCGAGCTCGGGGAGCCTAGGAGTGAGGCGCCGCGTCTGCGGCAAGGCGCGCGGCGGACCGGCCGAAAGGAGGTCCGCCAACCCCGTGGTATAATCGACGATGTCGAAAGAGAAGCAGACGCAGAACTCGTGGCAGCGAAGAGCGCAGCGGTGGAGCGTGGAACGGCACACGCGTCGATACTAGCGAGCCACGTGATGGAGGCAGCACAGCCGCAGGAACGCACGAGAACAGCGCGCTGTCGGATTCCGGAGGCCAAGAGGACCGTGCGATTGTGACGACATCATGATCTGTATTGACACAGGGAGAGAGGACAGACGGAACTCGAGGACAACGATCGGGAGCAGAACGGCAACAACGACAACGCGGATAGCACACCGACACGGAAGCACGGCAGCAGCAGCGACAAAACCTCGACAAGAAACACGAAGAGAACGGATGCCGAGCTTCTCGTCGCCCGCCGCGCCGGCAGCCTGCGCTTTTGTCCGCCCTTCGCCCCCGTGCTTTCTGTTGGGAGGGAACGGAGAAGGGCGCGTGCGGACCGTGCTGAACGTCAGGCCGGCCGTAGTCTGAGCAGAGTCGTCTGTGTCGTCCCCGTACGCGAAGCACGTAGTGCTGACACCGGCGCACGCGCACTCTAGCCGTCAGCTGCTCTCCGCAGGCGATTCCTCGACAAGGTCCTCGCGGACGGGGCCGCGATGGCGGCCGGTGACGGAGCCCCTCGCGGAGTCCGGGCGGCGCGGCGGCAGCGGGCGGCGGCTGCCGCCGCGTGCCGAGCTCGAGAGATCCAGATCGTGAACCGCTGGAACCGGAAGCAGCTGCCGATCGCGAGCGGCGAGCCGAACGTCAGGCCGGGCGTAGTCTAAGCACAACCGTCGTCACCGTCCGTTCACGTGACACACGTGGCACCAGCACC
>JAAELL010000356.1 GCA_024226735.1 bacterium | reverse complement strand
GTCGCGGTGCACGACGCCGAGCGAGTGCGCGTGGTGTACCGCGTCGCAGATGCGCGCCAGGAGCTCCAGTCGCGCGCGGTCGTCGAGCGAGGCCGATCTCGTGTGCTGCAGGAGTGGCTCGCCGTCCACATACTCCATCGCGAGGAAGGGCAAGGTCGTGGATTCGACACCCACCTGGACGCGCACCTGACCGGACTCGAGGTAGGCCGCGATTCCCGGATGCTTCAAGCGCTCGAGGACGCGCGCCTCCCGCGTGAAGCGCTGCTCGAGGCCGCTGCCACCGATCCCCTGCCGGATCACCTTCAACGCCACCAACGTGTCCGAGTCGTCACGCCGGCCGGCGTACACGATCCCCATGCCGCCCTCGCCGATCTTCCGCAGGATCCGGTAGTCGCCGATCCGCTCGGGGATCGACGCGTCCGGTCCGTCGAAGCTCCCCACCAGCTCGCGCCCGATCGACCCGAAGAGGGGCTTCTCGAGACCGCTCTCCTTCAGTTCGTGTCCCAGCAAGCCCGCGAGCTCCACCCTCGATTCCTCGTCGAGGTGCAGCTCCGCGAGCACCTCTTGCCGCTCCTCGTCGGACT
>JAAELL010000355.1 GCA_024226735.1 bacterium | reverse complement strand
GAGTCGTCCAAGTCCGTCGTGCTCGTGCCTTTGCGTCGATCGCCCCGCAGTCGGGGTCTCTGCGCCCCGTCGAGGACGCGATCGGCACAAAGGTGCGGGCACGGCGGACTTGGGCGGCTCTGGCGCAATGCTGATGAATAGTCAGGGCTAGTCGTCGCCGCCATAGCCCAGGGCGTCGAGCTGCCGGCGTTGGCTCTCTCCGAGCTGTGCGGCCGGCGCTTCGAGCGCGGGACGATAGAGCTCCCCCAGCGCCTCGCGCGCGCGCCCGAGGCGTGCGCTCCAGTCCGAGCCGTGCGCGTCACCGGCGCGGTCGCTCTTCTCGGCGGGATCCGCATCCAGGTCGTAGGCAAAGCGCAAGACCCCCGGGCCGCCCTCGTCCGCGAAGATCCACTTCCAACGCGTGTCGACAGCTGCGACGTACTGGGGGATGTCGGGCATGCACTGGAACACGAACACCGTGTGCTCCGCGGGCGCCGGCTGAAGCAAGTCGCGGCCCCCCCATGCCGCCGGCGGCTGCGCACCCGCCAAACCGCACAACGTCCGCGGCAGGTCGACGAGGCTCGCGAGTGCGGGGTCATCGCCCGCAGACACCCCGGGCGCGCGCAAGATCAGCGGCACTCGAGCCTGGACCTCCCAAACGCCGTTGCCGTGGGAAACGACGCCCTGCTCGCCGAACGCCTCACCGTGATCGCTCGTGAAAGCGACGACCGCTCGCTCGAAACCGCCACGCTCGCGTAGTCGCGCGAGCATCCGACCGAAGCCCGCCGACGTGTCCGCCGCCGCGCCGCGATAGTTGGGCTCCATGGCAGCGACAACCTCGTCGAACTCGGCTCCCTGCAGCGGCTCTCCGTGCGTCGCGTTGCGCAGCAAGTCGAGTACACGTGCGCGCCATTCAGGCGAATGGAAATCGTCGTTCGGGCGAAACGTGTAGCGCTCGCCGAGACGCGCCCGTGTCGCCTCGCTGACGACCCAGTCATGGGCGCGATAGCTCTGAACGAACAAGAACAACGGGCGCCCGTCGTCTGCACTCAAGATGTCTTCGACCGCACGCACCGTCGTGTCCATGTCGCCGCTCGCGACGCGTCCACTCTCATCGAAGCGCGAGAAGCCCTGATCGAGGCCGAAGCTGGCCGAAACGAACCCGGCGTCCGTCACGGCCGCGGTCCGGTAACCGGATGCGCGCAGCGTCTCCGCCAACGTGTCCGCACGCGCAGCCAATCGTGTGTCCTTGCTCGTGACCCCGATCTCGCGCGGATAGCGAGCCGTGAATAACGAAGCGTGTGAAGGGAGCGTCCACGTTGCGGGCGCACGCGTCGCCACGAAGCAACGCCCCAACTCCGCGAAGGCGTTGAGCTCCGGCGTCAGTTCGGGATCGCCCCCCCAACGCGCAAGGTTGTCGGCGCGGAACGTGTCGGCCATCAGCAGCACGATGTCCGGCGCTGCCGGCCACGGTCGCGCGCCGGGCGCACCGATCTCGGCGGGCCCGATTACCGGCTCGAGAAACGCGGCCAACGCGAACTCACCGTGGCCCGCGACGTCGACCTCGAGCACGATCTCCGTCTCGCCACCCGCGGTGGGGAGCGCGATCCGCCGGCGCCCTCGCTCGCCCGCCTCGGCGTCCACGTCCGCAAGCACGCGCTCGCCGCTGCGAACGCGTATCGATACACGAGCCCCCGTCGCCGCGAGAACCAGTGGCGTGTAGGAGAGGACGGCGTCCGGCGGCAGGTCGACGCGGAAGCGCACCGGTTGACCGGGCAGCACGGGCACGGCGTCGACACTGGTCTCCGACACGCGCATCCGCCAATACCCCTCGACATCGTCGCCCACGTCGAAGCTCTCCTCAACGCGAGTCCCATCCCACGCAGCGTCGAGGATCGGCGCCTGCCCGTCGAGCAGGACATACACGCGCTCGAGCGTCGACAAGGAACACGGCCGCGCCAACGCATCCAGCGCCGCAAGGCGACCCGACTCCCAGCGCGCCGTGCCGAGCTGCGCGAGTCCCCGCGCGATGGCCGGCTTGTGCAGCGGCTTGATCTCCAGCTCGGGCATGCTCACGTGGACGGGCTGGGGTCTTGGGCTCGCTTTCACGACCGCGCGCGGCAAGGTGCGGGCGACGCTCCACAGCCCGCCCCCGTGATCCGTCCAGTCCGCGCGCGCGGGCCTCGTGACGACGCGCAAGCGCCCCGCGTCCTCGGGATCGACCCGTTCGATGCGCCACGCCGCCGGAGCTCCCGGCAGCGGCGCGGGCGGCTGTGGCGCACCGATCGCGAAGCCGCGCGCGAGCTCGATCCAACGCGGAGCCTCCCCCTCGCCCGCGCCGCACGCGACGAGCAAACAGGCGAGTGGCGCGGCCAGGACCCGCAACTTCATGCGCGCGACTTTTCCGAGCGCCCGGCGAGACGCGCGGCGAAGCGCTCCTCGCTGCGGGAGCGCTTGACCCAACCCTCCGGTAGATTGCGGGCGAGCCACAGCGCCAACCGCCAAGGGCGCGGTATGTGAACGACGTCCTTGCCCTTCACCATCGCGGCGTGGATGCGACGCCCCGCCGTGACCGGGCTCACCCAGCGCATCGCGCGCGGAAGGTAGGCGGTCATCGGCGTGTCGACGAAACACGGCAAGATCGTGACGACCGCAACCCCGGAACGATGGAGCCGCGCTCGCAGGCCTTGGAGGAACGCAGTGACCATGCTCTTCGAGATCCCGTAGGCGTAGGTACTGCGGCGTCCACGCTCTCCCGCTCCCGAGCTGATCACCGCCAGGCAACCTGTCCCCTGCGCCTCGAAGTGGTTCGCCGCTACCGTCGCCAGCCACACGACGCTGAGTGCATTCACCGTGATCGAGCGCTGAAGCGCCCGTGGATCCGCCTCGCACTCCGCCTGATCGGGCATCGCGCCATGTGCGATCAGGAGTGCATCGAGCCCGCCCAAGGCCTCGATCGCGTCGCGCAGGAGAGTGTCCGACGCTTCCAGATCCTCGGCCTCGAAGGCCAGCTCATGCACGGCTTCGGCTCCGACCGTGCGCAACTCCGCCGCGAGTGCACCCCGCTGCACGTCGTCGCGCGCTGCCAGGCAGAGCTGCGCGCCCTGTTCGGCGAAGAGGCGCGCCGTCTCGCGCACCATGGCCGCCGTCGCCCCGACGATCAACACCCTCTTCATCCCGTCCCCGTCACGCGCCGCCAGAAGCTGGACGAGAAGTGTGGATCGACGTGTTGCGCAAAACTCTCCCAAGCCGGGAAGGAGGTGCGGAACATCGCGGCGGGCAAGCGCGCGTCCTTGGCTGGGTACAGCATCCCGCCCGCCGCGCGCACGATCGCATCCAGCTCGCCCATCAAGCGCAGCGTACGCTCCCCCTGGTTCGGAAACCCGCAGACCAGCGACAGGCCCGCCCTTCCGAACGACAGGATCCCCGGCGAACGGCGATCGCCGAACACCTTGAGCACCGTGACCAGCGACTCGTCCCCACGACGGCTGACGCGCTCCAGGAGTTCCGCCGCCGCATCGCGGGCCACCGCCAGCGGAAGCAGGCAATGGTAGGCGTACACGCCGCGCGTCCCATAGAGGTGATTCGAGTCGTGCAGCGTGTCCTGCGGGAACAGAAACGCATCGAAGTGCTGCCGCCGCAGCCTTCCACCGTGCGTGCGTTGGCGGTAGTAGAAGCGGTTGAAGACGCGCACCGTCGTACGGTTGAAGAGCGCGGCCGGAGCCCAGCGCTGGGGTCCGCCGCGCGCGCGCGGGCGACCGGCGGTGAGCGATCCAAGCGGCCCGCTCGCATGCCGGCCACGCATCAGGATGCAGCGCAGCCCCGCACGCGCGGGCCGCAGACTGTCGATCCACGCGACGCTGTAGGCGAAGTCCTCGCCGTCAGTCTCGCACGCGAGCAGGTCGTCGAGTCCGGTGCAGCGCACGCGCTGCACGTCGAACTGCGCACTCGTGACGCGCTGAAGCCGCAGCTCGACCGACAGGATCAAGCCCGTCAGTCCCAGCCCCCCGATCGTCGCCGCGAACAGCTCGGCATTCTCATCCCGCGCGCAGTCCAGACGCTGGCCGTCCGACCGCCACAGCACGAGGCGCTCGACATGGCAGCCGAACGTGCCGGCCTCGCGCTGGTTCTTCCCGTGCACGTCGTGAGCCACCGCCCCCCCGATCGACACGTGTTTCGTACCGGGGCAAACCGGTACGAACCACCCGTGCGGCACGACGAGCGCGAGGAGGCTCGCGAGCGACACGCCGGACTCACAGGACACGATCCCGCGCTCCGCGTCGAACTCCAACATTCGATCGAGACGACGCGTGTCGAGGATGCCGTGCCCCGGATTGACACAGGTGTCGCCGTAGGTCCGCCCGCGCCCGAAGGGCAACAGCGACTGCCCGGAGCCGTCCCCCCCGGATGGACGCCGAACCTCGTCTGCGCGCGCCGGTACGAGCGCGAACGCGCTGGCCCCGAAGGGCAGGCGCGACCAAGACTGATACTGTCGAGCCGTCGCAGACATGGATCGTGCGGATGATACGGAAAGATCCCGCCCCGCCTGAATGCGAGCGGAATTCCCATTAGAATCGGAAATGATCGGCTCCTCACGGGTACGACCCATAGATGTTACGCGATATTCCCTTCAACGACGCCCGGACGTTCGGCAACGAAGAACGCTACGTCGGCGAAGTCATGCGCAGCGGGAACTTGGCTGCGGACGGCCCGTTCTCCGAGCGTTGCCGTGCGCTGCTGCAGGAGCTGCTCGACGGTCCACACGTGCTGATGACGAGTTCATGCACGCATGCGCTCGAGATGTGCGCGCACCTTGTCGAAGTCGGCCCAGGTGATGAGGTGATCGTTCCTTCATTCACCTTCGCCTCCACGATCAACGCGTTCGCTCTGCGCGGAGCCCGTCCGGTCTTCGCCGACGTCCGCCCCGATACGTTCAACCTTGACGTCTCCGATGTGCGCCGCAAGCTGAGTCCCCGCACCAAGGCCGTCGTGACGGTTCACTATGGTGGCGCTACGGGTTCGGTCGACAAGCTCGCCGCCCTCTGCGCGACACGCGGCGTCCGCTTGATCGAAGACAACGCGCACGGCCTGCTCGGCACGTACCGTGGCCGCGCGCTCGGTACGTTCGGCAGCCTCGGAACCCTGAGCTTCCATTGGACGAAGGGGCTAACAGGCGGCGGCGGTGGGGCCCTGCTCATCAACGACGAGTCCCTGCTCGCGCGCGCGCGTGTGCTGCGCGACCGCGGCACCGATCGCTCCGACTACACAAACGGCCGCGTCGACGCGTACACGTGGGTCGACGTCGGCTCGAACCATGCGATGCCCGAACTCATCGCCGCCTACCTGTGCGGGCAGCTCGAGCAGCGGCATACGATCCTCGCGCACCGACGCCGCTGCTGGGAGCGCTACGACGGAGCGCTGAGTTCCTGGGCTGCGGAGTTGGGCGTCAGGGTGCCGCATGTGCCGCCGGGGTGCCGTGCGCCCTACCTCATGTACTTCCTCGTGCTACCGACTCACGTCGCGCGAGATCGCTTCATCGCTCATCTCGCGGCGCGCGGCGTCGAAGCCGCCTTCCACTACCCGGCCCTGCACTTGTCGAAGATGGGGCGCCCCTACGGTGGCGGGCCCGGAAGCTGTCCGGTCTCCGAAGCCGTCAGCGCGGGGCTCGTGCGGCTGCCCTTACACAACACGCTCTCCCAAGAGGAACAGACGCGCGTCATCGCGGCCGTCCGTGAGTTCGCTTGGGTCGCCGAAGCCTCATAGCGACGAACGCCGCGGCCGCCAGAGCGAACGCGACCTGCGGGGCGAGCGCCCAGCGCGACCAGGGCTCGAAGGAGAGCTCGATGCTCGCGGTACCGGGCGGCAACAGGACGCCTTGATACACGGCGTCGATCGGAGCGGTGACGAGCGTGAGTCCGTCTGCGCGCGCCTTCCACTGGGGGTGAAACTGCTGGCTGACGAAGAGCAGGGTCTCGGCCGTCGAGGGCTCGACGTCGATGCGCATGTGGTCGCTCCGCCATTCGCGGGGCACGACTCGCTGCGCGGCGTAGAGCCGCTCGGATTCGACCTCGAACTCGCCCTCCGCCGCCTGGAACATTCCCGGCGCCAGGTGCGCGACCAACGGGCCGGGCCGCTCGACGACCGAGACGATCACCTCGCCGAACCGCGCGTGCTCGCGCGCGATCCGTGGGCTCAGCGGCGCCAGGGAGAGGAGCGTCGAGACGCCGCTCTTCGCGAAGAACTCGTCGTCGAGGCTCTGCTCGGTCGCGATGCGAAGAAAGCGTCGATCGTAGGCCTTGCGTTTCGCGGGCGCGCGCAGCGGCCGCACCCACGCATCGAACGCGCGCGACACGAAATGGTCGTACGTGTGCACGCTCGCTAAATCGAGCACGATCTCCTGATTCGGGGGCACGAAACGCCCCCCGCGCGGGCGCGCCCCGACCCACGCGAAGCGCGACCCGTCAGCCGTGCGTTCGCGCAGCTCGCGCGCGAGCGCGGAGTCCGTCCGAATCTCCTTCCGCGGTCGCCAGACCACGAACGCGTCGCCGTGATGGAAGACGCCCACGGCCAGAAGCGGGACCAACAACCAGCCGCGTGCCGACGCCGCGAAGGCGCAGACTCCGAGCCCGAGCACCGAGCCGAGCCACAATTCGCTCGCCAGCAGTTCACCGGGCAATCGGTCAACCATCAGCGGCAGGGCCCCGAGCCCCGCTACGAGGACGGCCGCCGCGGCGACGACCTGCGCGCGCCGCCGCACGCGCAGCACGTGGTCGACACCGAGCGCCGCGAGCACGGCGGCCGGGAGGTGCACGCCGTAGATCGGCTGCCAGTCCGAGAGGGCCAGGCCGAAGTAGCGCAGGGCGTGGTTGGCCTGCGTACTCGCGCTGGCGAGGAGCACGCCACCGAAGCATGCGGCCCAGTACAGCCCGTCGCGCTGGCGCAGGCGCGTGAACGCGAGCGCGACGAACCCGGCGTAGACCGGCGACAGGCTGTAGCTGAGCCCACCCTGATCGCGCCGCCAGAACACGCCGTAGAGCGTCGGCCACAGGCGCTCGACAACCGTCGGCGTGTCACTGCCGACGACCGAGCGCAGCGAACGACGCCAGTCGAGATACAGGTCGAGGTAGACCGGAAGCACGGTCAGAACTGCCAGCGCCCCTGCCCCAGCGATCGCCAGGAACGCGCGCAGACGGGCACGTGGTGTCGCGCGCGACCGCATGACGGCGAGCACGATCCAGCCCACAACCATCCAACCGAGCAAGATGACGTGCTGCTGAAAGCCCGAAAGCAGGATCGCGTGAACCGCAAACACGCACAGGAGCCAGGTCCAAACGCTCGGTACCCGCAGCCAACGCTGGACGGCGAACAGCACGGCGAACGCCCAGCAGAAGCCCCACTGAATGAGCGGTAGTACCTGCCAACCCGGATACAACGGCCCGACCGAGAGACCGAGCGCCCCCACGACGCACGCGAGAGACTGGAGCCCGAGCTCGCGCAGGAACAGAAACGTGAAGAGCGCCGTACCCAGCACCGCGAGCACGGCCATCCACGTGTAGCCGTAAAAGGCGTCGCGGGTCGCAGCGGCCACGACGTGACCGATGAGAAACGAGGATCCGAGTCCCGATTGAAAGAGCGGCCGCCCGAGTTCGTTGTGCGGATTCCAAGTCGCCAGCCAGCCGCTCCGCTCGCTCGCGATGTGAGCGTGCAGCTCCGGCGCATAGAGGTTGGTCTGATCGATCAACCAGAAGGCGTTTGCGTCCGCGAAACCCTCCGGGCGCACGCCCGCCTCGGCGGCGTTGTCGTGCGGATACAACACGCGTCCGCGCAGGAGTTGCGGCGCGAAGACCAGCAGGAGGAGCCCGACGAGCAGCGCGACAGGCCACCCGCGGAGTGAGGCTCGAAGCGGGGCGACCGGCCGGTCTGCCGTATACCCGGAGGCGGCCTGGCTCACGGCGGCGCGCGCTGGATCATCGCCTCCCGTGGACACGAGGGCATTCTAGTGGTGTGGGTCACTCTTGTGCGGCATTTTGGTCGGCCCGTACCCGCCCGCTGCTGCGTTGCGCCTCCTCCGAGACTTGCAGCGAAGTCGCGTCGTCGCTGCGCCTTGCAGCGAGCGCGTACGCCCCGACCAAAATGCCGCACAAGAGTGACTCACACCACTAG
>JAAELL010000354.1 GCA_024226735.1 bacterium | reverse complement strand
GGCGAGGAAATAGCCGTGCTCGTCGGGCGGAAGGCCGAACGCGCGCAGGCGCACGTCCCCGTCGACGACGTAAGGGCTACCGAGCACCCACGTGGCCCCCTCGGACCCGGTCGAGTTCGCGATGGCGTCGCAGTAGGGGAAGCCGAGCGGGACCACGACACCGCCGGCTGGATCCGCGACAAGGGGAGGACGACCTACGAGGAGGGCCTGCGACTCGCTCTCGGGAGATGGCTGGAGGGGGACGCGACCTTCGACCTGCAGGGGGCGGACTCGACCTTCGCGAGGCTCGACGAGCGGGTCGGACCCGAGGTTTCCTTCGTGCTCGCCGGACACACTCACAAGCGGCGTGGTCTGGCGCGCGGCCGCGGGACCGGTGCGTACCTGAATACGGGCACCTGGATCCGGCTGATCCAGCTCGCCCCGGAGGTGCTCGGCGACTCCACGAGCTTCGCGGCCGTGGTCGGCGCGCTCAAGGCCGGCAACATGCAGGCCCTCGACGACTACCCGGGGCTCGTCCTGCGCCGGCCAAGCGTGGCCTCGGTGCGAGCCGACCCGGGCGGCAGCGGGGCCGTCGGCGAGCTCTGCGAGCCCTCCTTCAGCTCGGCAGGCTCGCTCGAGCTCGAGTGCCTCTGGAAGGTCGCCAAAGTGGACTCGCGATCGTGCCAACAGCGGGCCGGGTTTGTGGTGAACGCTGCCGCGCCGCCGAGGTCCACTAGCCGTGTCATGGTGACGCCGAAAGAACACGAGAGGTTGCTCCAGCGAAACATCGAGATCGACAAGCACCAACTTCGCCTCCCCGTCCACGTCCATCGTTATTGCCAAGCCCATCTCGAGGATCAGAGGGTCCCGATCACGGAGCGAGTGAAGAACGTCGACAATTCGTGGACCACCGACAACGACGGTGACTGCCTCTGCCGGGGACCGGACGCTTCGCGGCTGAATGCCAGTTCGCTGTCCATCCGAAGTACAAGACCAGGTACCGCGTTACCAACTGGCCGGAGTACGAGCGTGGGCTGGTCATGCGCGGCGACATCATCATCTTGCTCACGCCCGAAGCGGTCGTGTCGCGGAGGCCGCCATACAACGGCAAGCGCAGTGGGCAACCTGCAGATCCCGGTCGTCACAAATCCTCGTGATTTGTCGTGCGATTCGAACGCGGGACAGCCTCTAGGAGGCAGGCGTACCGCGACGGCTGGTGCGGTATCGCGACAGCCACGCGCTCGCTCGGCAAAGCTGTGCTCGTTTCGAAAGCGGAGCGGGCGGGCCTTGCACCACTCTCCCCCCTGCTTCGTGGATGCACACCGACTCGATACACGATGTCTTCCTCAGCTACTCGCGCCAAGATCGCGAGACTGCCGAGGCGTTCATGCGGCTCTTGACCGAGGTCGGGTGGGACGTCTGGTGGGACGAGAACCTGCGGGCTGGGCAGCGCTATCGTCCCGAGATTCGCGAGCGTCACGAAGCGTCGCGCTGCGTGCTGGTCATCTGGTCGCGGCACGCCGTGGCCTCGACTTGGGTCTCGGCGGAGGCGGCGCGAGCCGGCGAGCGCATCGTTCAGGTCCACCTCGATCCCGAGTTCGAGCTGCCGCTGCCGTACTCCGAGCACCACTTCCTCGACTTCAGCGGATGGCGCGGCGAAAGGACGCACGCCAACGTTGAGCCCTTGATAGAGAGCATCGAGCACCACGCCGGGCCTGGGCTGCCCGCGAGGCTCGAGCCGGTCTGTGCGCCCGACGCGCTCCAGGCGCTGCTTGCGGATGAGCTCGGGGCTGCCGAGGCTGCGCACCTTTGGGCGGCGCGCCTGCGCGGAGACTGGAGACCGGACGACGTGCGCGCGCTAGCCGTCTGGCTGCGGCGGACGGCACCGCGGGTCGGCGGCGACGTGCGACCCAGCCTCGCGTGGGTCGAGGTTTGGATCGCGGAGCTGCTCGAGCAGCCCACCGCGCCGTCGGGCGAGCCGGAGGGGAGGCGTCGCAAGAGCTTTCGCACGCTCGCGTCCCGCCTGGGGCTCTGCGAGGAGGAGTGGCTCGCGCTCGTCGACGCCCGGCTCGGAAGCGAGGGGCTCGGGTCGCGGATCGGCACCCTGCAGCGGCACGCCCTCGCCGATCGTCCTGCGGCGCGCGCGGTGGTGTGCGAGGATCTGTTCTCGATCGGCGCCGCGGTCGCCCTCAGCGGGCAGGGCTGCGACGCGCTGGCGGTCGCCGAAGCGACTCTGCGCCGGCGCGTTCAGGCGCTGGCGCGCGAGGCGAACCCCGATCCTCGGCGCGTGGAGGAGGACCTGGAAGCGCTGCGCGCGTTCGCGCTGCGAGCACCGGGCGCGGAGCCGCCCGTGTCCCGCAGTTTCGCTAACCGGATGCGGGCGGCGGGAATCTTCGAACTGCTCGCTCGTGACGACCGATTCCGGGATCCCGAGCATCATGCGTTGCTCGTCGCATCGGCGCTGCGCGGTGCGGCGGAGCCGGTGCAGCGCGCGCGCGCTGCGATCGCGGCGCAAAGCGCGCCGGCGTTCGAGGACGTCGCGGGTTGGCGGGCGGCGGAGCTGGCAGGGAGCGCCCTGACGCAGTGGTTGGCGGACGTCGAAGAGGCGCAGCCGGACATCGAGATCGCCGAGCTCCTCGGCGGCGCGGGGCCCGCCGAGCTGGCGCGGGCCCGCGATCGCCTGCGGCGGGCGCTGCGCGGGCCGCGTCGAGCGCGACGTCCCGCACGCGTCGCCGTGCTGCGCCACTTGGTGCGTCACGCCGCAACTCTTGGCGCGGACCGAACGGCGCGCCTCCTCGAGGCGCTGGCAGTCGACGAGCGAGGCATCACCTTCGACCGCTGCGAGCTCTACTTCGTCGACGAGGGACTGCGCTGGCTCGGTCCCGAGCTCGGCCCGCTGCGGCGCCGGGTGATGTTGCGGACCGGAGTCGCGCCCGCGCGCGGGGTCGCCCCGTCCGCATGGCCGCGGTCGGGCGAGGTGCAGCTCTGCCCGACGCTCGTCCCACGCGAGCTCTTGCGCGCCTTCGATCCAAGTTACACCGGCCCCGACCCTGCCGTCGTCTCGACGTGGTTCGAAGCCGAGGCCTTCACGCGCTGGCTGAGCGCGCACACCGAGCGACCGTTCGGGCTGCCCACTCGGGACGAGGGGGAGGGACTCGCAGTCGCGGGCGATAACCGCGAATGGATCTGGCCCGCGCGCCCTGCGCTGAGGCGCGCGGGGCTCTCGGCATTCGGCCGCGCCATGGGCAGCGGTTTTGCCGCGCACCAGCGCGACGCCACCGGCCCGCGCGGCGAAGGGGGCGCGGCCGTCCGGCTGTGCTTGCTTCCAGGCCTCGGAGGGGGCGAACGCGGGTCGGCACGTATGGACCTCTTGAGTGGAGAGAGCGACTTCCGATGAACTCCGATCCGGATCATCAACAACCGCACGAGACCGTCGCGGATGCGGCGCTCTCGCCTTCCGAACCCGCTCCGGGAAAGGCCGCAGCGGCGCACGCGGAGGGGCCTTCCGCGCCCGTGGAAGCGGACGACGACGTGGCGGCCGGCGCGGTGCCCGAGGCCGACGATCCGACGCCGGCGTCGACGCCGGACGATGGGCCGGACGACGGGCCGCATGACGGGCCGGATGATACGCGTGTCGCCGGGACGCACGCGACTCCGGACCCGACCGACGCGTCGTCCGCGGGGCCCGTGCTCGAGGCGAGCGTACCGGCCGCGCGCCTGGAGCAGGAACCGGCACGGGGTGGGCCGGTGGGCGATCCCAGCGCCGCTCCAACTGGCACTATCCCGGCCGAGCGGGTCGACCAGGCTGGGCCCGAAGCGGACGTCGACCCCTTCGATGAGCTACGCAAGTCGGACGCGCCCGAAGCGTCCGGGACCTCGACGCCCAAGTTCGTGCCCTTCAAGTCCAGCGCGACGGATGCGTCGATCCCCGTGCCACCGGAACGCCTTGACGAGCTGCGCGAACCGGGCGCACTCGTCATCGCCTGCGCGAGCGACGAAGTGCTCGACATCGCGGTGACCAAGATCGAGCAGACGTACTCCGAGCCGACCGTTGTCTGGGACGGGGCCGCCACGGCCGAGGACGACGAGCGCACCGGCGAGTCGGGGCAGCGCGTCGGCCTGCACGCCCTGCTGGAGACGTTGGCCGCGTCCAAGCACACGCATGCGGTCATCCACGTCCGCGACCGGGAGCTGCTCGAGAGCGTCGGGATGTTTTGTTCGCGCGACGTCGAAGGAACGCACGTACGGCTCGTGTTCGCCGTCCACACGGGCGAAGTGCGCCTGGGCGAGCTGGTGCCAGAGCACCAGCTCTGGTGCCCCAACGACGTCGACGCGCTGCTGGAGCTCGCGCACCGGCGCTGGCTCAAGCGCCCGCGCCGGCCCGGCGAGAAGTCGACCGAGACACCGAGCACGGCGAGCCAATGGATCGAGCGCCTCTACGGCAGCGAGGTCCGGCACGATCGCGACCACAAGGTGCGCATGTGGCTGACGAGCGGGTACGGCTACCTCGTCGAGCAGCTGCGGCTCGCCCAGGCCGAGGGCGGTGTGCTCGCGATCCAGAGCGAGAAACCGGAATGGGCCCGTTCCAGCATCTGCTGCGTCATGCACTTCCTGATGAACAGCATGGGGCCGCTGACGCCCAACATGTTCGGAAGCCTGATGGACGTCCTGCTCGGTGACATGCAGGAGCGCGGCGAGGAGGAGGAGCGCACCGAGACTGAAGAGGGGGTCGTGGTGCGCACGGTCCGGACCTCCGAGGAGGCCTTGCCGCTGTGGAACGGACGCGAGGACTACTACCTCGACAAGTGCGGCGTGGAAGAGTCGTACATCAGCCCCAAGACCTACGTCTACCACAACGACGAGCAAGGGGTGCGCGTCGCCGTGCACCTGCGCTGGCGCCACTCCCGGTTTCGGCGCGACCGGTTCGAGCGCCTCTTCAGCGCAGGCCTGTTCTTCGCGCCGCAGACGAGCCCGCGACTCGTGAGCCGGCTCATCGAGCTGGCCGCGGAGATGGCCCGCGACTATCCAGAGGACTACGGCGAGTCGTGGCTGACCGACATGTTGATGCAGATCGAGCGCGACCGAGAGCACTCGGCGACCTTCGCGATTGCGCTGGCGGAGTCGATCAACGCGTACGTGGAGGGGCTCGTGCGTGCTCACGTCAACACGAGCTTCTTCTACCGGCGCCTCGCCGACCTCTGCGCCGCATTCATGCGCTCGGACGACACGAGTCCTGCGGTGCGCGGGCTGTTGCAGTCCCTGCGGGGTGCCAACGCCGCTGGCGCCGACGTCCTCTGGCGCCTCTCGAAGCACCTGCGCGGACGCGACGGGTTCTCCTACCTCGACCAGGCGGAGCACATCCTGCACAACGCGGAGCCGCACTGGAAGGTCGAGGTGTTGCGCGGCCTGGTGCGGGACGTGCTCGAGGACGAGTTGAGGCGCGAACGGGTCCTCGCGCGCTTGATCACTTGGCTTCCCGCCGTCGACGCGGACAGGGCGAACCCGCGTGAGGACTACGCGATCGGCTTCCTCTGGGAGCTCACGCAGATCGGATGCCAGACGCCCCGGATGGAGGAGGTGTTCGTTCGGACCCTCTTCGCCGGCAGCGGGGACAGTGCCTTCGAGCTGGAAACGTGGGTGCTCCACCCGCGTCTCGTGGAAGGCGTGCGCGCGTTCCTCCGGGACCGCGAGGCACTGAAGCGCGAAGGGCGGGTCCCCGCCTGGGTCACGCGGCTGACGGGCGCGTCGGTGCTCGCGGACCTCATGGAGGTCTGGTTCGAGTCGATCGAACGCACGGGCATCGAGGGGGCCGAGTCCGGCTTACGGAGACTGGCGAGCAAAGTCGCCGGCCAGCTGACCGCGCACGAGCGTCGCCAGATGGACGCGGCCTGGGCGCATCGTGCGCGGCGGGCGCTCGACCAGATCCGCCGGCTGGACGTGCGCGACAAGGACCGCATCGCCGCCCTGCGCGCGCGCCGATCCCGTGCCATAGAACTGCGCTCCATGCTGAGCGCAGAAGGCGAGACGTCTGGAGTGAGGACTTGAAATGACTGACGCGCTAGCTGGGATCATCCGTCTGCAGCCCGATCGCTCTCTGGAGATGCGCATCAAGGCGAACGAGCTCGAGGTTCATTTCGACGCCAAGAGCGGGCACGTCGTCCCCAAGCCAGGCAGGTACGCCTTCTGGAAGAGCGGCGCGGTTCGCACCTATCTGGTGACTGTCGAGCGCCTGCAGGAGATGCGCCCCCTCAACCTGGTCCTGCGCGGGCTCGTGGATCCGAATTCACGGCTCGAGGTGAAGGCTCTGATGCACGTGCAGTGCCCCGCCAGCGCGGCCGCGGCGGGCAAGCTCGTCGAGGCGTTGGTCACCGACGAGCACGCGAACCCCGAAGCTGGGCTCGCCTCGATCGTGGAAGAGTCCGCCAGAGACTTCGAGGCTCGCTTGCGCGCCCAGCAGGTCGACCCGATCGACGATTTCTGCGACCGGCGTGCGACGTGGGAGGCCGCCCTCATCGACAGCGTCCAGCGACTGACGGGCCTCGAAGTCACGCTGCGGCTGGAGGTCGACGCCGACATAGGCACGCTCAAGATCGAAGAGGCCGTGACGAGCCGGCTCGCCGACTGCGACGAGCGCATCGAGGTTCGGTTTGCCTGCGAGCTCCTGGTCGAGGACCGCTCGCGCGCCACGGCTGCGCAGCCCCGCGAAGCGGACCTGCGTGAGGCGATCGAGCGCGAGGTCAGCGATTGGATCACCGCCGAGATCAAGGTGGAAGGCGCGCTCGACGGCTTCCAAGCCGTGCACCGAGACTTGCTGCGCGTCGTGCGGGGCACCAGCTTGGTGCAGGAGCACGGGCGGCGGGTCGACGGTGTCGAGGGCGTCGAGGTCCTCCCGCGTTTCGAGCTGGAGGCGCACAAGGAATTGCGTCTGTCGGGGATCGAGGGCGATCTGCGCGACTGCGACGTGCGGGCGTCCGTCGACCTCGAGCTGCACCTCGCCGCCGAGGATCCGCGACTGGTCCTGTTGGCGGAGCGTGCCGGGCGCAATCAGGCCGCGATCCTGGGCGACTTTACCCGCCGCTGGTTTCCCGAGTACTGCGACGCGCGCTGGGTCGTCGACGAACCCGCCGAATGCGAGCGGGCGCTGCGGTCCGCCCTCGAGGACGAGGTCCGCAAGAGCGGCTACCGCCTGCTCAGCCTGTCCGCCGTGCCGAAGCCCAAGTTCGAGTTCGAGCGGCGGATCGTACGCGAGCCGCATACCCTGTCCGCGACGCTGGAGGACCGCAGCACGCGGGTGAATGCCGTCTACTCGCTCGTGCTCTCGACGTTCGAGCTCGCGACCGCGATTCGCTCGTACCCGCAGCGCGAGCGGTGGCTGACCGCGCTCGACGAGGAGGTGCTCGACTATTGCGCGGGGCTGAGCCTCGACCGCGTGTTCACCGATCCGACTTCCGTCGAGAACGGGCTCAAGGACTACTTGGGACGGTCCGACGGATTGCTCGCCGCGCAGGGCTGGAAGATCAACGGCCTCGAGGCGACGATCGAGCGACCGTTCGACCTGCCGTCCAGCAAGCCCGTCGAGCACGTCGTCTCCTGCATCATCTCCTCGGGCACGTCCGAGAGTGTGGACATCAAGCACACCTTCCGCGTCGAGGTCTTCGACGTGTGCACGTTCCAGGCGGCGAAGGTAGGCGACATCGTGGGGTGGCTGAAGGGAAGGCTCGACGACCTGACCCAGACCGAGCTCCTGAAGCTGACCTACCTCGAGGTCATCCGCGGGTTCGGCCTGCTCGACGGAGACGCGCGCAAGGGCGTGCTGCAAGGCGGCATCGGCGCCGGGCTCGAGGAGAAGATCCAGACCGAGGCCAAGCACAAGGGCTGCAACGTCCAGCAGTTGTCGTCCGTTCTCGACGAGGAGATATCGACGCTCGTGAGCATCGGCATCGACGAGGAGGTCAAGGTCCGGGAGTACGAGACCAAGAAGGCGGGGGTGGCGGTCAAGCTCTCGCTCCACCTAGAGGGGCGGCTCGTGAACTTGAACCGGCTCAACGACCGCGGGCTTCTGCGGCACGGGGTCAAGCTCAAGACGGAGATCCTGGGTGCGACCGAGCGCGCCGCGGCGCGCGTGATTCACACCCTGGAACCGTCGTCCTTCTACGCCCGCTTCGCATCGGTCACGCCGCTGGTGGGCGCAGCGGCTGGCGCATCCGTCGTGGATCCCGGAGGTGTGCAGAATGGTGTCGAAGACGGGATCCGTGAAAGCGTGCGGTCGACGCTCGACAAGGAGCTGGGGCTGGATTGCGTCGTCACGGTCAAGCGCGCACCTACCGAGTTCACGATCTGGCTGTCCGGCATCATCGGCGTACCGCGGGAGCTCGAGATCGGCGTCGAGACGGGCGACATTCCGACCGACGTCAACCGGCTCGTCGGAGGGCAGCCGGACGACGTCGAGGTGCCCGAAGCGATCGCGCGCTTCCAGCTGGGCTACAAGATCATCGGTGTCGACGCCGACCAGTTCCACATCGTCGAGTCGCTGGACCACAAGAGCTCCGCAGCGACGCTGAAGTCGATGGACGATGCGGTGCGCGGTGCCGTGCTCGAGCGGACGCAGATGATGCCGAGCGATTTTCTCGAGCACCGGGATCCGGTGCGTCGCGAGGAGTTCAAGCACTTCCTGTTCGAGGGTGGAAAGCTCGGGAAGCGTGAGGCGTTGGGGGTGAAGCGCGAGATCCTGGATTCCTTCGGTCTGCGGATGCACGTGAACTCGTTCTACCTGAAGACCTCCGCGATCAAGGTCGCGCTGGGGGCGGACGACCGTCTCCGCCAGCGGCGCGCCCAGATGATCGAGGGGCAGCGACTCAAGCAGATCGAGGCCGCGCTCAAGCTGGAGACAAGGCAGATCGAGGGGGAGGTGCGCGAGCTCGGGGCCGATGCGCTCGAGCAGCCCGCCGAGACCCAGGGCCTGCTCAATGGACTCCGCAAGAAGGAGCAGGCTCGCCTGCACTGGACGCTGGATCCGTCCAGGCAGTTGACGGGTGGCGACGAAGCGTCTGCTGCCGACACCGACGCCGAGCCTGAGGAAGGCGAACAGTGAACGTTCTCGAATCCATCCAAGCCTGGGTCGTCCGGTGGCGCGGCGGCGAGACCGCGCCGCGCGTCAGTGGGCTGGCCTTCGCGCGTCTGCGTCCACAGCAGGTGTTGTTCGAGGCGAAGTTCTGGCTCGAGCGCGAGCGCACGCTCGTCGTTCTGTTGGGTCTGACCGCGTTCACCAGCCTGGCGGCCGTCGCGCTCGGCGTCACGCCGCTGACCGGGCTCGGGTCGCTGATCACGTTCGACTTCAAGGACCCGGACGCGACCTCGTTCCTGGTGCAGTCCGCCATTCTGCTCGCCGGGCTGCGCGGGCTGTGGATCGCGGCGGAAGCGATCGCCCACGCGGCGGTCGAACAGGGTCAGGCCGAGTCCATCGCGGATCGTTCCGCAGCTCTCGTCCGTTCGGTAGAGAGCGGCGATGCTCCGCCTCCCACGCTGGACGTCCTGGAGACACTGCGTCCGGACAACCCGACGCAGAACCTGATCGCCGCTCGGCTCTTCAGGACCCTGCAGCGGGACGGGCGCGAGGGTTCTCTGCCCGTCCTCGAGGAGCTGCTGGGCTTCTACCGTGACGAGACCGATGCCGAGCTCGATCGGGTACGAGTCCTACAGCGCGCCGCGCTCCAGTTGGGGATCCTGGGCACCTTCGTCGGTTTGGCGTTCGGGATGGCGCACCTGCAGCAGCTGGGTTCGGACGCCGAGTACGACGCTGCCGTGCTCGGCTCGTTCTTCAGCTCGTTGAAGGCCAGCTTCAGCACGAGCATCGCAGGTCTGTTGATGTCTTTGCTGCTCGGGCGCGCGATCGCCCACGTCGAGTCCCGCCAGCAGGTGCTGTTCCAGTGCCTCGAGGAGGGCGCCGGCGGTCTGAGCGTCGTCTCGCAGCTGGCGACGCATCGCTTGCTGACGGAGCAGACGTTCGGCCAGCTGAACGCGGGCATGAGCGAGCTCGCGGTCCAGGTTCGCGAGCAGACGGCCTACACCGTCGAGCAGACCGGAGCGATCCGCGAGGGGCTGGGCAGCCTGCGGACGTCGCGCGAGGAGCTCGAGGGTTTCCTCGACGGGGTCGCCGAGATTCGCGGCAAGGTCCTGGAGGAGGTCGGCGCGGTGCGTCGAGGTCTGGCTCCCGAAGCGATCGTGCAAGGCGTGGCCGAAGGGCTCGCCGACATCTCCGACACGATCGCGCGGCGGGTCGAGCAGGGCCTCGCAACCGGCCTCGCCGCGTGGGAGGAATCCGCTCGCGATGCTCGCCTCACCTCCGAGCTGTTGGGCAGCACGCATGACGCGCTGCAAGAGGTCATCGCGTCGATGCGCTCCCAGAGGGATGCCACCGAGCTTCAGTTGAACGAGAGCGTTGAAGCCCAACGCGCGCTGATGGAGCAGGTCACGCAGATGCTCGGTGTGCACAGCGAATCGTTCGGAGGCCTCATGCGGGAGACTGCGAAAGCCTCGATGAAGGCGTCCGACACGCTCGAAGAGACCGCAAGGACGATGGCCGGCAAGGAGTCCCGAGTCGCGGAGTCGCTGGACGAGCTCTCCGAGTGCACGATCGAGCTGCGCGACGGCATGGCGCGACTCGGCGGTGCTCTCGGGAGCCGGCCGAGCCGGTGGGGGTGGTTGTTCCCGCGCCGCAGGCACGCCGCAAGCGGAGGGGTAGCGGACGGCGCGGCGCGCGAAGAGGCCGACGCGGAGGCCGGAGGTGCCCGTGTCCTCGAGTAGACGACGCAAACCGTGGGACTTCGACCTATTCGGACCTGGAACGGACCTGTCGATCTCGCTGTTCGCGATCATGGCGGTCGGGTTCATCTGGATGTCCGGGCTGCGCAAGGTCGCCGCGGGTGAGCTCGATCTCACCGAGATCCAGCTCGACAACTTGAAGTCCGACAGCGCGCAAAGGGAGGAGGAGGTACGGGCGCTCAAACCCCTGTTGGAGCGCTACGAGGCGGCGTACTCGACCCCCGAGCTGGCAGAGAGCTCCACCGAGCGTCTGCGAAGCGCCGAAAAGGCGGAGCGCGAGGCAACCCGCGAGCGCGACACGGCGCGGGCGGACCACGAGCGCGCCAAGGAGTCACTGGAACGTGTCGAGCGCAGCCTGCGCCTGCGCAAGGATCAGGCCCGAAGCCTGAAGGACACCGAAGCCAAGCTGCGCGCTGCGCAGGCCGCGCTCGCCACGGCCACGGACGAGCTGGCCGCGGCGCGCCGCCGCCAGGGCGCGGCCGTGTCCGCCGCCGTGTCCGCCACCAGGCGCGAGGAAGAGCGGAAGTACAAGGAGCTCCAAGACCGGATCCTCAAGCCCTTCCCCAACGCCCGCCTGGTCGTCTCGATCGAAGGCGACGTTCCCGCCGACGCGGATCTCGACCTGCACCTGCAACTGCCGCCGAGCAAGAACGAGATCGTCAACTACATGAGCCCGCGGGTCTTCCACGGTGCCGCTCGCAAGGAGGTCGGCGTCCTCGTGTTGAGCGAGGACTTCCAACGCGTCTCCGGCACGAGCGAGGAGGTCTTCTACGGCCTCGACGCGGTCACCGGCCCACCCTACATGCTGGCCTGCATGGTTCGCCAATACGGCCCGGCCGCGTCGATCAGCATCAAGGTGAAGTGGACCGTCCAGCTCTTCGACGCGCGCGGCCAAGAGCTCGATCAAGCCACCGGTACACGTTTCGTGCGGGCCACGGGCCGCGTGCACATGAACCCCGGCTCGGCCCCGGTCTACACCGGCCTCAACTTCCTGGCCGCGATCGAGGTGCGCGGCAACAACCTCGTCGCGGGACCCATGCCGACGCAGTTCCGCGGTTGGTCGACCGGGAAGATCGAGGCTGGAGCGACGGAACAGGAGCGTTTCCGGGACAAGAGCTCGCGGCGCAAGTGAGTGCCCGTAGGGGCGTCGGGGGGCGCTGGTGCATGGCTCGGTCTCCCGAACACGGCTCCTGGGGCTTCCAGGGGCGATCCTGCGCGTACCTTCGCGGCACGTTGCACGCTGAGGGGATGAAGTCCCGCGTCCACCCCAGGTACAAGACCAAGTACCGCGTGACGAACTGGCCGGAGTACGAGCGGAGCCTCGTACGGCGCGGGGACGTGACGATCTGGCTCACGCCCGAGGCGGTCGCTGCTTGGAGGCCGACACCGAACGGCACCCGCGGTGGCCAGCGCCGGTACTCGGACCTAGCGATCGAGACCTCGCTCACGCTGCGCCTCGTGTTCCACTTGCCGCTGCGTCAGGCCGAGGGTTTTCTCGCCGCCCCGGTAATCGGCGTAGGAGCAGTCACGTACGTTCCCGCCGGCGTAGCTGCCGCCAGGGCGTTTGCCGTCCGGCGCATCGGGCCATCGGCGTTGCTGCTAATCGCCACAACCACCTATACAGCGTGCCCGAATCTGGCACAACGAACACCGGGACTACTACGTGTCTACAGGCATGCCTACTACACTCTGAGGAGCAGCGAACACCTGGCGAAACTGCTGCGCTCTGCGACGAGATTCTGGGGCCCGAAGAATCCACCAAGTTGGCCTTAGACTCGATCCCTGTCCCTCCCGAAAACGCCGTCCAACGGCATCACACCCGCCTGGACGGGCTTCTGAAGCACCGTAGCCGAGACGGGGTTGCGCGTCCAGATGCCCGGGGGATGATCTTCGGATGCCCAACCTCGCTCTGCTCGTGAGTTTGCTTCAGCTCGCGGTGAATGACCGCACCCAGCTCGCGCTGGAGAACATCGCGCTGCGCCATCAGCTCGCCGTCTACAAGCGGACCGTCAAGCGTCCGCGGATCGAGGATC
>JAAELL010000353.1 GCA_024226735.1 bacterium | reverse complement strand
GCTTCGTGCCGGGCTCGGTGGTGTTGCTGGGTGGCGAGCCCGGGGTCGGCAAATCGACCCTGGCCCTACAGCTGGCCGCACGTATCGACGCGGCGACGCTCGCTGCCGGCGGCGGTGCGAGGAGCGTCCTTTACATCAGCGGCGAGGAGAGCCCCGAGCAGATCCGGCTGCGGGCCGAGCGGCTGGAAGACGACGGCTGTGGCGTGGCGATCCTGGCCGAGACGCGGGTCGAGAGTTTTGCGGGCGCGTGGAAGGAACTCGCACCCAAGCTCGTGATCGTGGACTCGGTGCAGACGCTCCAGACCTCGCGGGTCGAGAGCTCGCCGGGGTCGGTCGCGCAGGTGCGGGAGAGTGCGTCACTGCTGGCGGCAACGGCCAAGCTGCACAACACCACGCTGGTTCTGGTCGGGCACGTCACCAAGGACGGCAACATCGCCGGGCCCCGTGTGCTCGAACATCTCGTCGACGTCGTGCTCAACTTCGAGGGCGACCGCAATCATTCTTTTCGGCTGTTGCGCGCGAGCAAGAATCGCTTCGGCTCCACGCAGGAGGTCGGCGTGTTTACGATGGCCGAGCGCGGCCTCGAGGCGGTCGAGAATCCAAGCGAGCTCTTCCTGGCCGAACACCGCGAGGGCACACCGGGCTCGTGCATCACGGCTCTGCTCGAAGGGTCGCGGCCGATGCTGCTGGAGATCCAGGCGTTGGTTGCGGCGGCAACCTATGGCACGCCGCGGCGCACTTCGATCGGCGTCGACGACGGACGCGTGGCGTTGATGCTCGCGGTGCTCGACCGGCGAACGCCCGTGGATCTCGTCTCGCGCGATGTGTACGTGAACGTTGCGGGCGGGGTTCGCGTGGGGGAACCGGCGGCGGATCTCGGGCTCGCACTCGCGATCGCGTCCAGCGCGCTGGACATCCCACTGCCCGCTGGCACCGCGGCCTGCGGCGAGGTGGGGCTCGGCGGTGAGGTGCGAAGGGTTTCGCGGCTCGATCTTCGCATCCGCGAACTCGCGCGCCTGGGGTACCGCCAGCTGCTGGTCCCGCCGGGGACGAAAGCCGTCGCCAAGGGCACTGGTTTGGCGCCGTCGTTGAAGCTGATCGAGGTCGAGAACATTGCGAACGTGGTCGCATGGCTTCGCAGCGCAGCGGACCCCACGCGGTGAACTTCCGTTAAGCGATTGAATCTACACGTTTTTTCGTTTCGCTCCGCTTTGACAGTGCGAGGGGGCATGGCTAATCTGCCCGCTCCATGACGGACAACACGGACGCCTCCCCCCAGCTCGACCAACGCATCGCAGAGCTGTTCGACCGCATGTCGGGCGGGCTCGAGTTGGTCGACCGCGCGATGCGCGAGCAGCTCGAAAGCGCCAGCGACATCATGCCGATGATCGGGAGCCATGTGCTTTCTTCCGGCGGCAAGCGCCTGCGGCCGATCCTGGTCCTGCTCTCGGCGGAACTCACGGGTTATACGGGCTCGCGTCGCGTGCAACTCGGCGCCGCACTCGAGCTGATCCACACGGCGACGCTCTTGCACGACGACGTGGTGGATCTGTCGGCATTGCGCCGCGGACAGCCTTCGGCCAACGCCATCTGGGGCAACCGCCGCGCCGTGCTGGCGGGCGATTTCTTGTACGGGCGCGCGTCTTCCATGATCGTCGAAGACGGCAGCCTGGCGATCCTCGAGATCTTCTCCAACACCATCCGCATGATGGCGGAAGGCGAGCTCATCCAGCTGCAGCGAAGCTTCGACACCGACATTTCCGAGCGCCAGTACTACGAAGTGATCGAGCGCAAGAGTGCGGTGCTGCTGTCGGCCGCCTGCGAGATCGGTGCGGTGCTGGGCGAGGTGACGCGCGGTGAAGTGCGTCGTGTCGCCGAGTTCGGGCGCGAGCTCGGGATCGCCTTCCAGGTGTGCGACGACGTGCTCGACTACGCGGCGCCTTCCGAAACCCTCGGCAAGCCGCAGTGTGCGGACCTTCACGAGGGCAAGGTCACGTTGCCGCTGCTCTTGGCCTTGAAGCGCTGCACCACGAACGAGCGCGAGCGGGTGGCGAGCATCTTGAAGAACGCAGCGCAGCTGGCGGCGGCGAACCCGGGTCGCGACGCGGCCGATCTCGCCGAGGAGCTCGACCTCGCACCCGTGCTCGAGCTCGTAGATCGTCATCGCGGCGTCGAAGACAGCATGCGCCGCGCCCAGCAACACGCCGAAAAGGCCGCAGCCGCCATCGCGGCCTTCCCCGACAGCCAGCCCCGGCGCGCACTGCTCGACTTGCTCGAGTACTCGGTCGAGCGCGATCACTGATCCCCGCGGTCCCGCGGAGAAACTCAATGAACAGCAACATCCAGACGGCCCGGTCACGCGGGCTTCGGCGCACCGCTGCGCTCGTGGCGGCGCTTGCGCTGGCGCTTCCCGCCATCGCGGCGGCGGCCGACGGCACCACACGCATGAGCGGCGTGGTGAACCTCAACACGGCCGACGTCGAGCAGCTGCAACTGCTTCCCGGAGTCGGGCAAAAGCGCGCGGCGGCAATTGTCGACGTGCGCAAGACCCGGGGCGGCTTCAAGAGCGTCGACGAGCTCGTGGAGGTCAAGGGCGTGGGTGAGGCCATGCTCGAACGCCTGCGGCCGCACCTGACCGTGAAGGGCAAGACCACGGCAAAGCGCCTCTGACACGGTGCTCGCATGAGCGGGGTGGGGTGCCGGGGGCTGTGACCTGCGGCATCCCACTTTCTCTTGAAGCTCGTGCGAAAGCTCCTCGGGGGCGGGCTGGGGATCCGCTGGCCGCAGATCGATGAGGATCTCGCTGCCCGATCAGGATCTGTCAGGATCTGGGTGTCGAGGGACTTCTGCGCGGAGCCGAGAGTCCCGGGCGCTAGAATCCAGCGGCCAGACCACCCCTGACCGAGTTGGCCGCCATGTCCTCCCACATCCACAGTGAACCGGCTTCGAAACCAGTGCGTCGAGGCGTCGTGTGGGGGGCGGCTTTGTTGTGCGCCGTTGGGCTGGCCGCGGGCGAGGTTCGCGCGGAGCGGGTTGCGCCCGCGTCACCCGATAGGATCGTCTCGCTCAATCCGTCGCTTACCGCGATCCTGGTCGCGATCGGGCAAGCGCAGCGGCTGGTCGGTGTCGACGACTACTCGGCGCAGCAGATCGGGGAGGTGGCACAGCTGCCGAAGGTGGGGGGGCTCTTCAATCCGAGTCTCGAAGCCGTGGTGGCGCTCGAGCCGGATCTCGTGGTGTTGGTGCCGAGTGCCGAGCAGCGGGATTTTCGCGAGCGCGTCGAGGCGCTCGGGATCGCGGTGGAGAGCTTTCGCAATCATCGCTTCGAACAAGTGCTCGAGAACATTGCGCGGCTCGGTGCGCTGACCGGGGCGGGTGAAGCCGCGCAGGCGCGCATCGAGGCCATCGGCGACGCGCGTGAGCGGGTGGAGCGCGCCGTGGCCAAGCAAGGCGGCGGCAAAGCGCAGACCCCCACCATCGCCGTGGTGCTGCAACGCGATCCGCTCTTCGTGGTGGGGGGGGACAACTTCATCGACACGATGCTCACGATCGCGGGGACGAACAACATTGCGGCGCAGTACCGAGAAGCCTATCCGCGGGTCTCGATGGAGTGGCTGGTCGCGCGGTCGCCGGAGTTGTTGGTGGATCTCAGTCCCGAGGCCGCGCGCACGATGGCGTTCTGGGGGCGCTGGCCGAACGTGGCCGCGGTGAAGGACGAGCGCTTGATCGCGCTCGATGCCGCGTTGATCTCGATGCCGGGGCCGGCACTCGACCAGTCGTTGTTGTTGCTTGCACGCACGCTCTGGGGTGCCGGGTTTCTCGCGGAGGCCAGCCCCTGATGGTGCTGAGCGGCAAACGTTTCACCACCGTGCTGCTCGCGATGCTGCTGCTGTTGGCGGCGAGTGCGGCGTTCTCGCTCGTGCTCGGGCCCAGTGAGCTCGGGCTCGCGGACGTGTGGCGTGCATTGTTCGACGCGGATGCAGCCGGACCCGCAGCGGACATCGTGTTGAGGATCCGCTTGCCGCGGACAGTGCTCGCAATGCTCGTGGGCGCCTCGCTTTCGGTTTCGGGCGTGGTCTTCCAGGCGATGCTGCGCAACCCGCTGGCGGATCCGTTCGTGCTCGGGGTTTCGGGGGGTGCGGCGCTCGGCGGCATCGCGGCGCTCTCGCTGGGTGCCGCGGTGGGTCTTGGCTATGAGGTGGTGCCAGTGGCGGCCTTTGCGGGTGCACTGCTCACGACCGTCCTTCTATATGTGATTGCCGGCGCGGGGCAGCGCGTTTCGGCCAACAGCCTGCTGCTCACCGGCGTGGTCTTCAACGCCTTTGCGTCCGCGGCCATCGTCTTCCTGGCCTCGGTGGCGGGTCTTACCGAAGGCTCGCGCATCTTTCTCTGGCTGATCGGCAACCTGTCTGCCGCGCGCAGCGACGTGGCGGTCTGGGTGGCGGTCTTCCTGGCGCTCGGGCTGGTGGTGAGTGGCGTGCTCGCGCGCTCACTCAATCTGTTGATCCTGGGCGACGAACCCGCGGAGCAACTGGGCGTCCCGACCGAGACCCACAAACGCATCTTGTTGCTCGCGACTTCGCTGATGGTGGGGGCCGCGGTTTCGGTGGCGGGGCTCGTGGGGTTCGTCGGGCTGATCATTCCGCATCTTCTGCGTTTGATCCTCGGGCCCGATCACCGCTTGTTGATTCCCGCAGCGGCACTCGGCGGCGGGGCGTTTCTGGTGATCTGCGACACGGTGGCGCGCACCGTGCTCGGGGGTCGCGAGCTGCCCGTGGGTGCGATCACTGCGCTGGTCGGCGGGCCCTTGTTTCTGTACCTGCTGCGCAAGCATCATCAGCGAGTGTTTGCACCATGACGACACGCACGCTCAGCTTTCACGACGTGGGGGTTCGCTTTGGCGAGCGGCAGGTGCTCGATGGCGTCAGCTTCGAAGTGAACCCGGGTGAGGTGGTCGGGCTCGTGGGCCACAACGGCTCGGGGAAGACGACACTGTTGCGTGTTGCTACGCGCGTGCTGCAAGCCGATGCCGGCGAAGTCCGACTGGGTGGGCAGGCGATCGGGCACTTCTCGCGCGCCGAACTCGCGCGCGCGTTGGCGACCGTCCCACAGGACACACAACTGCCCTATCCCTTCAGTGCGCTCGAAGTGGTGCTGATGGGCCGCGCGCCCCATCAGCCGCTGTTTGGTCTCGACCGCCCGGAGGACCTCGCCTGCGCGGAGCGCGCGATGGAACAACTCGACATCGCGGAGCTTGCGCCCCGCTCGATCCAGAAGCTCTCGGGCGGTGAGCGCCAGTTGGTGATGTTTGCACGCGCGCTCGCGCAGGAGCCCGAGATCCTGCTGCTCGACGAGCCCACGGCGTTTCTCGACCTGCGCCATCGCATCGATCTGCTGGGTGCGGTGCGCGCCCGGGTGGATCGGGGCGGGGCCGCTTTGGTGGTGAGCCACGATCTGGGCCTGGTGGCACGTGTTTGTGACCGTTTAGTGCTGCTTTCGCACGGGCAGGTGGTGGCCGCGGGTCGGCCAGCCGACGTTTTGGAGCCCGCGCTGCTCGAGCGTGCGTTCGGGATCGAAGCCGACATCGTGAGCGCGCCCGACGGCTC
>JAAELL010000352.1 GCA_024226735.1 bacterium | reverse complement strand
GAGTGAATCACACCACTAGACTGGCTCCAGCATCACCTGCAGGCGGATGAAGTCGACGTCCTTGATCTTGACGGAGATCGGGTACCCCTCGGTGAACGACAGCATGCGCTTGCCCGCGCTCACCGTCAGCGTCGCGCCCTCGGCCTTCGGCCGATCCCCGAGCGCCCGCGCGGGCAGGAACGCGGTCACGTTGAACGCCGTCAGCTCGATCTCGAGCCCACCGCGCGAGACGCGTCGCACCTTCGCGTCGACCTTCTCGCCGATGTGCGGCTCCATGTACTGGCAGACCTTCAGGTCCTTGACGGCCATCTCCGCCATCTCGGCGATGTCGGCCTGCGTCGAGCTGTGCGCGGCCATGTCGTTGAGGTCGACGAGCAACGCCTCGGTCCTGAGCTCCTCGGAGGCCTCGTGCGCGCGGCTCTCGATCGCCCACAGCCAGCGGTGGACGATCAGGTCGGGATAGCGCCGGATCGGCGAGGTGAAGTGCAGGTACGCCTTGCGCGCGAGCCCGAAGTGCTCGGCGACGTCCTCGTGATCCTTGACCTCGTACGAGGCGCGCTCGACGAGCCCCATGATGCGCTGGATCAGCGCCTCGGCGTTCGGCCTGCGGCGCGCGTCACGGATCAGCCGCCCGATGTCGCGCCCGGTGAGGCGATCCTTCTTGGGCACGCGCACGCCGTACTTGGCGAGCGTCTCGACCAGGCTCGCGATCTCGTCCGGATCCTTCTCGGGGTGAACGCGATAGATGGTCGGCAGTCCGCGCTCGCGGAAGAGGTCCCCCACCGCCTGGTTCGCGGCGAGCGCCGTCTCCTCGATCAGGGTCTGCGAGAAGTAGCGCGGCGCATCGACGATCGCGGTCACCTCGTGCTTCTCGTCGAACACGAACTTCTTCTCGCGCGACTGGATGCGCATCGAGCCCTTCGCGTCGCGGATCGCCTGCTGGCGTCGGGTCCAGCGCTCGAACAGACGCAGGTCCGGTTCGAGGTGCACGATCGCCGCGGTCTCGTCCGACTCCTTGCCATCCAGGAGCTCCTGCACGACGCGGTAGGTGTTGCGCTTGACGCTCTTGATCACACTCTTGGCGACGCGCGTCTCCTGCCGCTCGCCCTGCGCGTCGAAGCGCATCAGCACGGTGTACGCGAGCCGGTCGCGACCTTCGACCAGCGAACACAGGCCGTTCGACAATTGCTCGGGCAGCATCGGCACGACCTGATCGGGCAGGTACACGCTCGTGCCACGCGCCAGCGCCTCCTCGTCCAGCATCGTGCCCGGAACGACGTAGTGCGCCACGTCGGCGATGTGCACGCCGACCTCTAGGTCGCCGCCGTCGAGCTCCTCGATGCTGATCGCATCGTCGTAGTCCTTCGCGTCCGCGCCGTCGATCGTGAAGATCGTCTTGTCGCGCAGGTCGAGCCGGTCCGCGTAGTCACTCTTGCGCGGATCGGCGGGCAGGCGCTCCACCTCGCCGAGCACGTCCTTGGGAAACGTCGTGCGCAAGCGGAACGAGCGTACGAGCTCGAACTCGTCCGACTCGACATCGGCGTAGCAGGCTGGACCGTGCTCCATTGCACCGTTTGCACGCGGCCGCTTGGAGATCCGCGCGTGCACGGCGGTGTCGGGGTCGGGCAAGAGCTCGAGCTCGCCCTCGGCGAACTCTCCTTCATCGCGCTCGACGGTCCACCCGCGCCCCTCGTCGGCCTTCGGATCGGGCGCCGCGTCCGGGTTGCCGCGCGAGCGAGCCAAATCCCGGAAGCTGGAGAAGTTCCCCGAGCGATCTCGCTTCGACATCGAATCAGGATAACGCGACACGGGCGACCGCAAGGGCTTACGCTCCAGGTGTCCGATTTGCACGTTCGTAACAGAGGCTGCAAAAACCGCCCCGATTGGGGCCTATTCCGACCGTGCATGCTTGCCACGACAGGGGCATCTACGCACTCTCCCCAACCCAAACGGCAGACCCCGCGCGGCGGTTGCTTGGCAGAGCTCTCCCCGCCCGCGCTTTCCTCGAACCCGAATCGTGCGCCCAACGATGCGCCACGGAGGCTCGATGATGCTCGCTCTCCAAACTCTCAGGCAAACTCTCCATCTAAGTACAGCCGCAACGTGCGGTCTGTTCCTTCCCCTCGCTTCGCTCGCATCCGCTGACAGCTTGACGGTCGTGCTTCGCGGCTCCTACATCGAGTCGATCACGTCGGGTGGTGAGACGGTGCACCACACCGAGCTGAAGCATGGCGCGTCGACTGGCGTCGCCGAGTTCCTCGACGAGGACGGTTACGCGATGACCGCGGCCGACGGCCGCAACCTCGCGACCTACTTCGCACGCTCGAGCACGAGCGCCGACTGGCAAGTCGACCTCACGGGCTGGCAGAACTTCAACGGCGGCGACAACGACTTCTTCGTCTTCGAAGTCGGCGGCAACGACGCGCTGATGGTCACGCCGATCTTCCCCAACGGCAGCTACGGCCAAGAGGTCAGCATCGGCGGCTGGAGCGATACGAACTACCACCCGCAGACGGGTCCCAACGCGGGACAAGAGATCCGTGGCCTCGCGTTCCGGCACTCGAAGCTGCGCGACGCGAACGGCAACCCGCTGAGCGACTCAGCGATCATCGGCGCGCTACGCTTCCGTTCACCGACGATCGATGGCGCGTCGTTCCTCGCGGTCGACCCCGAGGCGATGTCGACGGACGACGGCGACGGCAGCTACGCCTTCTCCTGCTCGCCGCGGGCGGGGCAGCCGTTCGAGATCCACTTCCAAGGGCCGTGGGCGAGCGAGACCGACGTCGACCCGAACCCCTTCCTCGACTACCGCTTCAACGTCTTGTTCACCGGACCCGAAGGACGGCGCTTGTTCGTGCCCGGATTCTTCGACGCCGACGGACGCGGCGGCGATTCGGGCAACACCTGGAAAGTGCGCTTCACGCCCGACATCGAGGGCCCCTGGAGCGCTGTCACTGACCTGCGCGTCGGCACCAACGTCGCGACGGGCGTCACCGGCGACGTCGGCAGTCCCGGCCCGATCCTCAACGAGATCGTCATCCCGTTCAGCGTGGCCCCGCTCGACCCGAACGCGCCCGGACTGAACGCCAAGGGAACCCTGCGCTACGTCGGCGAGCACTACATGCGCTTCGACGACGGGTCGTACTTCATCAAGACCGGCACGAACAGCCCTGAGAACCTCCTTGGCTACCGCGGCTTCGAAGGTCCGGGCAAGTCCCCGAACGCCGTCGGGATCCACCACCGCTACGAGCCGCACGTCGTCGATTGGGAGCCCGGCGACCCGCTCTTCATCAGCCGCGACTACGAAACCGACGCCAAGGGCCTCATCGGTGCCATCAACTGGATCGCCAGCAAGGGTGCGAACTCGATGCACGCGATGCTGATGAACCTCGGCGGCGACGGTAACGACGCCTTCCCGTTCCTCGGCACCGAGAACGACGCGTTCACCAAGCGTCACTACGACACGGGACGCCTGCTCCAGTGGAACGCCGTGTTCGAGCACGCCGCGCGCAAGGGCATCGCTCTGCACGTGTCCCTCGGAGAGACCGAGCCGGCGAACGAGACCTGGCTCGACAACGGCCAGCTCGGCATCGAGCGCAAGCTCTTCTACCGCGAGATGGTCGCGCGCTTCGGTCACAACCAGGCGGTGAAGTGGACGTTGACCGAGGAGAACGACTTCTCGGCCAACCGCCTGCGCGAGTTCGCCGCGTACATCGCGGTGCAGGACGTGTACAACCACCCGATCACGTTCCACAACTTCCCCAACGACTTCGCCGAGTACGCAGCGGTGCTCGGGGACGATGACTTCTCCGCGACGGCGTTCCAGTACCACGCGAACCAGATCAGTAACCAGATCGAGGCGTGGCGCGAGAACTCGACGCTCGCGGGTCGCCCGTGGGTCATGGACTGTGACGAGCAGACTCCGTGGAACGTCGGTGCGGTCAACGGCAACTCGGTCGAGATGCGCAAGAGCGTGCTGTACGACGTGCTCTTCAGCGGTGGCAGCATCGAATGGTACGGCGGCTGGTACGACCTGCCGCTCGGCGGCGACCTCACGCTCGAGGACTTCCGCACGCGCGTGTGGATCTTCGAGAACTCCGCGCGCGCCCGGACGTTCATGCAGGAGAACCTGCCGTTCACGCGCATGAAGCCCGACGACAACCTCTTGAGCGGCGAGTCCGGCTTGTTCGGCGGTGGGGAAGTCTTCGCGCTCGAGGGTCTCGTCTACGCCATCTACCTACCCGACGCGTCTCCCTCGGGAGCGATCAACCTGTCGAATGCATCGGGTCAGTTCCGACAGCGTTGGTACAACCCGCGCGAAGGCCGGTTCGAGGGCAGCGAGTCGATGGTCAACGGCGGAGGCTCGGTGAGTCTCGGCAACCCGCCCGACGATGCCAACGACGACTGGATCGTGCTCATCGATCGTCCGGTCGACTTCGACGACGACATCTGATCCGGCCACGGCGCACGGAACGCGACGGGCGAGGCTCGGCTGGATTCTTCCGGCCGGGCCTCGCCCCGTTTCGAGGATGGGAGTCTTGGGTCCCCACCATGAGTCGGTACCGGCGTTCCAGAAGTCGGCGGCAAACGGTTGACTGGACGTGGCGCCCGGGTCAATGGGCCATTGGGCCCGGTTCAGCCCCCAAAAATGGGGCTTTCTAGGTAATTTGTCCCCCTGCATTGAAGCCACACACCCCATACCACAGAGTCTTTCGCAATAACGGTCGCTGAGGCCGGGCAGGCAGCCCGCCCCAGCCAGTCGATCCGTTCGGCGCGCTGCCCCCCCAGGCGCGCGAACTCTCCGCCGAGGTGGACCCAATGACCCTGCGAGTCTTCTCCGACAGGTACCTAGCCCCGCTCGTGCTTCTGCCGATCCTCGCCGCGCCGAGCATGGCGGACACCGTCACGGCCCTCCTGCGCGGCTCCTACGTCGAATCCGTCACCGCCGGCGGAGTCACGGTTCCCGCTACCGGGCTCGCTTGGGGCGCCTCCAGCGGAGAAGTGATCGGCTCGGGCTTCAACAACTACGCGATCACGGCCGCGGACGGACGCAACCTCGCGACGTACTTCGCGCGCAACGGCGCCGACCCCGAGTGGGAGGTCGACCTCACCGCGTGGCGCAACTCCAACGGCAATGCGCACGACTTCTTCCTGTTCGAGGTTGGCGGCAACGATCTCGTCACGGTCGCCCCGAAGTTCGCCAACGGCAGCTACGGCCAAGACGTCAGCATCGGAGGCTGGACGCCGACCGACTACTCCCCCACGACCGGCATCAATCACGGTCAGCAGGTCTACGGCCTGGCCTTCCGGCACACGCGCCTGCTCGACCCGAACGGTACGCCGCTGAGCGGCAACGTGCTCATCACCGGCCTGCGTTTCCGCTCGACCAACCTGGACGCTGCGTCGTTCCTGCACATCAAGGACAATCCGTCCGCTGGAGCCGACGGCGACGGCAGCCACTTCATCCTGGGCACGCCGCGCCAGAGCAGCCCCTTCGAGATCGCATTCCGTGGACCGTGGGCCAGCGAGACGGACATCGCGCCCAACCCCTTCTACGACTACAGGCTGTCGGTCATCTTCCGCGGGCCCAACGGCATCGCGCGCGTCGTGCCCGGCTTCTTCGACGGTGACGGCGCCGACGGCGACGCGGGTCTGATGTGGAAGGTGCGCTTCACGCCACCGATCCAGGGCCCCTGGACGGCGAGCGTCGACTTCCGCACCGGACCGGACGTCGCGATCGATCTCGATCCGTACGCAGGCCAGACGAACGCGCCACTGCACGGCAGGACGTTTCCGATTCAAGTCGCGCCGGCGGACCCGAACGCCCCCGGCTTCTACAAGTACGGCCAACTCGAGTACGTCGGCGGCCACTACCCGCGCTTCAAGGGTGGCCCGTACTTCCTCAAGACCGGCGCCAACAGCCCCGAGAACTTCCTCGGCTACCGCGGGTTCGACGGGCCCGGCAAGGTGGAAAACGCGGGCATCGGAGTCCTTCACGGTTACGGGGCCCACGTGCAGGACTGGAACCCGGGCGACCCGCTCTTCACGGGCCGGGCACACGACGTCGACAGTCGCGGAATCATCGGAGCGCTCAACTACCTCTCCGAGTCCGGCGTCAACTCGATTCACACGATGTTGATGAACCTCGGCGGAGACGGTGACGACGTCTACCCGTTCCTCGGCCCGACGAACACGGTCTTCGACAAGACCCACTACGACACGAGCCGCCTGCGGCAGTGGAACACGGTGCTCGATCACGCCGCGCGCAAGGGCATCGCCCTCCACATCGCGCTGGCGGAGACCGAGGTGGAGAACGAGACATGGCTCGACGGGGGAGCCCTCGGCCGACAGCGCAAGCTGTTCTACCGCGAGGTGGTCGCACGCTTCGCCCACCTACCGGCGATCAAGTGGACGCTGTCGGAGGAGAACGACTACACGGCCGGAGCGCTGCGCAACTTCGCGGACTACATCGGCGCGCACGACTCCTACGACCATCCCGTCACGTTCCACAACTTCCCGAACGACTTCGCCGAGTACTACGCGGTCCTCGGCGAGGAGCGCTTCAGTGCCACCGCGTTCCAGTTCCATCCCAACCAGATCGGCGACCAGGTCGAGGACTGGCGCCAGCTCTCCACCCAGGCCGGTCGGCCGTGGCTGATCCACGCCGACGAGCACACACCCTGGAACGACGGCGCGCGGAACAGCAACTCCAACGACATCCGCAAGCGCATCCTCTACGACGTGCTCTTCAGCGGAGGGCACATCGAGTGGTACGCGGGCTTCCACGACCTGCCCCTCGGCGGCGACCTGAACATGGAGGACTTCCGCACACGCTCCAACGTGTGGCGGGACTCGCGCTTCGCTCGAGAGTTCATGGAGGAGAACTTGCCCTTCTGGCGCATGGAACCCGCCGACCACCTGCTGGGCGGCGAGAGCTCGCAGTGGGGCGGCGGCGAGGTGTTCATCGCGGAGGGCGAGGTGTACGCGATCTACCTCGGCGACGCGTCCCCCGCGGGCACGCTCAACCTCGGCGCTGCGACGGGTACGTTCATCCAGCGCTGGTTCAACCCGCGCACTGGCTCGTTCCACGGCGCGGGGACGTTGGTCCAGGCCGGCGGCTTGGTCAGCCTCGGAACCCCGCCTTCGACACCCGGCCAGGACTGGATCGTCCTCCTCGACCGCGGCCCCGCGTTGGAGGCGGACGTGGCGCAGATCTCGGTCACCGCGGGCGGCATCCAGGGGTTGACCCTGGCACCCGGACCAACGTTCGCCGGGCGCCCCTACCTCGTGCTCGGCACGATGTCGGGCAGCACGCCCGGCTTCCCGGTCGGCTCGATCCAGGTTCCGCTCAACTTCGACACCTACACGCGCTTCACGTCGTTGAACTGGAACTCCCCGGACCTGCAGAACACGCAGGGCAACCTGGACGGAGCGGGAACGGGCTTCGCTCGGATTCGCATCGCGCCCGGGGCCTGGGCCCCCATGGTCGGCGAGACGCTCCACCACGCGTTCGTCCTGATCGACGGTCGGAACTACGCCAGCAACCCGGTTTCGCTACTGCTCGTTCCGTAATCCCTTAACTCGCTCCCGTGCCTGGAGGATCGGGCGCGGTGTATAAAAAAAAACACCCTCCACCCGTCGGGCCGAGCCCTTACGCTCTGAGGAGATGAGGGGGGAGGTAGAATCACGGGCCGTCGCCGGGGGCTCCCTGCTCTTCTTTGGCGGCCGCGTCGTGGGCGCCGCCGCGACCTTCGGCGTGCAGGTCTTCCTCGCGCGGTGGATCGGCAAGAGCGGGCTCGGGCGCTACGTCGAGGCGTTCGCGTGGTGCCTGATCCTCTCGGACGTCGCGCTGCTGGGTTTTCCCTTCGCCGGCCTGCGCTTCATCCGCGAACGCTGGAACGCCGCGGACCGCAGCGGAGTCGCCGGATTCATCCGTCGCACACGCCAGATCTCCCTCGGAGCGAGCCTGGCCCTCGCCGCCGGCTGCGCCACTGTCATCACGGTACTCTGGCCACCGGCGAGCCACCCGGGAAGCGCCGTGATCCTCGTCGCGCTCGCGGGGCTGCCGGCCTTGACGCTGCTGCGTCATTGGATCGGCGTCGCCCACGCGTTCGGCTGGTTCCGGTACGTCGCGCTCCCGATGACGGTGTTCCGGCCCCTCCTGTTCCTCGCGCTCCTCGCGGCCATTTGGATGCTCGGAGGAGATCCGTCAGCGACGCAAGTCATGGCGTGTCAGGTCGCGGTGATCGTCGCCGTGCTCATCGGGCTGACCACCGTCATGGCACCGCGTCTGCGGAGCCAGCTCGACGGTGCGCAGCCGGCCTACGCGACCCGACTGTGGCTCCGCACCTCGGGCCCGCTCCTGTTCGTTTCGGTCTTCAACGGCTTCTTCCCGGAGATCAACGTCATCCTCGTGGGCCTGCTCGCGGGCGAGGGCCACGTGGCGGTCTTCAACGCGGGGATTCGAACGGCTTTCCTGATCGGCTTCGCGCTGCAGGCGGTCGACCAGGTGACCCTTCCGAACGTGTCGACCCTGTTCGCCAGCGGCAACCGCGTCGGCATGCAGCGCCTGCTCACCCTCGCGACGCGCATGAAGTTCGCCGCGGCCCTGGCGGGCATGCTCGTGATCGCCGTGTTCGGCGAGCGAATCCTGGCGGTGTTCGGCGAAGACTTCGTCGAAGGGCACAGGGCTCTCCTGATCCTCTCGCTGACGCAGGTCGTGCGGGCCGCGATCGGCCCGGTCGATCAGATCCTGGGGCTCACCGGGCACCAGGATGCGAGCCTGATCGCATCCGGCGCCAGCCTTGCCGCTATCCTCGCGCTCGACGCCATTCTCGTCCCGGCGTTCGGTGTCGTCGGCGCCGCGATCGGCGTCCTCGTGGTCACCACTCTCTCGAGCATGTGGCTGCTGTTCCTCGTGGTGCGGCACATCGGTGTCATCCCTTCTCTCTTCGGACCAATGCCTTGCGCACCCTCTACATCAACGGCCGATTCCTGACGCAACCGCTGACGGGTGTCCAGCGCTACGCGTCCGAGGTCATGCATGCGATGGACGAGCGGCTGGCCGAGCCGGGCAGCCCCCGCGTCATCCTGGTCGCGCCCTATTCGATGGTTCTCCGGCCGATGCTGCACAACATCGAGATCCAGCTCGTCGGGCGTCGCAAGGGGCACCTTTGGGAGCAGCTCGACCTGCTCGGCCCCACCTCGGACGGCGTGCTCCTGAGCCTGACCGGAACGGGCCCGGTCCGGCACCCCGCCCATTTCGTGACGATTCACGACGCAGGGGTGTTCGCGAACCCGAGAAACTTCTCCCTCGGCTTTCGAGCCTGGTATCGCGTCCTGGTTCCGCTGCTCCGCCGGCGGGCGCGCGGATTCTTCACCGTCTCCGAGTTCTCGCGCGCCGAGCTCGCACGCTTGTGCCGGATTCCTTCCGACAAGGTCGTCATCACCTACAACGGTTGCGACCACATCATGCGCCTGCAGCCAGACGACGGCTTCCTCGAACGCAACGACCTCCAGCGCGGCGGCTACGTCCTGTGCGTCGGCGCCGACAACCCGAACAAGAATCTCCGCCTTGTGCGCGACGCGATCGCGCTGGTCCAGGACCTCAACCTCGAGCTCGTCAACGTCGGAGCCACGAACGACCGGGTGTTCCGGCGCACTCGCAACGACTCCGACGTTCGCCAGCGCGACCTCGGGCACGTCTCCGACGAGGCGCTGATCGCCCTGTACAAGGGCGCGCTGTGCCTCACATTCCCCTCGCTCTACGAGGGCTTCGGGATCCCGCCGCTCGAAGCAATGTGCCACGCCTGCCCCGTCATCGCGGCCCGCAGCTCCGCGCTCCCCGAGACGTGCGGCGACGCCGCGCTCTTCTGCGACCCGCACGACCCCCGGGAGCTCGCGGACCACGTTCGCCACTTGGCGGAGACGCCCGCGGAACGCGAACGCCTCATCGCGGCCGGTACGCGACACGCCTCCGGCTACACCTGGGCGCGCGCGGCCGAGGGCGTGCTGAACCACGTGCGCGGCGCGCTAGTGGTGTGATGCAGACATTCGCAGTCGTATCCCGGCCCGCATACACGCGCCACGGCGTTGCGGCTTGCGTCGTCGCCGCGCCTTGTGGCACGCACACGCGAACTCGGGATAAGACCGCAACTGTCTGCATCACACCACTAGAAGCGCCGTCACCAACTCAGAAGAGATAGTCGGCGCGGGGGATTCGGTGCGTGACGTAGAGCGCCATGAGCCCCCAGACATAGAGCGCCCCCAGGACGACCGCACCGTACGCGACGGCCCGCACACGCGGCGTCCGACGCTCGAGCGAGTCGAACCAAAAGGCGAGGCCGATGACGAACAGCGGAGTCAGCTCGAGAAAGGCGCGCGCGCCGAACGCGTCCCCGAACCACCACTGGTGCCACGAGCTGTTGGCGTACCACAGCCCCACGAAGCCCACGACGAGAGCGCCGGTGATCGGCCGCGCACGGCGGTCCCCGAGGGCACGCACGACGCCGGGTACCGAGAGAGCCAACAGCGGTGCCCAGACGATGAGCCCGTGCTTCGAGGAGAACAGCGTCGAGGCCAGCGCCGGGTCCGACCAGTTGAACCCCTCGTCCCCATAGCTGTAGACGAGGAAGCTCCCGTGCAGGATCCGCCATGCGGCGAGCTGAACGAGGATCGGGATCGCCCCCAGCAGCACCCAGTGCATGCCTCGCAACACCTCCCGGTCGAGCGCGACACGCGCCAGAACCGGCAGCAGGATGAGCGCATTGGTAGGGCGCGAGACCAGCGCCATCGAAGCCGCGCACGACACCAGGGAGAGGTGCCACCCCGAAGTGCGCTCGCGGGTCCCCGCGTAGAGCGCGAGCGTCACCCAGAAGGTCGAGACGACGTGCACCATCAGGGGCTCTCGGAAGTAGTAGTACGCGTAGTGCGAGCCTCCCCAGAACGCGATGATCGCAAGGAACGCCGCTCGCGGCGCGACCCCCATCCTGTCCACGAGCAGCACATCCAGAAGCAGGAAGGTCGCCAGTCCGAGCGCGAGGACGAGCGCGAGGCCCGCCACCTGGTACAACACCGAGTAGCCGTCGGGCCGAAAACGCTCGGAGTCCGACACCGCGGCTACGGCATGACTCGCGCCGTGCGCCAGCACGAACGACGGCGCCAGGGTCAACGCCAGGCCGACCGGGTACTTGTTGCGCACCCGGCCCGCCGGGGTCACGTCTGCGAGGAGCGCCGGATCGTAGTCCGGCCCCCAGAAGTCCCGGACCTCGTCGCTGAAGTCCAGGTCACCGTCGATGACGGCGGACGGCAGATAGACGTAATAGAACCGCCCGTCCGAGACCGCGAAGTCGAAGACGGGCTTCAGTAGGGCGAGCGCAATCGCCAGAACGAAAAAGGCGCACGCCAGGAGGGAGTAGGCGCGCGCCCTGTCTCGACGAGTCGAGCAAGGGATGGAGAGGGCGCGCATGGCGCCCTTCTATAACTGATCGGAGCTCCTACTGGTGCGTAAAGATCTCGACGACGTCCGACATCGAGGCGCCCGCATTCGTGCCGCCACCGGCGACGATCACGCGGCTCTCGAACTCGACGGGAAACATCCCGTGACGGGCCGTCGGCATCGGAGCGTCCTCGCTCCAGGTGTTGGCGACCGGATCGTACACCTGTACCTCGTCGAAGACCTGGGTCGACGACTCGCCGCCGATGACGAGGAAGTTGCCGAAGTAGAAGACCGCCTTGCCGGTGCCGCCCCGGCCCAGAGGCATCGGAGCGAGCGTCGACGCCGGCATGTCGCTCGAGTCCCACGTGTTCGTCGCGGGATTGTAGACCTGCACGGTGTTGAAGCCGGGCTGCGGGAAGTTGCCGCCCCCACGTCCGCCGAAGACGAAGAAGCGCGATCCATCCGTGCCGCTGGCGGCGTGGTTGACCCCGGTCGGCATCGGCGCGAGCGGGAACCAGGTGTCCGTCGCGGGCTCGTACGCGGCGAAGTTGCTCACCGTGTTGGCCCCGACGATGCCGCCCGAGACGTAGATCCGATCGCCGATCACCGCCGACGAGCACGAGCCACCGCTCCAGCTCATGGGCGCGCCCATCGTCCAGGAGTTCAGGACCGGGTCGTAGATCTGCACCTCACCGGCGCCCCCAGCGAAGCCGCCGAACAGATACACCTTGCCGCCGTAGACCTCGCACGCGTGGTGGTTGCCCGCGGACGGGCGCGGAGCGGGCGAAGCAGACCAGAAGTCGTCATACAGGTCGTACGAGTACGACAGGCTGTTGCCCTCGCCGAACAGGTACATCTTCTTGCCAACGATGCCGCACGCGACTTCGCCGAGGGGCTGGCTCATCGACGAACCGTCGGTCCAGGCCCCGTCCTGCTGGCCCGGACCGGACGGCAGGTAGGCGAACGCGGCCGGGATCGTCGTGCTGTCGAGCCCCACCGTCACTTGAACGTCGAGGAGCTCGCTCGCGGTCCCCGTCAGGCTCGGCGGCAGGGTGCCGACGATGCGCTTGGCCGTCACGGACGTCAACGCCGCGGGCAGGCCATCGACGTGGACCGTCGTGTTGCCGAGGTTGCCGAAGTTGACTCCGCCGATCACGAAGAGCTGGCCGCCGGCCGCCGAGGCACGCCACGGAGTGATGTCATAGGCCGTCACCCCCACCGCGCCGACGTCGTTCGGCACCGAGATCTCGATCCGGTTGTCGGTGAAGTTGGTCGACAGAACCGCTCCGCCCGGACCGGTCAGGAGCCCGAGGCCCTCCATCTGCGGCGCGTTCTGCGTCGTGATGCTCTCGACGCTGCGCTTGTCGGCGGACAGCTCGACGAGGCGCGGCAGGTCGTTCCACTTCTGGGCCATCAGGTACCCGCGCAACTGGCTGTTGAACGCCGTCGAGCGGTACTCGGTGAGCCCGTTCGTCGACGAGTCCACCGTCGTCAGGTTCTGTCGGAAGACACCGGGCTCCGAGGGCTCGATCGTGTCCCGGTAGACGTTCTGACGATCGTCGAAGCGGCCGCGGTTGCGGTTCGGGTGCCCGTAGTAGACGCCGCGTTCGATGTGCATCAGCTCGTCCGACGTCTGCGGGTGCACCCCGCCGCCGTTCGTGGTGGCGCTGGTCGAAGCCGGGCCGTAGTTGCTGTTGGGACCATTGTCGGTCGCATACAGGAAGCCCCACGTCGTCAGCGCGAGGTCGAAGCCGTTGCGCAGGCCAGGAGCATGCACCTCGACGTCGACGCCGTCGGAGATCGAGATGTGCTTGCCGAGGACCTGGTCGTCGATGGGCGTGCCCGTCGACGTGGCTTCGTAGAGGATCTGTCCGTTGAACCCAGGACGCGACGTGAACGCCTTCACGATCGAGCCGGAGAGCACCGACTCGGGGACGTCGCCGATCAGCGGCCACTTGATGCCGGCGTTCGTGTTGCCGCCCTGCGCGATCAAGAGGTCGCCGTTGCCGTCGAACAAGATCCCGTTCGTGCCGTGGTCGTGGTTCGACGTCGGCAGCTGCGTGACGAGCGGCGTCGGCGCATCGAAGTTCGGACCCGTAAGGACCGAGACCTGACCCGTGAACGGGGACGGGCCCGAGAACGAGCCGCCGCCGCTTAGGAAGTGCTCGCCGTGGGCGACGTACACCTGCACGGGCCCGGCCGGGCCGTCGTACGGGTTGAAGGCGATCCCGCAGAGGTCGAAGTTCGTGAGGTTCGAGATCCCGACGTAGGTCTCGCTCGCGGTCACGTTGTAGTCGCCGTCGAACGTCAGCGCCGTGATCTCGCCCGAGATCTGCCCGACGTACAGGCGTCCGTCAGGTCCCCACGCCGAGGTCGTCGGCCCGGGCAGGTCGACGTCCGGGAGCCGCGTCCAGTCGATCGGAACGGGGCCGGTCGGCGAGTACTGGAAGATGTGCGGCGTCGTGATGCCCGCGGGCGTCTCGATGGTCACCTCGACGGTTCCGGTGCCGGGCGGCGAGAGGAACGAGACTTCCTCTCCGGTCCAGCTCACGAAATCGCCACCCGGGAACGTGTAGTCCGGACCACCGACGCCCCAGTGAACGGTGACCAGGTCGCGCGGCCAGAAGCCGAAGCCCGTGATCACGATCAGGTTGCCGCCGAGGTCGAGCCCGACGGACGGCATCTCGTGGATGACCGGCACAACGCCGTTGACGCTGTGCTTGAGTCCAGCGCCGTAGCCCTGGACCGGCTGCCCGTTGATGAACACGTCGAGCTTGACCGGCAGGTCCGCCACGCTGTCGACGGCAAAGCGCGCCTCGAGGCTGTGCGTGCCGATCGAGAACTGCTCGGCGGCCGTGTGCGCAACGCCGTCGATCTCGACGCGATCCCCGGCGCCGCCGGCCGGGACGAAGTGCATGTCCTGGACCTGGCTGACCTCGAAGTCGGCCTGGATCCGAATCATGACCGAACCCGCGAAGGGCGACGCGCCCGCGGTGCCCTCGACCTCGTCGATCTCGAGCGCCATCACGCGCTCGATGTAGCTCGCGTTCGTCGGAACGGCGTCGAGCAGATCCTGCGGCGTGCCGGAGGTCGCCTCGTAGTACGAGACCAGAATCCCGGGCACCTCGTCCGGCGGGAAGACCGAGATCGTCATGTTGTCGGTCGCCGTCGAGGCCGGATTGTTGTCGTCGGTGATCGTGAGCTCGACGGTCGTCTGTCCGGTGTTGAAGAAGACGGCGGGATCGTCGATGTTCGAGATCACCCCGCCCCCCTGCGTCCACTCGTGCGCGACGATCACGTGGCCGGGCTCGTGGGTGTGCGACTCGTTGCCGAGTAGCTGCACTTCCTCCTGGCCGTCGCCGTCGTAGTCGATGACGAGCGCGGGCACGGCGTCGGGCACGGGGTGCATGAACCCCCATCCGACGTCGGCGCCCCCCGTGCCATCGACAGTGATCTCGACCATCTCGTCGAAGTCGCCTTCGATGCGCAGGACGGCCTGGTTGTCCTGGTGCTCGGACGGCTCGAAGCCGACCACGAGCGGTGTCGTCATCATGCCCGGAAGAGGCATGCTCACGACGTGCGACACGGTCGAGACGCCACCGAAGAACTTCGTCCCGGCGATCTCGACGTAGAAGTCCTCGGCCGTCCCGACACTGGACGCATCGAGCACCCACGTGACGCTCGTCACGGTGCCGGTGTGAAGGCCGATGTTCTGCAGGTCGGCCGTGTCCGTCACGGAGGCCGCCTGGTCGACGACACCGAAGTCGATCGCGGCCGTCAGCGAGTTGATCACGGGCACGGAGCGCACCGTGATCGCCGCGACGATCGCGTCCCCCTCCGAGGCGTCGAAGTCGAGGTCGAGCGTGCCGTCGGTCACTTGCACGCGGTGCGGCTCCGCGACGTACGCGGTGCGCACGGCGCCGATCGTCGCGAAGAGGTCGAGGTCGTCCAAGAAGACCTGCCCCTCGGCCGCCACGTCGAAGACGCGGAAGCCCGTCTCGATCATCACCGGATCGACGAAGTGCAGCTCCACGTCGTAGAAGCCGCTCGGAAGGTTCCAGGAGTAGCCGAAGTTCGAGCCGAAGCGCGACTCGTGGAACAGCTCGTCGTCGTCGGTGCCGGCGATCTCGCCGGGGTAGACGATGTACGCCGAGGTCCCGACGGAGCCGTAGTCCGCGACCCACAGCTGTTGACCGAGGTCGAGGTACGGGTTCGGGCCGACGTTCATCACGATCTCTTGGCCGGTCGCGCCGTACGCACGGCCGCTGAGACCGATGATCGTCTCGGGCGCACCCGCGGGGGTCTGGACGACGCGCAGCTCGGCGAGTCGGTCGCCGCCGTCGAACGAGTCGAAGACGACGTCGAACGTCGCGATGTCGCCCGGGTCGAGCAGGATCGGTAGCGCGACGGAGTGCGTGACGGTGTAGTCCATCGCACCGTCGCCGTTGATCAAGACGTCGTTCAGAGTCACCGAGACGTTGCCGGTGTTCTGCAACAGGATCGGGTGCGGGCTCGAGGCCTCACCGACGCGCGCCTCGGCGAAGGTCACCGCCAGCTCGCTCGGGCGCAGGCCAGGGACCGTCGGTTCGTAGGTGACCTCGTCGTCGTCGACGACGACGATCGTCGTGCTCGTGACCGGCCCGGGGATCGCACCGTCGAGTCCACCGCCGTCGAAGACCAACGTCAGGTCCTCGTTGCGCTCCGGCACGGCATCGTCGACGAGGTCGATCAGGAGGCTGCTCGTCAGCTGACCCGCGAGGATCACGAGCGGGTTCATCTGGATCGTGTAGTCACTCGGATCGAGCGCGGAGCCACTGGCGATGACCGGCAACACCACGTCGCGGCCCGAGACGTTGCTCAGGACGACGCGCACCGGGACGACTCCGTCCGGCTCGTCCGCCTGATCGCGCCGGTAGCGGAAGCTGACCGACGGCAGCGGATCGTCGTCCTTGATCGTCAGCGTGTGCTCGTCGGTCGGACCGAACGTCACGTTCGAGGGCGACCCGAGCGTCAGAATGACCGCCTCGTCGAGCTCGTTCAGCGCGTCGTCGGTCAACGTGACGTTCACGATCGCCGTCGTCTGGCCCGCGGGGATCGAGATCGTGGTCGTGTCGATCGTGTAGTCGTCGTTCTCGGCGGCCGTGCCCGTCAGCGCCAGCTCAGCGCCCACGGCCAGCCCCGAGATCTCGGACAGCACGAACTCGATCGGCACGTCACCCTGATCCTCGTCGACCAGGCGCGTCGCGAGCGTGAAGTCGAGCGTCGGCGGATCGTCGTCGTCTTGGATCGTCAGCGTGTGAACGTTCGTGGCTCCGAGCGTCGCGCTCATCGGAGCGCCCAGCGTCAAGATCGCCGTCTCGTCCAGCTCGTCGAGCATGTCGCCCGTGATCGTGATCGTCGCCGTACCCCAGAGCTGCCCCGCCGGGATCGTCGCCGTCGTCGAGTCGATCGTGTAGTCGACGGTCTCGGCCGCGCTGCCCGACAAGGTGATCACCGCGGTCACGGGGAGCCCGGAGACAGCGTTGAGCTCGTAGGCGATCCCGGTGACACCAGCCCCCTCGCCGTGCTGGCTCGACGGCATCGAGAACTCGATCTCCGGCGCCGCGTCGTCGTCGCCGATCGTCAGCGTGTGCTCCACGACCGGACCGGCGTTGCCGTTCGTCGGCATGCCCATCGTGAGAATGACCGTCTCGTCGTCCTCATGCAGCAGGTCCGGGACGAGGGTCACGTCGATGTCGACGGTGAGCTGGCCGGCGGGAATGACGGCGGGGCTCGGGGTGTGCGTGAAGTCGTCGGTGAGGGTCGCCGATCCGGAGACCGTGAACGGCACGGTGACGTCCACAGTGTGAACACCCGACAGGGTCAGGGTCACCGCAACCGTGCCCGCGGACTCCGCGGGCGACTGGCCGGGCGTCGTGAAATCGACGCTCGGATCCCCGACTCCACCCGTCGCGGAGCCGACGAGCGCGAGGAATGCCGGAGTGGCCACAACGGCTCGGCGCAAGCGGTTGAGGAGTTCCCTGGCAGGGAGGAAGCTGGTCATTTTGGAGTGCTAATCGGAATGGCGAGTCGCGGTGTCATCCCCCGGCGGCAACGGCGTTTTGCACCGGGCGATCCTTCAATTATGGAGTGTGCTCTGCTTCGGTGCGGGGCCCATTTTGGCGGGCGGGGAGAGCCGCCCCGTCACCTGGAAAGGAGTTCACACCCATCAAAGGGACGGCATTTCGGGCAAAACCGCACGTGACGGGTCGGAAAGATGCCCTAAAGTCTTTTGTGTCAGGAGCGTAGAGCGAGTGGTGGAGCCGGGGCCCCGCCCTCTTCGGGACCGCGCCCTGGGGCCCCCGGTGATCGAGGAACCGCCACTCCCGTACGTAGAATTCCTCTCCCGGGTGACTCGGAATTCCGACCACCGCCGGTCGCCCGATCTGCCTCAGGCGGGGGCCGTTCGGCCGTTAGTGCAGGAACTGCAGTCCGCGAAAGCGGGCGGGCGCCGCGCCGTGACTCATCTCGGCAACCTGCATCGGGTTGCCCTTCCCACAGTTCGGCACGCCCCAGAGCTCCCAATGTTGTGGCCCGCAGACGGCGTCGCACGAGCGCCAGAAGTTTGGCGTCGTGCCCTGGTAGGTGGGGCTGCGAACCATGCGCGCGAGCTTCCCGCCCTGGATCTCCCAGCCGATCTCGGTCGTGAACTGGAAGTTCAGCCGGCGCTGGTCGATCGACCACATCTTGACCGTGTCGCAGTAGATGGAGCCGTCCTCGCAGTCGGCGACGAGGTCATCGAAGCTCCACTCCCCCGGCATCAAGGACAGGTTCGTGATGCGGATGATCGGCGGGTTGAACCACCCTTCGGCGCGCATCGTTCCGCGGCTGCGCTCCTCACCGATGCGATCGGCCCACTCGCGGCTCGTGTGGTAGCCGGTGAAGCGCCCCTCACGGACGACGTGCCACCTTCCGGACTCGACACACTCATCGTCGAAGCCGCGCGTATCGAGACCGCCGGGCAGCGTCGAGTCCGCGACGAGGTTCACGTGCTTGGAGCCGTACTCGAAGCTGCCGAGCTTGTCGGTCGTCGCGAACGAGCTACCAGCGAGGTCGACCTCGTGTCCGAACACGCGGTCCAGCTCGTTGGGGTGTCCGACCGACTCGTGGATCTGCAACATCATCTGGCTGCCGCCGATGATCGCCGTGCGCCTCCCCGTGGGACACAGCGGCGCCGAGCACAGCGCGACCGATTCGTCGCGAATGCGCTCGCCGTGGGCGGCGAGGTCGAGGCTACTCACGTGTTCCCAGCCGGCGGTCTTGTAGTTCCCGCCAAACGAGGCGGGATAGCTGCGCGTCTCGACATTGCCCTCGGCCGCGGCGGTCGTCGAGATCCCCGCACCGCTGCGCAAGAGGACCTGGTGGATCGCGGCCCCCTCGCTGGAGACCTGCCACTGCTCCTCGCGCCGCAGCGAGAGGTTCGACTCCCGCGCGACCGTCGCGTCCGCGCCCTGCATCGCGCGGTCGGCCGCGTACAAGAGATCGAGCTTGTCCTCGAGCGCGACGCCGAACGGGTCGACGTCGACGGGCGTCACGAACTCGCCGACGTGACCCGCCTCGGCGGCGAGCCGGACCGGCTCGGTGCGCGCCGGCGACAGCGCACGCGCCGCCTTGAAGGCTCTGCGCGCGAGCTCGGGCGCGACGCCTCCGGACTCCGCCGGCGTGGCCGGCGCGGCGGCGAAGCCCCACGCACCGTCCTTCAGAACGCGCACGCCGACGCCGAACTCCTCCGGCGCCTCGGCGGTCGCTAGCGCGCCGTTGCGCACGGTCAGGTTCTCGCAGCTCAAGCGGTTGACGCGCGCGTCGGCGTAGTCGGCACCGTTCTTCAAGGCCTCGGCCACGGCGCTCTGGGCAACGTCCATCATGTCGAAGTGCCTTCTGCTAGTGGTGTGAGTTGAAAGTTCGCGTCCTATGTCTGGTGGCCTTGCGTTCGTGGCAAGGCGCAGCGACGACGCGTATTCGTGGATACTCGGAGGAGCTGCAACGCAGCCACGGGTGGAAGGACGCCAGACATAGGACGCGAACTTTCAACTCACACCACTAG
>JAAELL010000351.1 GCA_024226735.1 bacterium | reverse complement strand
GACGGCTACCTCGGCCTGCAACGGAATGCGCGAGTTCCGCCTGTTCTTCGCGTGCCCGTGCGCGACGGTGACCACGGGGTTGTCGTCGTCCAGCACGAGGTCACGGCGACGGAGCGCGAGCAGCTCTCCGCGTCGAAGTCCGGTCGTGACCGCCAGCAGATAAAGCAGCGAGCGAGCCTCGCCCGTCAGACATCCGCGGGTCGGTTGACTTCGCGTCGTTTCGACAAGTCGGCGCTGTTCCTCGGCTGTGAGCGCGCGACGACCACCGTCGCTGTCGCCCTTCGCCTTGTCGAGCTGGACTAGGGGATCACGTCTCAGCCGCCCCTCCCGAAACAGCCATCGGGTCACGGATCGACACGCTTGTCGGAACGCGTTCCGCGTCGTGACCGAGAGTCCGTCCTCGGTAAGCTTCGCAAGCGCGCGCAGGACGTGCGCCTCGTCGATGTCCTGGGTGACCACGAATCGGCACAGATCAATCAACACCCGCCGGGCTCGGTCTGCCTGTTGGCGCGTGTGCTTCGGGGTGTCGCCCTTCGCGAGCAGGTACGCCTCGAACTGACCGGGCTTGGCGCCGCGGCCACCGACACCCAAGATGTCGGTCAACCTACGAGTCCTGCCGACGTCATCGGGATCGTCCATCAGCCCGAGCTTCACGAGCCGGCGACGGATCCGATCGGGTAGACGATCGATGTAGTGCGCCAACTCCTGGTCCAG
>JAAELL010000350.1 GCA_024226735.1 bacterium | reverse complement strand
GGACTGCACGGAGAAGTGCGTGATGCGCATTCCGTTGCGGTCCCTCGCCACCGCGAGCGCTGCGCGGATGACGCTGTAAGCCCGGCGGCTTCGGAGGGTTGGAAGACCGGGCTCGATCTTCGTGTTGACGTGCACCGGTTGCTCGCCGTCGAAGTCCGCGCGACCGTGGTGAGAGACGCGCTTCACACCGTCCTTCGACTTACGCCCCGAGCCCTTCCGCCGGCCGCCGTGTTTGTTCCCGAACTTCAGTCGATGCTGTACGCACTTGCGACGACGCTTACGCTTGCTCGACTTGGACCGTTGCTGCTTTCCCATCCCTCTCCCCACTTGGCGCGCTTCGACTTCCCCCCGGCCGACATCCAAATGACCTGCCGGTGTTTCGAAGGGTTGCGGGAAGAGGGCTGATTCCTCGGAGCCTTCCGCAGGAAGTATGTGCCCCATCAAGTTCGGCCACGGTCGCGCGCAGCGCACCGGCGACGCAGCCTTCCGGGCGCGCAACGCCAGGCCCCGCCCCCTCTCTTCTCACCCCGAGGGTCCGCGTTCCTTGCTCGATCCCGATGCCGAGGCCGCTCGGCGTCTGACTTCAATCGAGCTGCGGTTGGTCAACGCATCCACCCCTCACGCGTGAACGCCAACCCCTCGCGCGCGATCTCGTCCGACGGATCGAAGTCACGCCACACGTGGATCGCACTCGCGAACCCCGGGTCGGCGGTCGAGAAGGCCTCGACCGTCAGCCAGCCGTCGTAACCGATCTCATGCAGGGCCTCGAACGACTCCGCCCAGCGCACCTGCCCACGTCCGGGCACGCCGCGGTCGTTCTCCGAGACGTGCACGTGCGTGATCCTCGAGCCGGCCCTTTGGATCGCGGCCGCCACATCCTTCTCCTCGATGTGCATGTGGTGCGTGTCGTAGTGCACGCCGAGCGCGGGATGGTCGACGCGCGCGACGAGGTCACGCGCCTGCGCCATCGTCGTGACGAGGTAGCACTCGAAGCGGTTGAGCGCCTCGATCGCGAGCCGCACGCCAGCCGTCTCGGCGTACTCCGCCGCGGCGCGTAGCACGCCGGCAGCGCGCTCGCGCTCCGCGTCGGTCGGCGGGCTGCCGGAGAACACCTTGTAGGCCGAATGGAAGGGGCCGCAGACGGCCTCGGCGCCGAGCGCGTGCGCGCAGTCGATCGCCCACTTCAGACGGTCGACCGCCGCGTCGCGCACGGCGGCATCCGGGCTGAGCGGGTTCGTCTCCGGCGTCAGCGACGTCACGGTCGTGCGGCCGAGGCCGAGGCCGTCGAGGCGCTTGCCGATCGCGGCGTAGTGCGCCGGGTCCCCGTCACCGAGGGGCAGCTCGACACCGTCGAAGCCGAGCTCGGCGAGACGCGCGAGCAGAGGATCGTGCTCCGCCGTCACGTGCGTCGTCCACAAGAGCAAGTTCATTCCGACCTTCACATCGCCTCCTTCAGGCAGTGGGAGTTCCCGACATTCCAACACACCCGCGGACTCCGCCCCATTTACGAAGCAACGAAGGCGGCTCGCGCGCCTCGAGCCTCGCGTGTTACCGTCTCGCCCCATGACCGAATCCTCTTTCGAAATGACGGGCCGTGTGGCCGTGATCACGGGCGGAGCACGCGGCATCGGCCTCGCGGCGGCACGCCGGCTCGCCCACGCCGGCGCGGACATCGGGATCGTCGACTACGACGAAGCCGCGTGCCGCGCCGCAGCCGACGAAATCGCCTCCCTCGGCAAGAAGGCGCTGGCGCTGCCGATCGACATCACGGACGAAGCCGCGGTCAGCGACATGACCTCCCGCGTCGTGAACGAGCTCGGCCGCTACGACGCGCTCGTCTGCTCGGCGGGCATCGTGGGCCGCAACGCCTTCGCCTGGGAGACGTCCCTGGAAGAGTGGCGCAACGTGATGAACGTCAACGTCACCGGCCTGTGGCTGTGCAACCGCGCGGCGCTCGAGCCGATGCGCGCCGCGGACTACGGGCGCATCGTCAACATCGCCTCGATCGCCGGCAAGGAAGGCAATCCCAAGCTCGGCCCCTACTCCGCCTCGAAGGCGGCTGTCATCGGGCTGACGAAGTCACTCGGCAAAGAGGTCGCCGACACGGGCATCCGCATCAACAGCATCGCGCCGGCAGTGATCCAGACGCCGATGCTCGACCAGGTCACGCCCGAGACGATTCAGTACATGGTCTCGAAGATCCCCGTCGGCCGCACCGGCCGGCCCGAGGAGGTCGCGGCGCTCGTGCACTACCTCGCCAGCGAGGACTGCAGCTTCTCGACTGGCGCGTGCTACGACGTTTCCGGCGGCCGCGCGACCTACTGACCCAACCTCCCCCGCAAGAAGACCCCGAAGAGAGCAACGCCATGAAGCGCGTATCCATCGGTTCCTGGGCCTATTCGATCGGTCCCTACGCCGACGACCCCGTCGACTTCGACACCGTCTGCACGCGCCTCGCCGAGCTCGGATTCGACGGCGTCGAGCTCGGCGGCTTCGCCCCCCACCCCAACCCCGACGACCACCCGACGGCCGAGTCGCGCGCGGCTCTCGTCGAAAAGATGAAGGGCTTCGGGCTGTCCTTCAGCGGCCTCGCCGCGAACCTCTGGGGCGAGCACCTCATCGACACGGACGACGACGCTCACTACGTCGCCGAGTTCGAGAAGAACGCCAAGTTCTGCGCCGACGTCGGTATCGCCGGCATCCGCGTCGACACCGTGCAGCCGCCGACGATCATCGACGACGTCGGCTGGCAGACCGCCTTCGATCGGGTGACGAGCACCTGGAAGAAGTGCGTTCCGATCGCCAAGGACCACGGTCTCTACACGACCTGGGAGTTCGAGCCGGGCTTCGCGCTGAACAAGCCCTCCGACGTCCTGCGCGTCCTCGACGCGATCGACGACGACTCGTTCGGCGTGATGTACGACACGAGCCACGGCCACATGGTCGGCGTCGTGGGCGCGCGCCAGCCGGGCGAGAAGGAGACGCTCGAGGGAGGCCAAGTCGAGTTCATCGAGCGGCTCTCCGGGCGCATCAACCACATCCACTTGATCGACTCCGACAACTCTTGTCACAAGGACGCGGACGGCAACGACGAGACGTCGATGCACCTGCCGTTCGGCAAGGGCCTTGTCGATTTCGAAGAGATCGTTCCGAAGCTCGCGGCCGAGAACCTGTCGCACGATTGGTGGACGATCGACCTCTGTTTCTGGCCGGAGGCGTGGGATGCGACGGCACACTGCAAGACCTTCGTCGATGGCCTGATCACCAAGTACGGAGGCTGAAGCCATGACCAAGCCCTGGAACGTCGGCGTCGTCGGCTACGGGTTCATGGGCAAGGCCCACTCGAACGCCTACAGGAAGGTCGCGAACTTCTTCCCGGACCTGGAGCACCGCCCGGTGCTGAAGGCGCTGTGTGCGCGCGACGCCGACAAGGCCGGTCAGTTCGCGTCGACGTGGGGCTTCGAATCGGTCGAGACGGACTGGCGCCGCCTCATCGAGCGCGATGACATCGACGCGATCGACATCTGCAGTCCCAACGACACGCACGAGGAGCTCGCGGTCGCGGCGGCGAAAGCAGGCAAGATGGTCCTGTGCGAGAAGCCGCTGGCGCGCAACGTGGCCGAAGCCGAGCGCATGACGGACGCGGTCGAGAAGGCGGGCGTCGCGAACATGGTGTGGTTCAACTACCGCCGCGTGCCGGCGATCTCCCTCGCGAAGCAAGTCGTCGACGAAGGCCGGATCGGGCGTCCTTTCCACTACCGTGCCACCTACCTGCAGGACTGGACGATCGCCGAGGACGTTCCCCAGGGCGGGGCGACCCTCTGGCGCCTCGACGTCGACGTCGCCGGTTCGGGCGTTACCGGAGACCTGCTCGCACACTCGATCGACACCGCGATGTGGCTCAACGGTCCGATCACACGCGTCGTCGCCGACACCGAAACGTTCGTCAAGGAGCGCGTGCACCAGGAGACCGGCAAGAGGCAAGCCGTCGGGATCGACGACGCCTGCCAGTTCCTGGCGCGCTTCGCCAACGGCTCGATGGGCACCTTCGAGTCGACGCGCTACGCCCGCGGGCGCAAGAACTACAACACCTTCGAGCTGAACGGAGCGGACGGTTCGGTGCACTTCGACCTCGAGGACCCCCAGTACCTCGACTTCTTCGAGCACACGCGCGCGGGGACGGGCGACAAGGTCGAGGATCACCTCACGGGTTGGCGGCGCGTACACGTCACCAACTTCGAGCACCCGTACATGGACAAGTGGTGGGTCCCGGGGTGCACGGTTGGATATGAGCACACGTTCGTACACGCCCTCGCCGACTTCCTGCGCGGCGTCGAGACCGGAAACGCCGCACAGCCGGACTTCCGCTCCGCGCTCGAGACCCAGCGCGTCTGCGACGCGATCTTCGCCTCCGTCGAGAGCGGGGGCTGGGTCGACACGGGTGTCAAGAGCTGACGCTTTCTAGCAAGCTAGTGGTGTGAGTCGAAGTTCGTCGCGCACGGGCGGACGCCTACCGCCCCCGTGGGAGTCGGATTAGAATGCGGCCGGATCGGCGCCTCCGATCCGGCTTCCTCATCATCTCTCCCGGAGGAGAAACGAATGAATCGCTCCTTGCTCTTCACCTTGGCCGCCACGACCGTCCTCGGTGGTGCGGCCAATGCGCAAGTCAACGACGACTGCTCGGGCGCGTCGACGTTGCCCCTCGGCGCGACGAACTACGACACGTCCGCCGCCACGCTGAGCCCCGAAGTCTGGTCCTGCGCGTTGGGCGGCGGCCCTGACCTGTGGTACTCGTTCTCGGCGCCCAACACCGCGATCTACACGGTCGAGACGTGCGGCTCGAGCTACGACACGGCGCTGATGGTCTTCGACGGCTCGTGCGGCGCATTGAACGAGCTCGCCTGCAACGACGACTCTTGCGCCGTGCAGAGCTCGATCAGCTTCCCCGCCAACGCCGGCGACAACTTCTTCGTCCGCGTCGGCGGCTGGAACGGCTCCGCCGGTACCGGGATGATCACCGCCTCCGAGGTGATCCCGGCGACGATCCGTAACGTCGCCCACTACCGCTTCGACGAGACGAGCGGCTCCGTCTGCCTCGACTCGTCCCCGAACGCCAACCATGGAACGTACGTCGGTGCCGTTGCGCTCAACCAAGCGGGTGCCGCGGCCGGCTCGGGCAGCTCGGCCGACTTCAACGGGATCCACGGTGGCGTGCTCTCCTCGTTCGACGGCTACGTCTCGATTCCGGCGATCCAAGACCTAGACGATCTGCGCAACGACCTCAGCGTCGCCGCCTGGATCAACCTGAATCGCATTCCGCAGGGCATGCCCGCCGGCTCGGGCATCAACCGCATCTTCGGCAACCAGGGCCCGGGTGGCGGATGGTCGTGGGGCGTCACCGACAACCCCGGCTTCCGCTTCACGACCCACGCGATCCAGGACTACGACCTCGCGACGCCACTGAGCCCGGGTAGCTGGACGCACGTCGCCGTGTCGTTCGACGTGCTCGGCGACGCGACCTTCTACGTCAATGGCGCCAACATCGGAACCGTGCCCGGCTCCGGTACCGCGACCGCGCCGGGCAGCGAGTACCACATCGGCGTGTGGAACCCGATCTCGCCCTGCGGCGCGTTCGATTGCGCCGAGTTCTTCGACGGCCTGCTCGATGACCTGCAAGTGTACGAGGGAGCGTTGAGCGACGGCGACGTCGCGTTCCTCTTCAGCAACCCCGGCGAAGTCGTCACGGGCTCGGGCCCGATCGGCAACAACTACTGCGGTCCCGCGATCCCGAACTCGACGGGACAGGCCGGCACCATCTCCGCCAACGGAAGCAACAACCCGTCGAACAACGACCTGACCCTGACCGCCTCGATGCTGCCGCCCGGCCAGTTCGGGTACTTCCTCGCGGGCCAGACCCAGGGCTTCTTCAACCCGCCGGCGTCGAGCGGGATCATCTGCCTGCAGGGCGTCATCGGACGCTTCAACCAGGTGTCGCAGATCATCTCCGGACCGATGGGGAGCATCTCGGTCGACCTGACCGCGATTCCGACGTCGCCGCCGGTGGCCGTCATGCCGGGCGAGAGCTGGAACTTCCAGTGCTGGTACCGGGACGGTGCGACGAACAACTTCACCGACGGCATCAACATTCAGTATTAGCCATTGCTGGGGGAGGGCCCCCAGAAATGGCTGGCGGCACCTACGGTGCCTGAGCACTTATCGGGCGCGACACCTGACGGTGTCGCGCCCGATTCTCGAGGCCGTCCTACTGGAAGAGGATGCTCACCGCATCGGTGAAGTTGCTCCCGCCCGGTAGCGGCGCGTCGCGGTGCCAGCACTGGAAGTTCAGCGTCTCGCCCGGAAGCACCACTTGGCTTCCCGGCGTCGAGGTCGGAATCGCGGTCAGATCGATCGCGAGCTGTCCCGTCGGCCCCGAGAAGATCTGCGGCGGGTCGTCGTAGCGCCCGATGTCTCCGTCGAGGCACAGGACTCCCACGCTCCCCATCGGTGTGCTCATGCCCTGCGTGCGGCTGACGAGGAAGTAGCCGAAGAGGCCGGCCGGAAGCTGGTCCGCCACGATCTGGACGTTCTGGTCCGCGACAACGGTCGAGCCGAAGGCCGAGATCACGCCGGGCACTCCGGTGCTGTTGGGCACCGCCGGCCCGCAGTAGTTCGTTCCGATCGGGTCGGAAGCCACCGGGACGATCTGTATCCCTCCCAGGGAGCCGATGTCGGGCGTGGTCAAGTCGATGTCGATCTGCCCGCCGGCGCTGACCGAAGCCGTGTGCAATGCGTGCGTCACTCCGAGCGCGTAGCCACCGGGCCACGCACCGCCGATGGATTGCGCCGGGTCCGCCGACGGGGCAACGTCGACTATGGTCGAGAAGGTGGCACTGTCGGGGGCCCACGCATACGTGTAGATCTCGTAGTCGCCATCAGCGAGGCCCGAGATCGTTACGCGCGCGGCGCCAGCTCCGAGGTCGAACAAATCGTCCATCAACGCCTCGTCATCCCCGGCCGTACCCGGGTTGTCGAAGGTGAAGTTCGCGACGTAGGTGTCGATGGTGATCTCGACGCCGGTCGCTGGCAGCCCGGTGACCGCATCGATGGGATCACTCAGAGTGTGCGGGGAGGTCCCGAGCGGGTTGCCGAACGCGTTCCAGGTACCTACTTGGCCCGCGGCGGCGCCGAAGGTTTCCGCCGGGATGGGGGCTGCCGGGTCGCCCGCGTCGAGGTTGATGGCTTGTCGGGCGAAAGCCCCGGAGCTGACCCCGAAGATGGCGACAAGAACAGAGAGTAAGCCTCGTTGCATGAATCGATCCTCTTGATGTCAACGGGACGCGGAATCCTCAGCGGATCGCACGATCGCGCTGCCCGCGCGTCCCAAGTAGACCGAGGTAGCCTTTTGCAGCGATGCCGGACGAAAGCGCCGGTCCGCGCCAGTGGGCTCGGTGGCGCGCGGCCGGCTCACAGGGCCGCGCGCCAGTTTGACGGGTGCTCTTACAGGAACTGAATGCTGAGCGCGTCAGAGAAGTTGTTGCTCGGGTGGTCGCGGTACCAGGCCTGGAAATTCCACGTCTCGCCGCTGACGATCGAACCGACGGTCGGGATGTTGTTCGTTCCGACCGCGTACTCGAACGTTCCATCCATGCCGGAGTCCAGTATCGGCGGGAAGATGCGCGCGAGGACTCCGCCGTCGACGCAGATGAAGCCGCTGGAGCTGGCGGGCATGAACGTCCCCATGGACGAGCCCATGATGAAGTAGCCGAACTGGTTCGGCGGAAGGTCGACCGCGCCGAGCGTCAGGTCGTCGTCGGAGGCAACGATGCTTCCAGAGGCGATGATGTGGGCCGGGTTGCCCGTGGAGTTGGCGACCGCGGGCTGGCAGTAGTAGCCGAGGACGTCCATGTTGGCGTCGAGCGCCATCTGAGAACGCCAAGCGTTGAGCCGGCCGTGACCGAAGAAGTCGTCGCGGCCGGGGGCGTCCTCGCCGATGGGGCCGACCTGGTCTTCGGCGCCGAGGCGCAGCAGCTCGTACGCTTGGTCCTGCGTCAGGAGCGGGAAGCGCGCGACGAGCAGACTGACGATCCCCGCCGCGACGGGCGTCGCGGCCGAGCAGCCCGAGAAGCTGATGACGGTGTTGGTAGGCGACTGGTTCGTCGTGCGGACAGAGGATCCGGGCGCGACGAAATCGAGTCGGCTGCCGGTGCCCGAGAAGCTCGCGCGGAAGTCGCTCGACGTCGTCGCGCCGATCGAGATCGTGCGGACGCTGGCGCCCGGCCACGAGTTGTCGGCGTTGCCGATGCCACCGTTCCCCGCGCAGGCCATGAGGATGCTGCCGGCGTTGCGGGCGTTCTGCAGCGCCGTCTCCAGCGCTCCCGTGCCCGGGTAGTTGATCAGCGACATCGAGAGGACGTCGGCGCCCTGGGCCGCGGAGTAGTTGATGCCCGCGATCAGGTTCGAGGTCAGACCGAGGTTGCTCGCGTCGAGGATCTTGACCGGCAGGATCGTGCAGTTCCAGTCGACGCCGACGCCCCCGAAGTTGTTGTTCGCGTTGGCGGCGATCAGGCCGGTGACGTTGTCGCCGTGCGGGTGGTCGGACGTCGCGTCGTTGTCGTTGTTGACGAAGTCGAAGCCGGGGACCGTGCGACCGATGAACTCGGGGTGGTTGAACCGGATCCCGGTGTCGAGCACCGCGACGAGCACGTCCGAGCTCCCGGTCGTGATGTCCCACGCCGGCACGGTCTCGATGTCGGCGCCGGGCGTGCCCGGGTTCGTGGCCGTATTTTGGTGGTGCCACTGGGCCCCGAAGTGGGTGTCGTTCGGAACGAGGCCGCCCTCACCGATGCCGTTCAGCTCGGCGAGCTCGACGCCAGGAAGCGCGGCGAAACGCTGCGCCTCGAGGTACGCGTCGCTGCCGGCGCGCAGCTGGACCCGCATGAGGCGTTGGATTCGCTCTTCGCCGATCACCACCGCGTCGAGCGTGGCGAGCGTGCTCACCACCTGATCGCGCGTGAACGCGGCGCTCCAGGTCACGAGCAGCTCATCGGGCACGTAGCGCGCGCCTTCCGGCGTTGTGGCGACCTGCACGTCACGCGACGTCGTCCAGCTATCCCGGTCCTCGAGGTCTTGTGCCCATACCGTGCTGGCCGCACATGTAGCGGCCAGCACGAGAGCGCAAATACGAAACGGATTCTCCATGGTCATGACTCTCCTGGCGTGGATCTTGGATGCGATTGGCGCTCCATGATCCCGCACATCCCCAAGGATCGCAACGGGGGGAAAGGCCCCGGACCCCTTCCCGGGTCCGGGGCTGGTGCTGACCGCCAGCCGAGAGAGAACAGCCAGGCAATCCGCGCTCACTCCACCCGCAAACGACGTCGTGACGTCGACTCGCCTTGTGGCACGCACACGCGAACTCGGGATAAGACTGCAACTGTCTGCATCACACCACTAG
>JAAELL010000349.1 GCA_024226735.1 bacterium | reverse complement strand
GCCCGCCCGAAGGGCGAGCGGCAACGACGGTGAGGGGCAGAGCAACGGAGCCGGCGCGCGGAGTTTGACGGCGGCGTATTCAGTGCCGCAATTCGCCTCGCTCCATCCAACCGCACGGGAAGTGGCGTCGACCGCACTCGCAAACAGGGAGCGCCTTGATCGCCACCTTGTCGCCGATCGCCAGAGAATGTGTGTGCCCTTTCAAGAAGTGTCGACCGCCGTGTTTGCGGACATCGGACTCGCCCGACAGCCCTCCGAGAGCGCAGCGCTCGGCCACTTCTCACCCCGGCGCCTTGCGCGTCGTAGCCGAGGCTGCGGCTCCCTCGCCCCCCACCTCCGGATCGGCGCAACACCGCGACCATCGCCACGCCCCGAATGCGAGTAGCCCATCAAGGCTACGCCGATCAACGTCGCTTGAAATCCGAACAGTTCAACGCGTTCGGTCTCTCCGGTCGACTGCACGCGTCCCCGTAATCCCAACGACACCGGTCACACAAATAGCCAGATCCGCCCGCGCCGAAGATCTTTCGAAGTCCGAGTCGCAGGCGGATCCATAGGTCCTTGAACATGACGCCACCACGATACCAACCGCCGAAGCGGTTGGTCGCTAGCGGGGGCTTTGCGCGGCTGCCGAGATCACTTCGATTCGGTAAAGGTCCAGGAGCTTGGGCTCGGCCGCGTGGTCGATCGTGGCGGGGAGAGCCTGGCGGAGCGAATGGCCCATCACGCCGATCTCGACACCGTCGAGGAGCGTCAGGTCGTAGCGGCCCGAGGTGCAGGCGATCTCGGTCTCGCGGGCGCCGGCCCAACGGAGGTAGAAGCGGCGTTCGCCCGCTTCGGTCTCGCTCTCGACGCGGCCGCGGCCGTGGAAGCGGCCCCAGTGGGCGGTCTGCTGGAGCTCGACCTTGCTCTGCTCCGCCGTCAGTTCCGTGAGACGGTTCTGCAGGCGGCGCTCACTCGAGGCGACCTCTTCGCGCAGGCGCGCCATGCCCGCATGGGCACGGGTCTCGTCGAGGCGGCGCTGCGCAAGGTCGGCCGTCGTCGTGTTCGCGGGGGCGAGCTCGACCACGCGGGTGTAGGCGGCGAGGACCGGATCGAAGTCCGCGGGCACCGACGCCAGGTTCTCGGTGGCCGCGGCGAAGAGAGCGTCGGCGTCCTTGAGCGCGCGCGCGGCCTCGCTCGAAATCTTGGGGCTGGCCTGGGGCTTGGTCGCCGAAGGCTTGGGGGACTCGGGCTTCACCGTCGCGGGGCCGGGCTCGACGACCTTCTTCGTCGGCAGCTTGCGCAGCGTCTGGTTCCAGCCGGCGACCGCCTGCGCCTGATCGGCGATCGGCTTGGTCTCAGTCGCGAGGATCCAACCGCGGACGCGCGCCGGAGACCAGACCTGGACCCAATCGGTGGCGAGCGATCCCGAGCTGTTCTGGCGCTTGATCAACTCGACCCGATCCCCGCGCTGCAGCTTGGTGCCGAGCGGCATGTTCGCGACGGTCAGCTCCGGCCGCGGGCGCATGTTCACGCCCGAACCCGTGACGCGCATCACGCCCGGGACGTCGGTCTCCTGCAGGTACTCGCCGTAGACCCAAACGGGGTAGCCGCTCGGGCTCTCGCACTCCACGAATCCGATCCCGATCGGCTCGCCGAAGAGCCGCACGATCGAGCCGGCATCGAGCTCATGGACGACGAGCCCCTGCCGGTCAGCGTAGTTACGCACCTTCGCCCCCGACTCGACCGTCGCGTAGCGCGCGTCACGCGTGTTCTGGACCGCCGGCGCGGGGACGCTCAGCATGATGGAGACGACTGCGGTGGAGACCGCGGCAAGTGTGGATCGCATGGCTCGTATCGGGCTCGGGGGGGGCCGTTGGGTTGGAGAGCCGGGACGGAAGAAGGGGGTCCCGACCGGCGGATGGGACCAAGTCCCGCGGCCGACTTCCACGCCCCTCCCGCGGGAGCTCGGAAGCGATTGACCCGCCACCACTTCCGGCGGCGGCCGGCGACCCCCCCGGCCACGCCCGGTCCCCCTCGCGACCCGCTACACTCCCGCCCATGACCGAGCTCGACGGGCTGCAGTTCCCCTACATGTTCTGGGCGCACGAGGAATCCTTCCGCTCCCCCTACTGCCTGGCGCAGTCGGGAATGCCGGTTCCCGAGTCGAGCTGGCTGGGGGCCCTGGAGGGCGACGCGGTGCTCGGACACCCCTCCGCCGACGCGCTCCCGAGGCTGGAGAAGCGGCTCGGCGAATGTTTCGGCGTCGACCCATCGCGGGTCGTCGTGACGCCCGGGGCGACGGGCGCGATGCTCACCTGCGCCCTGCGCTGGTTTCGCCCGGGCAGCCACGTCGCCTCCGAGCGGCCCGCCTACGAGCCCCTGCGCAAGCTCGCGAGCTACCTCGGCGCCAAGGACGTCGCCTGCACGCGGCGGCTCGAGGACGGCTGGCGGCTCGATCCCGACCGCTACGCCGCGGCGCTCGCCGGCGCCCGTCCCGGACACGCGCTCGTCACGAACCCGCACAATCCTTCGGGCTCGGTCTCGGGCAAGCGCGAGCTCGGAGGCATCGCAGCAGCCTGCGCCGAGGCGGGCGGCGTGCTCGTCTCGTGCGAGGCCTACATGGAGTACGGGACGCCCGAGGAGCGAATGCACGCCGCGCTCCTCTTCCCGAACGCGGTGTCGATCGGCACGTTGACCAAGGCGTACGGCCTGGGTGCGCTGCGCATCGGCTGGATCCTGCTCGGCGCCGATCTCGTCGACGAGCGCCGGCACCTCGTCGACATGGGCTACCTCGGCTGGATCGATCCTCCAACCGCGGCGCTGCACGCGGCGCGCATCGCGCTCGATCACCTGCCCACGCTGCTGCAGCCGTTGCGGCGCATCGAGGTCGAGTCGCGCCCGCACCTGTGGCGCTGGCTGGAGGAGTGCATCGAGATCGAAGCGCACCGCCCGCCCTTCGGCATCCTCTCGTTCCCGCGCGTGCGCGGCGTGAACGACACGGTCGCGCTGCAAAAGCTCCTCGCCGCCGAGTTCGGCGTCGACGTCGTCGCGGGCGAGTTCTTCGGAGCGCCCGGCTACGTGCGTGTCGCGTGCGGGGTTCCCGAGGCGACGCTCGTCGAAGGGCTGCGCCGGCTGTCGGACGGGATCCGCGTCTACAAGGAGCGTGGAGGAGCCTGAGGCCCGCGCGCCTTCCTTTCTGCATTTGGCGTCAGAGATCGAGCGGCCGCTCCCCGAGTCGCGGTGGGCCCACGAGGCCCATGCCAACGCACCAAGGAGCTGCCATGAAGTCCCCCTCACGTTTCCCGCTCACGCCCCTCGCTCTCGCCCTCTCCGCCGCGCCCGCGACCGCGCGGCAACTCCCGCTCGACTTCGGAGAGTCGGTCACGACCAACGGGCCGTCTCTGTTGAACGTCGCGGACCAACCGGTCGTCACGCTGATCGACCTCAACATCCCCTCGTCGCCGCCGCCCCTGGACACGAACTGGCTGGCGCCGAAGTTCTGGAACCAGGGCTCGGCGACGGACGCCTGGACGGCCGAGAACCTGGGCATGGTGTTCGGCGTCTGCCAGAACCGGCGTGACATCGCGCCGGACATCTTCGTCGCCGCGTCGTCCGTCTACAACTTGCCCTCGAGTGCTCCCTACCGCTGGGGTCGCCAGCCGCTTCGTCGTGTTCAGCGGCTGGCTCCGCGACAACGGAAAACGGAACACGCCGTGGCCCGCGGCCTGGCCCCCGCTGCCAAGCGGCGAGCAACCGGGCAACGCACTGGTCTCGCTCAGCCGGCGGGCAGTGCGTCGCGCCACGCGCGCACGACGCGCTCGTCCTCGAACTTCACCCACACGGCCCCCTCGGACTTGCTCGTCTTGCTGCTGCCGAGCAGCAGGAACACCGAACCCGAGCTCGCGGTCTCCTGGCTGTACTCCCACTTCCACAGCTCCGCTCCGCCGCCCGAATCGATGCGTGAGGTCGGCTCGCCGCAGAGCTCGAGGACGAAATCCTTCGAGGCTCCGGGCTGCACCTCCTGAATCGTGTCCTCGCTGATGTAGCGGCCCGAGTAGTCGGTGTCGGTGCTCGAGCCGATCAAGCAACCGGGGAGCAGGAGGATGGCGACGAGCAAGGGGCTCAACGTGCGAATCATCTTCAATCCGAATAGCAAGGTTCTAGCCTGGATCGTTTCAGGCTGGGAATGGCCCGTCCCGCAAAAGCTCACCGATGCCGGCCCGCGCGTCAACCCGCGCGACGTTTCGATGGTGTACGGACCTCAGCCCAGCTGCGCGAGCGCCGCATCGATCGCGCGCCGCCGCGCCTCGCGCAGCGTGAGACCGGCAGCTTCGGCTGCCGCAACGACGTCATCGTGCTCCGGCGCCAGGTCGCGTTCGCCGAAGGCCGTCGCGCCTTCGCTGGCCGGACGCGTGCGCACCTGGATGCGTACGGGAACGCCCGCGACATCGACGCGGAGCCCGCGCCGCGCGCACTCGGTGCGCTCGACGCGCGTCCAGCGCACGCCGAGCGTCGTCGTCCATTCGAAGAGCGCTGTCTCCAGTGCGCGCCGCGCCCTCGCGCGCGCGAGCGCCGAGACCAGCACGCCGGGACGATCCTTCTTCATCGACAGCGGCGACGTCCACACCTCGAGCGCGCCGGCGGCGCGCAAGGCACCGACAGCGTGGCCGATCTCTTCGGGCGTCATGTCGTCGAGGTTGACGTCCATCAACCACGCCTCGGCCCGCGTGTCCGCATCGACCGCTGACTCGCCGAGCTGCACGCGCACGAGGTTCGGCGGGCCGTCCTTGGGGTCGCGGCCGCCGGCTCCGTAGCCGACCGCGTGCGGCAGGAAGCTGGGCGGCGGCGTGAAGTCGGCGGTCCAGGTCGCCAAGAGCGCGGCGCCAGTCGGCGTCAAGCGCTCGCCCTCTCCCCCGCCCGGCCGCGTCGGCCGGCCGCGAAGGATCTCGACGACCGCTGGCGGCGGCACCGGCATCTCGCCGTGCGCACAGCGCACCGTGCCCGAACCGAGCAGCGGCGGCGACGCGTGCAGCTCGCCCACGCCGAGTCGCTCGAGCGCGAGCGCCGCGCCGCACACGTCGATCAGCGTGTCGATCGCACCGACCTCATGGAAGTGGATGCGATCCGGCGTCGTCCCGTGCACGACGGCCTCGGCCTCGGCGATGCACCACAGCACGTCGCACGCGTTCTTGCGCGCGGCCTCGGACAGCGCCGAATCGGAGATCCTGCGCTCGAGCTCGTCGTAGTGGCGGTGAGGCGGTGCGGAGGTCTCCGGAGTCACGACCGAGACATGCTTGGCGGCGATCGAGCCGCGCTTGACCTCGGCGAGCTCGAGCCGCGCCTCGCCCGGAACGAGATCGTCGGCGAGTCCGCGTAGGTCGTCGAGCGTGAAGCGCGGATCGTCCAAGTCGAGGAACGCGGCGAGGAGCATGTCGCCGGCCATGCCGCCGAAGGGTTCGATCCAGAGAGTCGTCACGGCGTGAGTGTGGTCGATTGCGGGCCGTCCGGCAAGGCGCGCCGCCGCGTCGCGCGCGCCACGCACAAGACGCCGACCGCTTGTGCCCCCGCGCGCTTCAGGACGTGGGCGCACTCGCTCGCGGTCGCGCCCGACGTCAAGACGTCGTCGACCAACCACACCGCGCGTCCGCGCAGGTGACGCCGTGCGGCTGGATCGCAGGCAAAGGCTGAACGCACGTTGGCCGCCCGCGAGGGCGAGCTCGGCGCCCCCTGCTCGAGGGTCGCCCGCGTGCGTGCCAGCGCGGGCTCGACGCGCACGTCCAGATCCTCGGCGAGCCGCTGTGCGAGCGCGCGCGCCTGGTCGTACCCGCGCGCCAGCCGGCGCCAGGGGTGCAGCGGGACCGGCACGAGCAAGTCCGCTTCCACCCCGACCTCTAGGCAACGCCGCGCCAGAGCCGCACCGAGCGGTCGCGCCAGGTCGCGCCGGCCGCCGTGCTTGAACGCGAGCAGCCACTCCCGCGCAGCGGACTCGCGTCCGTAGTCGGCGAGCGCCAAGACCCGCTCGAACCCCGGTGGCCGGCGCCGACAGCGCGCGCACGCGTAGCCATCGGGCAGAGCTGCCGGTAGCGGAGCCACACAGCGCCCGCAGCGCGGGCCGAGCAAGCGCGCGGGGATCCGGTGGGCGTCGCACGCCCAGTCGGCGGCCGGCGCACCGCACAGAAAGCAGGCGGGCGGATAGACCGCATCGACGAGCTCGAGCAAGAGTTGGCGGAACACCCCTGGACGACCGGCCGGCGGGCGGTCCGGTTGCGGCCCAGCTGCGACTCAGCTGCGACCTGCGACCCGACTGCGACCCCGTCAGGCCTCGGGAACGTCGAGCTCGAAGCCGTCGTCCGGCAGGCTCTCGCGCGCCGGCCCGGTCTGGCGCGGCAAGCCGGCGCGCTTGCGCAGGCGCGCGGCGTAGGTCTCGACCGTGTCGTCGTCGAACGACTCGATGCCGAACAGCTCGCCGATCTCACGCGCGCAGACGGGGTCGTTCTCGAGATCCCGCGGGTTCTGGTTGAAGTACTCGCGCACGTAGCGCCGGAACGCCCAGAGCGACCACCACCACGCCGAGCCGAGGAGACCGACGGCGATCACGACGATCAGTCCGACCCACGCGGTCGGCAGCGGATTCTGCCCCTCGGGCACGTGCGCGTAGTGCCCGACGAGCTGCAGCCCGAACCCGCCCAACAAGAACGCGAACCCAAGGGTCGTCTGGACCCGGTTGTACACGTACTCACGCACCGACTGCAGCCGGTGCGTCTTGCCGAAGTAGCGTGCGACCAGTCGGCGCGGGTGCTCGAAGAGGGTCGCATTGGCGATGAGGAAGGCGCCGACGATCGCCGACACGATCCCCAGGCTCGACCAGTCCGGCTCGCCGAACAGGCCTTCGGCGACCGCCAGGAGCGGGGGCAGGGACATGCCCGAAACGGTAGGTCCTCCCGCGGGCGGAAGCAAGCCAGGCTGGCCCGGGACGCTTGCGGCACCAGCGGGGCTGCACTGCAGCCCCGCTAGGCCGTATGATCCGCGGCCTGCCCGCCCGGTGCCCCCGCCCACCCGTCCTGGGGCGTGACCGAAGCCCCCGAACCGCCCCTCGCTCCGCACAGGAGCCGGCACGAACGCCAGCGATCATCATGGAAGGTCCCGACGTCGACCTCGTGCTCGAGACAGCGGCCCTGGCGCGACTGGAGGTCGACGCCGGCGAAGCGCGCACGCTCGGCCCCCAGTTCGCAGCGATCCTGAAGCACTTCGAGGTGCTCTCGGAGCTCGACGTCGAAGGGGTCGAGCCGACCTCGGTCGTCTCGACCGAGCTGCAGGTTCGCACGGATGAAGTGCGCCCGTCGATGCCGCGCGACGCGCTCGTGGGCAACGCGCCCGATCCGCGCGAGGGGTTCTATGGAGTGCCGCGCGCGATCCCCAAGCGCGACGCCGGTGGGCAGGGCGGCCAGTCGTGACGCGCTTCGAGAGCTACGACGCGACGGCGCTGCGCGCGGCGATCCTCGCGGGCGAGCTGTCCGCCGAGCAGGCGACGCGCGCGGCCCTGGAGGCGGCCGAGTCACGCGGTACGGCGCTCGGCGCCTTCCTGCACGTCGAGGGCGATGCCGCGCTGGCGCGAGCGCGCGCGCTCGACGCCCGAAGTCGCACCGACGGGGAACCGGGCGCTCTGTTCGGCGTTCCGGTCGCGCTGAAGGCCAACATGTGTCTCGCGGGATCACCGGCGAGCTGCGGCTCGCGCATCCTCGAGGGCTGGCGCGCCCCCTACGACGCGACGTTCGTCGAGCGGCTGCTCGACGCGGGAGCCGTTCCCATCGGCGCGACGAACATGGACGAGTTCGCGATGGGCTCGTCGTGCGAGAACTCCGCGTTTGGCGTCACCCGCAACCCATGGGACGTCTCGCGCACGCCCGGCGGCTCGTCGGGCGGCAGCGCCGCGGCCGTCGCGGCGGGCATCGTCCCCATCGCGCTCGGCTCGGACACCGGTGGATCCGTGCGCCAACCCGCGGCACTGTGCGGGACACTCGGGTTCAAGCCGACGTACGGGCGCGTGTCGCGCTACGGCTTGATCGCTTATGGCTCGTCCCTAGATCAGGTGAGCCCGTTCGCGCGCAGCGGTCGCGACCTCGAGCGCGTGATGGGCGTCATCTCCGGCGCGGACGGTCGCGACTCGACATGCATCGAGGCGCCACCGCTCGCGATCGAACCGGCACCGCAGGACCTGACGGGGCTGCGCGTCGGTGTTCCGGCGGAGTACTTCCCGACCGACCTCGACGCCGGCGTGCGCTCGGCGGTCGAAGCGGGCATCGACGAGCTGCGCACGCTCGGCGCCGAGGTGCACGAGGTCCGGCTTCCCCACACGCGGTACGCGATCCCCACCTACTACGTCGTCGCGACGGCGGAAGCGTCGAGCAACCTCGCACGCTACGACGGGGTTCGTTACGCCACGCGCGCCACGGGCGATGGCAGCCTGCAGGGCATGATCGCCGCGACGCGCGAGGCCGGCTTCGGCGACGAGGTGAAGCTGCGCATTCTGCTCGGGACCTACGTGCTGTCCTCGGGCTACTACGACGCCTGGTACGGCAAGGCATCGCGTGTGCGCACGCTGATCGCGCGCGACTTCGAGACGGCGTTCGGCGAAGTCGACGTGATCGCGTGTCCGACGTCGCCGAGCCCCGCATTCGCGCTGGGCGAGAAGACCGACGACCCGGTCGCGATGTACCTCTCCGACGTCATGACCGTGCCGGCGAGCCTGGCCGGCCTGCCGGCGGCCAGCGTGCCGTGCGGGGCGCTCGAGCGTGACGGACGCGAGCTACCGGTCGGCCTGCAGCTGATCGGCGCCGCGCGCGACGATGCCGGAGTGCTCGGCTGTGCCCGAGCGCTGCAGGAGGCGCGCGGGCCCGTCGCAATCGCACCGATGGAAGGAGCCGCCCGATGAGTGCGACGACCTGGGTCCCCGTCATCGGTCTCGAGGTGCACTGCCAGCTCGGCACGCAGACGAAGCTGTTCTGCGGCTGTGCCAATCGCTTCGGCGCGGAGCCCAACACGCTGACGTGCCCGGTCTGCACCGGACAGCCGGGAGCACTCCCGGTCCTGAATCAGCACGCGTTCGACCTCGCGCTGCGGGCGGCGCTCGCGCTCGGCTGCGACATCGCGCCGTGGAGCAAGTTCGACCGCAAGAACTACTTCTACTGCGACCTGCCCAAGGGCTACCAGATCAGCCAGTACGACCGCCCCTACTGCTCGGGTGGCGGCATCACGCTCGCGAGCGGCAAGCACGTGCGCCTGACGCGTATCCACATGGAAGAGGACGCCGGCAAGGCGGTCCACGACGCAGGCAACACGACGCGCGTCGACCTCAACCGCGCGGGCGTGCCGCTGATCGAGTCGGTGACGGAAGCCGACATGACCTCGAGCGAGGAAGCGCACGCCTACCTCGTCGCGCTCAAGGAGATCCTGCAGTACGCCGGTGTGTCCGACTGCGACATGGAGAAGGGTTCGCTGCGCTGCGACGTCAACATCTCGGTGCACCCCGAGGACGAACCGTGGCGGACGAAGGTCGAGATCAAGAACCTCAACTCCTTCCGCAACGTCTCGCTCGCCATCGAGCACGAGATCGGGCGCCAAATCGCGGCCTACGAAGCGGGCGCGGCCATAGCGCAGGAGACGCGGCTGTTCGACCCCGACCGCGGCGAGACGCGCACGATGCGCAGCAAGGAGAACGAGGCGGACTACCGCTACTTCCCCGAGCCGGACCTCCCGCCGATCCCGGTCGACGCCGCCCTCCTCGAGCGCGAGCGCGGCCTCTTGCCCGAGCCCGCGGCCGAGCGCCGGGCGCGCTACCGGACGGAGCTGGGGCTGTCGGAATACGACGCGGGCGTCCTGACGAGCGAACGTGGCGTCGCGGACTTCTTCGAGGCGGCGGTGCGCGCTTCGCACGACGGCACCGCGAAGGACCTGACCAACCTGATCACGAACGAGCTCCTCGCGGGGCTGGCGGGCGACGAGATCGAGGCGAGCACGATCGCCGAGCTGCCGTGCAAGCCACATCAGCTGGCGGAGCTCGTCGCCCTCACCCAGGACGGCACGATCACGAAGAAGGCGGCGCGCTCTGTCGTGCGCGAGATGATGAAGACAGGGCGCTCGCCCGCCGAGCTCGTACGCGAGCTCGGGCTCGAACAGGTCCAGGACACGGGCCAGATCGAAGCGTGGTGTCGCTCGGCGCTCGAGGCCAAACCGCAAGTGATCGACGCCGTCCGCGGGGGCAACGACAAGGCGATCGGGGCGTGCATGGGTGCGGTGATGCAGGCGAGCGGCGGCAGCGCCAACCCCGAGGCCGTGCGCGACACGCTCCTGCGCCTGATCCGCGAGAGCGACTGATGGATCCGGTGCCGGTCGAGGACCTGGTCGACCTCCAGTCCCTGCGCCGGGACGGCCGTGATCCGACGCCGAAGCAGATCCGCGAAGCGCTTCCGCCGGGCTGGGTGCTCGACGCGGACGGCCGCACGGCGCGGCGCGACCTGCGCGTGCTCGCGCGCGACGGCTGGGTGCTCGTGATCGGCCTCGTCTGCTTCGGCGCCGCTGGCTTGGCGTTCCTCTACGACGCGATGCCGCGCGGCTGGGCGGGCGTTCTCCGCTTCGCTGGCCTGATCGCGATCCTGCTCCTCGCCGGCGGCGTCGTGGCACCGACGATCACGCGTGCTTTGATGAGCCGTCAGCGCGGCAAGTAGATCCACTTCGGCCGCGCGGGAAATCCGGTCACCGGCGCGAACACGCCGGGCCGCAGCGGGTCGGCGAGCGGGCGCGGCGGGAGGTAGGTCCGGCCGAGAAGCTCGGAGAGGTCCGGACGGTCCTGGCTCATGACGAGTGCGCCGTAGCGGCGTTGCTCGATCGCCTGCACGAGCCGGTCGAAGAAGCGCTGCCCGCGCGCGTAGCGGGCGGAGCCGGGTTCGGACTCGGCGCTTTTCAAGAGGTCTTCGATCGCCATGTAGTGCACGCACGTACGCTTGCCGGCGCGCCGCGCGAGGTACGGCTGGTACGGCACGAAGACCTCGCCCTCGATCGCCGCTAGCTCGCGCGTGACGCGTTCTCCCTCCGCCACGTCCTCGGCAGTGGGCAGTGCCGTGCGCGGGTCCCACGCAAGCACGGCGAACTGCGCGAGCAGAATCCCCGTCGCCAGCGCGGCGACTGGTCCACCGGTGCGCAGTGCTCGCGCAGCGGCGGGACCCGCGAGCAGGCTCGCGGCGAGCGCGGCGGGGATCAACGTGTTGTCGAAGCCGCCTTCGTGCGCACGCCCCAGCCAGCCAGTCGCGAGGAGCGCGACCGCAGCGGCGACCGTCATCCGGTTAGGCGCCCAGGGCTCATCGCGCTCGGCCCCTGCCGCTCCGAAGCCGAGCGCGAACGTGAAGAGCGCGAGCCCGAGCCCCAAGGCGACCTCGCGCCAGAAGCCGACCACGCCCGGGAGGTGCAGCCGGTGCCCGCGCAAGAGCTCGAACCAGTACCACGTGGACCAACCATCGCTCGCCAGATGGTAGGCCAGCACGGCGCCTCCGGTCACGACGCAGAAGACGCAGAGGAAGACCAGCGCCGCGCCCTTGCCGCGCGTGTAGGCGACCGCCGCGAGCGTGAGCGCGACGGGCAGAGCCGTCTGCTTGGTGAAGAAGGCCAGGAAGAACAGGCCAGCCGCACCGACCGCGGCGCCGCGGCCCGCTCCGAAGCGCAGAACGTACAGCCCGGCAAGGGTCAGCGCCCACGCGAGCAGGTCGACGCGGCCGACGTCGTACCAGTCCCCTCCGAAGCGGAACGCGGCGGCGAAGAGACCCGCTGCCACGATGCCCGCGATCGGTGCGGCCCCTTCGCGCGCCGCGTACGCGAAGAGGAGCGCGAGGCACGCGACGGTCGACAGGATCGACACGAGGCGCAGGGCCAACAGATCGGCACCGACGAGCCGCGTCGAGAGCGCCGCCACGTAGTGGTAGAACGGTGGGTACGGAAACGCCGCGAACTCCAGGCTCGGCTCGGCGTAAAGCGCTTCGCCCTCCGCCACGCGCAGGGCGTGCTCGAGCATCCCACCCTCTTGCCATTCGAGCTCGAACGGGTGCGATGCCCGCAGAGCCGCGACGGCAAGGACGGCGCAGACGAAGAGCAGCGAAGCGAAAGTCAAGAGCAGGGTCGAGAGTCGCGGCATGCGGTTGGAGATTGTCGCCCGCGCCCGGCGGCGAATCCACCGCGCGCGCTCCACGCAATCTATGATTCAGTCCTCGCCACTCGGCCCCCCCCCGGAGAGAGAAGAAGTCCCCCCATGCCGTCCCGCAAACGTTTTGCCGGGTATCCGTCCGCGGTCGCCTTCGCGCAGCCCGACGGAAAAAGGCCGCTCCAGCATCTGTTGTGGGGAGACTTCATCCTCGACAAGGGCCAAAAGCAGGGCACCTACAAGGTCAAGGACGTGCACGGCGACACGGTGACGGGCAAGTACGTCCGGTGCCACATCCGCGGTTTCCAAGACGACATCTTCGTCCGCGAGCACGAGGTCCAGGACGACCGCGTGCTCGAGGTGATCTTCGTCGACATCGGCCAGGGCGACGGCTGCCTCGTGGTGACGCCCGACGACAAGCAGATGATCATCGACGCCGGCGTCTCGGACCACTACATGGGCTTCGACCGGTTCTTCGACGACCCCAAGGTCTTCTTCGACACGATCTACACGAACGGGATCATGGAGGAGTTCCCGGCGAGCAAGAAGAAGAACGATTCGCTGGGCCCGCGCAAGAAGATCGGACGGAGCACCTTCCTGGCGCGCTCGGTCACCAGCAAGTCCGAGCTGCAGAGCTTCTTGAACACGAAGGCGCGCTGGGAGAAGAAGGTCAGGGGGCGCGTGTTCAACAAGCAGTTCCCGACGATGCTCAAGAAGGGTCTCGACGCGAAGAAGTTCAAGAAGCAGATGGACGAGACGATCGACCGCAGCGTCGCGGTGTTCGGCGCGATCAACGTGATCACCGACGGACACAAGGTCGTCATCGCGCAGAAGCTGGAGGTGTCGCGGGGCAACGACGAGAAGTGGGACATCTGCCGCCTCGAGCCCGAGGGCAACGGGCCGATACGGTTTCAGGCGAAGCACTAATTCGGAACGGACGATCTTTTGCGCGATTCGTGTCCTCTCCCGAAACGGCAGCGCAGTTCGAAGTGGCTCGCCGCCCACCGAGGAGACAATGATGGGACTTCGAAGCAACGCAGCAGCCGCCGCCGCATTCCTGTTTTCGCTCACGCCGCTCGTTTCCGCCCAGGCCGGATACTTCGCGACCGAGAACCCGGGCAACGTCGAACCACCCGCGGCCCCCTGGCAATCGACGGTCGGGGGCGTGACGCTCCCCGGCGAAGCGGGTGCCAAGGTCTGGTTCGGCAAACGCAACTGGCACATCCCGACGAACGAGAAGAGCTTCTCCCTCGTCCTGCGCGGCGCAGCCGCGTTCCAGTACGGCCTGAGCTCGGTCAAGGGCTACACGATCGGCACGCCGCCGAAGCAGACGGCCGCGGCCGCGACGTCGATCGTCGACACCGCGGCGCCGCCCTCGCGCCGCTTCAGCATCACGTACACGCCGCAACCCGACTGGGAAGTGATCGAGCTCGTGCGTACGGCCGGGTTCCAGGGCGGCGGCGACGTCACGGTGAGCGTGTCGAGCCACTGCACGCGCATCGTCGACGATCCGACGGGGAGCGTGACGCTGGAGGACGCTGCCATCGGCATCGCCGGCGAGGACACGCACGTCGTCCCGACCGTCGCGATCTTCCCCCGGACGGCGACTTTCGATCCCGGCGGCGCACACGAGCTCATCGCTCCGCCGCACACGGGCAACTGGGCGCCGATGCCCGTCTTCGTCGATCCCGACGGCAACCCGCGGCCCAACGGGGGCATGCTGTGGTCGTCCGACGGACCGGGGCTCGCGCCGCAGGAAGACTACCGGCTGACCTTCTCGACGATCGGGCAGACCGACTCCGTCTACGACTACTACGCGTTCGACCAGAACGCGGGCCAATGGATGGCGTTCGAGCTGATCAACGACGGCATCTATTCGCTAGGCCAAGCTTACTGCGACCCGGCTGCCATGAACTCGACCGGAACGGCGGCGAGCATCGGCGCCTACGGCAGCGGTAACGCGGGCGAGCCGATGCAGCTCGAAGCGTACGACCTACCGATCCATCAGTTCGGCTACTTCCTCACCTCGCAGGTCCAGGGCTTCGTCCCGAACCCCGCGGGCAGTCAAGGCAACCTCTGCCTCGGGGGCACGATCGCTCGCTTCGCGCGGCCCGGTGAGGTCCAGAACTCGGGAGCTTCGGGGTCCTTCCAGCTCGCGGTCGACACCCTGGACATGCCGACGACTCCGCCCACGCCGATCGTCCCCGGCGACACCTGGAACTTCCAGGCCTGGTATCGAGACCAGAATCCGACCAGCACGTCGAACTTCACGAACGCGCGCTCGGTCTCCTTCCCCTGAGCCGCGCCGCGCACGGCCTCAGCGTCAAGCCGCGCCGCGCACGCCTTGTGCGCGGCCCGGCAGGTGCAGAGTGAACGTCGCGCCCTTGCCCTCTCCGGCGCTCTCGGCCGTGAGATTCCCGCCCATCTCACGCGCGGTGTTGGCCGCCAGATGGAGCCCCATGCCGAGCGCGCCGCGCGTCGAGTAGCCGCCGGCGAAGACCTCGGTCATGTTCTGGGGCGCGATGCCCACGCCATCGTCGACGATGTCGATCGCGACGGCTGCTCCGTTCTCGGCGCGTAGACGCACGAGGAGCGTGCCGCGGTGGGCGCCGGTCTTTTCCATCGCCTGGATCGCGTTGTGAACGACGGGCACGAGCACACCGAACAGCCGATGGCGATCGAGGCGCGTGCGCGAGACGTCGGCGTAGTCACGCAGGACGAGCAGGCCATCGGACGCATTCATGTCGAGACCGCTGGCGCTCAACACTTCGTCGAGCTCCTTGGGCAGATCGACCCATTCGACCACGTCGACGCTCTGGGCATGGCGCCCTTGCGATTGCACCAGCTCGCCAATGCGATGGATTCCATCGCCGAGACGCCGCAACTCGGAAACGGCGCGATCGTGATCCTCGCCCGCTGACGTGTGGATCGCCTCCATCAAGTCGATCATCCGCTCGATGCGCGAGTCCGTCGAGAGATAGGTGATCGCCGCCTCGCCACGCGTCCGCAGGTCCTCGGCGAGCCTTCGCAGGTCCTCGAGCGACGCCGCGTGGATCGCCTCCACCGACTGCTGCCACGAGATCTGTACGCTGTTGAGGACGTTGCCGACGTTGTGCAAGACCTCGGTCGAGACCTCGGACTTGCCAGCCAGCCGAGAGGCGCGCATCAACTCTTCGCGCGAGTCGGCGAGCTTGGCCATCATGCTGTCGAACTCGCCGGCCAGAACGCCGATCTCGTCGTTGCGGTGCGCGTCGAAGCGCGTCGACAGGTCGTCGGTCTGGCCAATGGCGACCGCGTGGCGCGTCAGGCGGTGCAGCGGCCCCGTCACGATCGTGCGCAGAAGCACGAGCAGGACCGTCAGGATCAGTACGGACGAGCCCAAGCTCGAGAGCATCGCGTAGTTGGCCGTCTGAGCTCCGTGTGCGGCGATCGCCCCGGAGCTGACGGCCTCGAGGAGGACCACCGGCACACCGCGGAGGTTGTTGAGCGCCTTCCAGCCGCGCACCCTCTCGCCGTCCGCCAGCTCGTGCGCCGGCCCGCCCAGGCTGGTGACCACGTCGAGCCGCTCCTGGACGACGTCGTCGATTGGACCGGCGAGCAGGTGCACGTCGAAGTCGACGTGCGCGACGTGCCCGAGGTCTCGTACCGCGCCCCCATCGACGAAACAGCCGACGATGAGCCGCAGCTCCGGCGCCTTCTTCGAGGTCGTTCCGGCGACGAGCATCAGACCGTTCTCGGTCGTCATCCAGCCGACGGTGCGCTCGCCGTTCTCGCACTCGACCAGCGGGTGCCCCATCGAGAGCGCCCCGCGCGGGAACTGCGGCAAGCGCAGCTCGCCGCCGGTCGGCGACGGCACGTTCCAGCTGTCGATGACGCGCCCGTCGGTCTCACACACGTAGGCGAGGTCGATACGAGCCGCCTGCAGGATCTCCGGATCGAGGCGCGTTTTGCCGCTCGGGAGCAGCACGAGTCGCTCGGCCTGGTTCGCGAGCTCCTGTCCGGCGTGTCCGAACTGCGCGGTGATGCGCGCGAGGTCGGACATCGCCTGCTTGCGCTCCAGATCCAAGTAGCGACCGCGGACGAGCCAACGCTGCAGACCGTTGTCGATACCCACGAAGAGCACGACCACGGCTACGAGCACTAGAACGATCTTCGAGCGCAGGGACATGAGATCAGGACAATCGGGCGCCCACCCGCAGGTGGTGCCTCTCCCGCACCATTCTTCGAGCGTCGCGGGCACTGCACCTGAGGCAGAGCGAGAAAGAGAGCGCCCCCTCTCAAATTGGTTCCCTCAATCGCCGGTCGACCACGCGGCCGGCTCGGCGCCAAGGTCCTCTCCCACGATCCTGGTCAAGGCTCGGCGCGCCTCCTGTTGGACCAGGGGTTCAGAATGCGACAAGAGTTTCGCGAGCTTCGGGATTGCGGACTGGGTCCCGTAGTGCCCCAATCCGGCGCAAACGATACGCACGAGCTCGGTGTCACGCTTGCCGAGGCACTCCTCGAGAACGGGCCCGAGGTCGCGCCGGAACAGCCGGTGCCGCGCAAGCTCGAGTGCCGCCCGACGCGCCTTCGAGCCCGACGTGGACTCGACCAGGCGGATCTGCCGCGGAGCCTCGTTCGACCACCAATCGAACTCGGCGGCGAGCCACTCGTCCCAGTCGGTGAAGTCCTGCCCCATGCGCAGCCCAGTCAGTGCGCGCAGCGCGTCGTAGGCGCGGTTGCGGACGTTGCGGTCCGCAGACCGCATGTGCGCGACGAGATCGGGGATCGCCCCGTCGTCGCCCAGACTCTTGGCGGCGGCGATCGCCTCGAGCACGAGGCGCACGTCGTCGTGGCGCAGGTACTCGCGCACACGGCCCAACGTGTGGTCATCGAGCGGTTGCGGCAGGCCCCGACCGATCCGGCCCATCTCGATCATCACGAGCGAGTCGAGCTGCGGGAAGCCGCCGAGCATCGAAGCGAGCTGCTGGAAGCCCTCCTCCGACTCCGTGGCCCCAGCGCAGTGCACGAGCGACACGAGGTAGGAGGGGTGAACGTCCTCGAACATCATGCCTAGGCGGCCGACGAGCGCCGGATCGCGGTCGGCCATCGCCAGGAGCGCGGCCTCGAACGCCTCGCGCAGCTCGCGCGGCACGCGGCGCTGGTCCTCGGGCGGCGTCGTGAGCTGGACGAGCAGGGCGGCGTCACGTCGCCGCCCAACGCGCTGGAGCAGCTCCGCGGCGCGAACACGCGCCGAGAGCTGGTACTCGGCCTCCGCGAGCTGCGCGAGGAAGCCGCGCAACACCTCGATGGGCACCTGCGTCAGCGCGTCGCTCAAGGCCTGCCGGTGCCACGTCTCCAGCGACTTGAGCAGAGTCGTGCCGTCGGTCGTCTCGATCGGCATCCGCCCGCGGACGAGGACTTGGAAGATGTCGGGAACCGCGTCGCTCCCGAGCTCGGTCAGCTTGCGCGTGACACGCCCGACGTCGCGGCCGCGCAGGTTCTCGCGCGCCATGAGAACGCGCGAGACGGCAAACGCCCCGTCGCCGCCCTGCGCGAGGCTCTCTGCGGAAAATGCGAAGGCGGGCGCGACGGTCAGGGCCGCCGCGCACGCGAGAGACTGTGCTGTTTGGATCCAATTCATCGCTATACCTGGCGAAGACTATCGACGCCTCACGCGCCGTCGTTCTGGCTATACTTGTAATCGCTCCAGGGGTCCCAGAGCGCCTCCCAGTCGACGTCGGACCAATCCCAGTTCTGGTCTCCGCCGCTGTCTGGCGAGGAGGGACTGCCCGGCATGCTCGAGGTCGCGCCCCCAGCGGCCGCGGAGCCCCGGTCACCTTCGTTGCGCAACGCTCGCGACCCGATCAAGACGCGCCTGCTCTCGATCACCGACCGCACGCCGTCCCAATCGAACTCGGACTCGGGCCCCACGAAATCGCAGACCGCGCCCGTGTCGTCGACGTACTCGACGTTGATGAGCACCTCGTCCAGCACGTGCGCATCCGCGGGCAAGCGCAGGTCGCCGCGATCGGCCCCGATGCGCTGCATCGGGTCGTTTCCACCGCGCACCGCGGCCGGCACTTCGGAGACGCTCCAGGCAACGATGTCCGGCAGCGTGCTGCCCTTCGCCGAGTACGCGTTGTCGAAGTGCAGGCGCACACCGGGCGCCAGGTCGAGCGAGTGCGCGATGAGCGCACCGTACACTTCGAACGACGCTCCGACCGACACGCCCGCGTCGGGCGAGTAAATCGTCCCGTAGAACTGACTCTCGGCCTCGAGGACGACCGACGGGTCGGCACCGTCTGCGTCGACCCCGGACACCTGCAGCGTGAGCTGTGAGGGGTCCGGCTGGGTCGTCTCGACGTAGGACCCGGGCACCATGTTGACCGCCCCGGTGACGAACAGGTCGACCTGGCCGTCGGTCGTGTCGAACTCGACCTCGGCGCCGGCCAGGAGAGTGAAGCTCCCAGCGACGACGCGGGCCGGGCCGCGCACGACGAGGACCGCGTTCTCGGCAACCTCGATCGACTCGAAGCCGACGTCACCCGCGGGCAGGACCATCGGAACCGGACCGTCGTGCTTCAGCGCGGGCATGCCGGCGACGTTCGGAACCTGGATCGGCGGAAGTTCGACCGGCTCGTCGCGTGCATCCGTGTCCCCCGCGACGTATACGCTGCCGCCGGCGGTGAGGTCGGTGCCGGAGCCCGGCTCGACGTCGCCGTGGATCTCGATCTGCGTCACGCCGTCCGTGCCGAGCGTGATCGGACCGTTGGAGCCGAGCAAGCCGCCGGAGCCCGTGTGGGTACCGAAGGTCTCCTCGTCGGAGGGCGCGTCCTGGGGCACGTCGAGCTGAACTCCAACCGGCTCCGCTCCGTCCGCCAGGGGCACCTGGACATCGAGGAAATCGTCGCGCAAGACGTCGACGTCGATGTCGACGAGCTGCCGGCCGAAGCCGTTGAGAGCGGGGGCGACGGGCGCGGTTGCGACCCCTGCGTCGCACGCATCGCACGACTTGTCCCGCAGACTCTTCAGCTCTTCGCCGAGCTTCTTCTCGCGCTCCGCCTCGAGCTTGGCGACGTCCTCAGCGTACTTGGCTCGGTACAGCCTCTGGTACTCCAGCGCCTTCCGATAGTCGTCGTCGTCGTCGTCGTCGTCGTCGTCGTCGTCGTAGCCCCCAGAGAGGTACCCGTCGAGGGGCGCGAGACTCGCCGCGAGGTCCGCTGCGACCTTCGCCAGCTTCTCGTCGATGTCCGCGTTCAGCTTCGCGACCTCCAACTCGTACTTCTCGAGCGCCTTCAGGCACTCATCGGGATCGTCGCACGCCGCGGGTTCCGGCTCGCCCCCCGCCTGCTCGACGTATTCGCCATGTTGCGAGTCGAACCCGTCGATCAAGAGCTCTCCGTCGACGTCGAGCGCCTCCTCCGAGAACACCCCGAGCAGGGCGACGTCCTCTTGCACCGGGGTGACGAGGAGCTCGAGCGTCGCGCGCCCGCTGCCCGCCATCCCGGTGCACTCGAGACGGATGTCCCCTTCGGGCGTCGGCGCCGAGTCGACCCAGAAGAAGCCGCCACCAAACGCAGCGGGCTCCGACATGCTGCCGATCTGGCCGGAGCGACCGATGTGCACGGCGTTGAAGGCCTCGCCCAGTCCCGCTTCGGCCATGTAGAAGGCCTGTCGATTCTCGATCGCGCCCGCCTGCCGTCGCGTGACGGCCGAGGACAGCTGCAAGAACCCGGCCGACAGAATGGCCACGCTCGAAGCCGCGACGAGGCTCATGGCGAGCGCGCTCCCGCGCCGGCCCGGGTGGGCTCTGTGAGCCCTGCCGTGCAAGTGCGTCTCTCTCATTCCTTCGCCTCCTGCAGGTTGCGGCAGGTGACGACCGTCTCCACGGTCTGCAACCTCTCATCTCCCTCACCCGCGGCCTGCGCCAGAGTGAGTCGAATCGTCACGGCGCTGCGATCGACCTCGAAGCTGAGCCCCTTCTCGTCGATGACGCCGTTGCCGTTGTCGTCCATACCGTTGGGGATCTCGCCTTCGAGGAACGGCGCGACAAGATTCGTCCACGTGATGTGGCGCTCCTTCTCGGTGGCGACGTAACTGCGCCAGACGACCTTCTGCCCCTTCTGCACGATCTCTTCGGGCTCGCTCCAGACGACCTCACCGTTCTCGACTCCAAGGTGCACCTTGAAGCGCAGCGCGTCGGTATCGAGGGGCGCCTCGACGCCCGGCACAAGGCTGTCGCGATCGGCGGACATGATGGTCATCGCCACCTGCTGCAGCACCCGGCGCGCCTTCTCCTCGAGCACGAGCGCCGAGGTGTCCGTCGCGGTCGCCTTCGAAGCAGCGGTCAGCATGACGAACGTCTTCTGCGCCACGATCGCCAGGAGCCCGAGCGCCAAGAGGAGCTCGAGAATCGTGAACCCGGCTCTCGATCCGATCCTGCGCGCGACACTCAATCGCGGTACCTCACGAGCATCGTCTGCATCTGGAACGTCCTCTGGCTGAAGCGTCCCTGCCACGCCGCATCGACCCGCATCGGCAAGATCGCGTAGTCACTCGCATGGTCGAGATCGTCGATGACACTGTCTCCATTCAAGTCGCGCGGCGTGCCGAGCCGCGCATCGACGAAGTCCTCGCGCAGCTCCCAGGTCCCTTCGATGCCGTCGGGTTCCTCCGTGATGGGAAACGTAATCCACATGCTCATCCCCGCTTCGGCGTCCTCGGTGGGAATGACGCCCGCGATGCGCATCGCGTTGCCCGGCGCGGTCCCCGGTCCCCGCGGATCGTCGAACGGATCGGCGTTGTACAGTCGCACGACGTCTGCGAAGTCCTCGTTGCGCATCCGCTCGACGAGCGAACAGACGGCCTCCGCGACGACCGCGTTCTCGCGGTTGACCCAGCGCTGGCGAGCAGTAGCGCCGATCGTCCCGAGGAACAGGCCGACGACCGTCGCCAGGATGGCGAGCGCCACCGCGACTTCCATCAACGTCAAGCCACTCCGCTTGGCGCGGCTTGCCCGTCGGGGTCGGGCCCCTCGTGTCGAACGGATCTGCTTCATCGTGGAAGCCCGACATCCATCCGGGGGAACCGTTGGGAAGACTTAGGGTGCGGGCTCTGTTTCGGAGGAACGAACCTCTCTAATCGGCGAACCGAACGACATTACCTGAACCGATCGTCGAGTCTGATCGACACCGGTGGGAACAGAATTCCCAGTCGAATCGGAACGAGTCACTCGGTCTCGAACTCGAAGCTGAGCGAGCCCTCGAACGTCTGCACCGAGCGCACCTCGAAGTCGACGTTCTGGCTCGATCCCTCTTGCTCGTTCACGAGCTCGAGCCCCGCGTCTCCCGACAGGGACAATCCGTCCGCGTGGTTGGCCTCGACGTTCCAACGCAGCTCGCCCTCCAGCTCGAAGGTGAACGAGTAGGTCGAGGTCGACGTGACGTCGGCCTCCTCTCCGCCCATGTCGTCCTCTTCCTCGACGGTCGTCTCGAGTTCCATCTCGATTCGGATCACCGCGACCCCTTCCTCGATCTCCGACAGGGTGCAGGTGACGTCACCGGACAGGTTCTCGTCGAACTGCTCGCCGAACGCGTCCTCGGTGTCGTCGTCGCCAGGACGCTCGACCTTCGAGTCCCCGCCGGGGGAAGAGAGGAGCGCGAACACGGACGCCTCGAGCTCCCACGAGTCACCGACGTCGACCTCGTCGTCGGGCAGAAACCACGTCAGGTCCGCGTCGGCGTCAAGGTCCTCGAGCAACTCCTCGTCGCCCTCGTCGTCGCCGCTGAACTCGACCGCGTACTCTTCGTCGTCTTCGCTCCACTGGAAGAGAACGGTCGTCCCCTCGAGCTCGGACTCGCCTTTCTCCGGCTCCGCGTCGCTCTCGATCTCGGGTCCACTGATTTCCTGGGTCGACAGGGTCGTCAGCTCGTCGTACGTGCGGCGCAGCTGCGTCGCCCGGCCGCCCTCGACCGCGATGTACTCGTCCGTGATCGTGATCGTCTCGTGCTCCTTGAGCACGAGCTCGAACTCGCCTCCGTCGGGCTCCGGCTGCTCCTCGCCATTGATGGTGAAGACCAGCTCTTGGTCGATCAGCTCGACCTCGAAGTCCTGACGGAACGTCTTGGTGAGCGTCGTGCCCGCTTCGGGCGCGAAGACGAGGTCCGCGGCCTGGTGGGTGAGCGCGAGAAGGAAGACGGGCGTCAGGAGTAGCAGCTTCATGCGACTTGGCGGGTACGGCGGACGGCGCGTCCGCGGGCTGGAATCACTCCGCGCGCTCGGCGCGGAACTGAAACTCTGCCTTACCGTCGAGCTTCGCGGTAGTCTCGAACGTCGGTCCCGGTTCGCTCGGGTCCCGGACGACATGCACGTCGAGCTCCAAGTCCCCCTCCAGGGACAGCGCGGAGGCGTAGTTCGCGTCGAGATCCCACGTCAGCTCCCCCTCCAGGAGATACTCGATCGTGGTCGTCTCGGTTGCGGCGCCATCGATCCCCGGCACCTGCTCCAGGCTTCCCGGACCGCTCGCAACGACGATGGCCTCCGCCTCGACCGCGATCGTCGCGACGTTCCTGCCGTCCTCCTGCGACGTGCTCTGCAGCGTGAGCTTGACCTCGCCCTCTACGCTCGCCTCGTCGATCTGCTTGTTGTATTCCTCCGCGCCTTCGCCTTCGTAAACGATGTGCAGCTCGCTGCCGGGCTGAAGGAGCAGCGCGGCGATCGCGGATGCGTCGGCCGTCCACTCGGCACCGACTTCGAGCTCGCCGGCGGCTTCGGCCTCGCCTTGCGGAAGAAGGTCACGGAAGTCCGTGTCCTCGGTCAGACCGTCGAGCAGGGTAGCGTCGGTCTCGGAGCCCTCGGCGAACGCGGTCGTGTACGACTCTTCGTCCGCGTCCCACTCGAAGAAGATCGTCTCGCCGACGAGCTCACTCGTCCCGCTCACCTCGAACTCCTGGGTCTCCGCTCCCTCGAAGCCTCCCATGTCGAGAGTCTGCGACGCCTGCGAAGCGATCGTGGCGTAGGTCCGCTTCAGCTCGATCGGCCGCCCCTTCACGGTCCGCACGTACGTGTCCGTCAACTCGTACTCGTCCTTGAGAGTCATCTGCATGTCGAGCTGCGGCAGATACTCGGACGGGACCGGCTGGCCGTCCATGATGACCTCGAGCTCCGCGCCCTCGAGCTCGGTCGTGACCTCGTAGGTCTTGGTCCAACGCGAGCCGTCCTCCGGAGCGAAGCGTAGAGTGGCCGCGGAGAGGGCGATGCCGAGGGTGAGCGTCGGAACGAGAAGCAGCTTGATCATGTGGGGTCTCCGTTGTGGGGTTCTCTTCGTGCGCACGAAGCCCAGAACCCTTCGACGAAATCACAGAATCCCGCACAGAAAGGCGCAGCGGCGATCAGCGCACTGGCTCGACGACGACCTTGCCCAGGTCGAGCTCGCCCGACAGCGCGCCTGCGGCCGGCATCGGGACGTCGATCCCCGCGAGGCTCGCCCTCCACGTCGGCCCGGTGTGCGCGCGCACCTCCAAGGCGATGTCGTATCGTCCGGGCGGCGCCCACACGTGGAAGGCCGCGCGGCCCTTGCGGCCGATTGGCGCGCCGAGATCCGGCACCGCGCCGTGGTGCCGCCAGTTGCGCCGGAGACCAGGACAGATGGCCCGTGCGCACATCGACGCCGGCGCCGGCAACCGCCTCTCCGAACGCATCGCCGACCGCGACCGTCAGCGTTGCGCCGCGATCCAGCACGAGCTCTCCGAGCTCGTGCTCCTCGCCAGCGATCAACGTCGTGCCCGACAGCGTGAACAGCACGAAGCCCTCGACGCGAACGGTCACGGCGCCCCGCTCCCCCGGGGGAACGCCGCTCGTCGCGAAGCGGCCATCACGCGCGCGCGTCGTCTGACGGTGGGAACCGGACTGCACCGTGACCTCGGCACTCGCGCCGGCCACGCCCACGAGCTGTCGCTTCAGCTCGGCATCGACGTCCTTCTTGGCGCTCAGACGCACGCGGTGCGAGCACATCGCATTGAAGCTCCCCGACGCCTCGAGCCGTTCGCCAGCAGGCTCGCCCTTCCGGTTGATGCCGCCGTCGACGCGCGTCGCCGTCGAGGGCTGGATCAAGGCGTCGTAGATCGGCTTGAGCGACTCCTTCTTGCCCGCGTGTTGGGCACCGACGAGATCATCGGATGCGGCCGCTGGAGCGCCCGACTCGAGCGTCTTGTGCGCGATCAGGTTCGCGAAGCCGTGCGTCACGCCGTGGGCGGCCTCGAGCATCTTCACGATCTGACCGTGCTTCTCGAGCTTCGCGGCCTTGGTGACCTTCAGCCACTGGGGCAGGGTCTTGCCGGTCTTCTCTTTCAGGTTCGCCACCATCGTGGCCGCCACTCCTCGGGGCCCGGCATCGCTATCTCCTTTCGCCGGGTGAGCCGAAGGTACCTTCGCGGAGTGACGGGCCCAAGGTCCGTCTCGATCCGGGACCAGGCAGGATCGGTGCGGCGCCGTACGATGGCGGCCACCCTGCGGTGAACCGACTTGCCTGACCGCCACTCATCCACGCACGCGAGCCTCGTGCTCGCAACCCTCGCCGCCGCCTGCCCTTCGGCCCATGCCCAATCGGTGCTGTTGGCTTTGGACGGTGAGCCCGGAGACCGCCTCGGCACGGCCGTTGCCAGTGCTGGTGACGTCAACGGCGATGGCTTCGACGACGTGATCGTCGGCGCGACCCACGACGACGACGGGGGGTCGAATGCAGGGAGCGCGCGCGTCGTCTCGGGGCGCAGTGGCGTGACGCTGCACTTCTTCGTCGGCGACTCCGCGTTCGACCGCTTCGGGCGCTCGGTCAGCGGAGCCGGCGACGTCGACGGTGACGGGTTCGACGATCTCGTCGTGGGTGCCTACTTCGACGACGGGAACGGGTCCAACGCGGGCAGCGCGAGCATCTTCTCGGGACGCTCGGGCGACCTCCTCTACAGGTTTGCCGGCGCGGCGGCGGGTGACCAGTTCGGCTGGTCGGTCTCGGGCGCCGGAGACGTGAATAGCGACGGCTTCGACGACGTCATCGTCGGCGCCGACCGGGCGGACGGAATCGGCGCCGACTGCGGCGCGGCGAACGTGTACTCGGGCGCGAACGGTACCCTGCTCTTCAGCTTCGAAGGCCGCTTGCCCGGCGACCACTTCGGCGAGTGCGTGAGCGGGGCAGGCGACGTCGACGGCGACGGACACGACGACGTGATCGTCGGCGCGCCGGGCGCGGCACCGAACGGCCCAGGCTCCGGGAGCGCGCGCGTGCTTTCGGGCGCGAACGGCTTGTCCCTGTACACGTTCACCGGCGACGACGCCGACGACCGCTTCGGCACGTCGGTAAGCGGAGCGGGAGACGTGAACAACGACGGCTTCTGCGACGTGATCGTCGGCGCCTACGGGGACGACGACAACGGCAGCCTCGCGGGCCGCGCGCGCGTCTACTCTGGCATCGACGGCACCGTCCTGCACACGTTCGACGGAGCGGCGGCGCAAGACCACTTCGGGTTCTCCGTCGCCGGAGCGGGCGACGTGAACGCGGACGGGTCCGACGACCTCGTGGTCGGTGCCTACCGCGCCGACGTCAACGGCTCCGACTCGGGCAGCGTGCGGGTGTTCTCGGGTGCGACCGGTGCGACGCTCCACACGTTCCACGGCGACGACGCGGGCGACCGCTTCGGAACGTCGGTGAGCTGCGCGAGGAACGTCGACGGCGACGGCCACGCCGATCTTATCGTCGGCGCGATCGCGGACGAGGCCGGCGGCGGCGGCGACGCGGGCAGCGCGCGCGTCTTCTCCGGCGCCGGAACGCTCGGCACGAGCTACTGCGGTCCGGCCGCCATGAACTCGAGCGGTCTGTCAGGTGTGATCCACGCGACGGGCTGGCGTCCGGCCGTGCGGAACGAGATCACCCTGCACGCCGCGCAGCTCCCGCCGGGTCAGTTCGGCTTCTTCCTAGCCAGCCAGACGGCCGGGTTCTTCATGCCGCCCGGCTCGCAGGGCTACTCGTGCCTGACCGGCGACATCGGCCGTTACAACCTGCCGGGCCAGATCCTCACGGGACCGGAGGATAGCGTGCGGATCAACTTGCTCGCGGTCCCGGTGAACCCGGCTCAGGCGGTGCTGCCTGGGGAGACTTGGAACTTCCAAGCCTGGTACCGCGACCACAATCCGGCGCTGACGTCGAACTTCACCGACGGGCTCTCGATCACCTTCCTGTGACCTGGGCCGCCGGTTCCCGGCGCGGGACTTCTCGGCACCGAGGGTGTCGTAGGAGGCTGGCCAGGGATCCGCAGATTTCCCGGACGACCGCCCGAGTTCCCATGTTCGGGAGAGTCCGCGGATTCGCGTCCACAGGTGGTCAGGTCTCGCCGGGATCGGTCGAGGTTAGGGGCCCCAGGCCCAATCACTTCTTGATCGGGCGCACTCCACGTTCTGAACCCGCGGACCGCGGCGGATCCCCAGCTACCCATGCGTAACAACCGAAACCAGTGGGCCCTAGTCGCGAGCACCATGCTGCTCGCCGCATGCTCCTCCTCCTCCTCCGGAGACGACACGGCCCCGCGCGCGACGTCGTTCGTGCAGAAACGTGGCGTCGACATCACGGGCCAGACGCTCGACATCCGCTTCAACGACGACCTCAAGCGCTCCGAAGCCGAGGACGAGACCAACTTCACGCTCAGCGGCGGCATCAACGTCCTCACCGCGAGCCTGCGCGGCGGCGACACCGTGCGCCTGACGCTGGACGCCCTCGCGATCCCCGGCACGCACACGGTGAGCATCAGCTCGAACATCGAGGACACGTCTGGCAACGATCTCGACGCGGTCAACAACGCGGCAATCACGAGCAGCGACACGACGGCCCCCTCGGGCGCCTCGATCGCCGGCACGACGATTGAAGGCAACGAGAACGACACGATCGCCGTCGTCTTCAGTGACGACATGATCTCCTCCGAGGTCACGAGCACGGCCAACTGGAACCTCGAGTCTCCGCAGGGCACTCCGTTCGACATCACGGGCGCCGCGATCGCGTACGTCGGTGCGACGCGGACCGCGACGATCACACTCGGCGCAGGCTCGGCGGATCAGAACCTGCACACGTTCGACGACGTCCACGTCACCTTCACGACGATGCGTGACTTCGGCGGCAACGTCATCACGGCCACGACGATCGGCGTCGACGCGGTCAACGGCATGGTCGGAGGCGACACGACGCCGCCGACGCTCACGGCCGTCGCGGAGGGCTCGGGCGGCACGCTGAACATCCGCTTCAGCGAGCACGTCGAGAACATCGCCACGGCCGACCTGATCGGTGCGGTTCCGGTCTCCGGTACGCGCTTCATCATCACGGACGCGAGCGACCCGGGCGTCGCGGCGACCGGCACGTTCGCCATTTCCGGCCGTCCGGCCGACGGCGACGGCATCGTCGTCTCCGACGGCGTAACGGCGGTCGACTTCGAGTTCGACTTCGGCGGCATGGGCACGATTGCCATCTCCGGCCAGCCCAACGACACCGACAGCGTGACCCTCAACGACGGCGTCACCGGCGAGACGTTCGAGTTCGACAGCAACGCGACCGCGACCGGCACGTCCGTCACGATCGGCGCGACCGCCGCCGACACGATGAACAACCTGCTCACCACGATCAACTTGTCGGCGATCAACATCACCGCGTTCGCAGGCGGCGCAGCGACCGACATCGTCGTCGTCAACGACAGCACCGGAGTCGCCGGCAACGTCGCGATCACGAACGTCGACACCGCGGCCGTCCAGACGGTCACGGGCATGACGGGCGGCGGCGTCGCGGGCGGTGCGATCACAGTCGCGGCCGACTACGGCGACGACACGGCGACGGTCACCGACCTGCGCGCCCAGATCGACGCCAACGCGTTCGACATCACCACGTCGGCCGGCGGAACCGCGCTCGACTTCGTCCTGACCAACGACGCGTCAGGCACGGCCGGCAACGTCGCGATCACTGAGACCGACACGAACACGGTCATCACGATCGCCGGTATGTCCGGCGGCATCGACCCGGGTATTGCGACGTTCGAGCCGACGACGTCGGCTGCGGCCGACGCCGGGATCGGCGCGACGGTCAACTACGCCGTCACCCCCACGGCCGGCGACGCGCTCGAAATCTACGGCGTTACCGACCTCGCCGGCAACCAGCTCTTCCCCACGGCGTCCACGGCGGTCGTCGCCGAGGACACCGACGAGCCCGCGCTCGACGGTGGCAACTCGGTCGTCACCGCCGTCGTCGGCGAGCGCAACGACACGGTGCTCGTCAAGTTCGACGACGACGTGCACCCCTTCGGGCTGATGGACCCCGCCAACTACACCGTGACCCAGGGCACGGCCATCGACCTCTCGATGGCGGAGTTCAGCTTCAACGGTACGGACGAGGTCTCGATCGCCTTCTCCGGCAATGGCGACCACAACGTCCAGTTCGCGAACACGTACGACCTGGCCATCGACAACATCTCGAGCCCGCAGGGCGTCGCCATGACGGCGGCGGACAGCGATCTGGCGATCGCCCCGGTGGGTGACAACACGGCCCCTACGGTCGGCGTGAACGACGCGCGACTCGACCCGGTCGTCGCCGACTCGATCCTGGTGCTGTTCGACGAGCCCGTCGATGCGACGGCCGCCACGACGATCGCGCACTACACGAACGCGACCAACCCGGCGACGGCTGCGGTCCTCGTCGGCCCGCGCGTCGTGCGACTGACGTTCGGCGTCACGCCGGCCGTCTCGGACAACCTCATCATCGCGGCCACCGCGCAGACCGACCTCGCCGGCAACGTCGCTGGCGCACAGGCGAACTTCGCGGTCCAGGCGGCCGACGCCACCGCACCGACCGTCACGACGACCGCCGGTACGGCCGTCGCGAACGACGGAAACGACTTCATCGTCGTCACATTCGATGAGCAGGTCGACACGACGAGCGCCCTGACCGCGGCCAACTACGCGGTGACCAACGGCGCCGCCGTCGACGTCACGGGCGCCACCTTCACGTACTCGAGCACGAGCTCGAGCGTCGAGATCATGCTGCCCGACGGCGTGCACCTCGACCCGGCGAGCGCGATCAGCATCACGACGTCCAACGTCACCGACGTCGCGGGCAACGCGATCGTCGCGGCCGCTGTCGCCGGCGTCGTCGGCGGGGACACCACCGCACCGGGCATCGCGGACGCGTTCGCGAACCTGCGCCAGGACGCGACGAACGCCGTGATCGACGTGATGTTCGACGAGGACGTGGACACGACTCTGGCCACGACGATCGGCAACTGGGCCGGCTCGGGCGGCCAAGCCGCGACCGCGGTCACCCAGCTCGACGGCGGGATCTACCGCGTGACGCTCGACGCGCCCCTCGGCACGACCGAGACGCTGACGGCTTCCAACATCGAAGACCTCGCGCAAAACGCGGCGGCGCCGCTGGTCGTGAACCCGACCGAGTAGGCCACCCAGCCACCTGCAACCCGGCCTCGCCCCGAAACATCGGGGCGGGGCCGCCTCCGTTTGCGTGGGGCACTTGCGCACGCAGCCCAAGGCTCGCCGCAGTGACGGCGATCAATCGAACGCCACGATCCGCGAGTCCGAGAAGCCGCTGACGAAACCCGGGCCGTCGCGGTACCAGGCCTGGAACGCTCGGCTCTCGCCGACCGCAACGGCCGGGGGCCAAGGCCCTCCCGTACGCAGCTCGCACGACCCGCCTCCTGCGATCGCCTGCGAGTTCCCCGCGGCGTCGAACGCGAAGAGTTGCCGCAGCGGCGGCCCCAGGTTGTAGCGATACTGCGGCGCTGCGATGCAGAGCACACCGGTCGACATCGGCGGGACGGCATACACGCCCGGGTTCGGACCGGACAAGAAGAACCCGAACTCTCCCGGCGGTCCGAACGCGCACGTGGCGCTGAGCGGCTGGCCCGCGAACGCGTTGCCGCGGATCTCGATCCGCGCCCGCGAGCCGGTCGAGTTGGTGACGGGAAGGCAGCTCAGGTCGCTGCCTCCGATCGGCGGGTGAAACAGATCGACGACGTCGCTGAACGCGGACGCGTCACGACCGCCGCCGAACAAGGTGGTGTTTGCAACGCTGGTCGCGACCAGCAGACTGCGTGCCTCGGAGAGCGTCGCCTCCGTCCACGTCTGCGTGCGCGAGTCGTAGATGTCCACGACGTTCGAGACGGACGCGGCCGTCTCCCCCCCCGCGAACAGCGCGAACGGACCGACCGACGCCGCCGCGAGGTTCCAGCGCGCCTGCGACAAGAACGCGACGGACCAGGCGCCGGTCGCCGTGTCGTAGATGTCGACGCAGGCCTCGGCGTGCGCGTCGCCCTGGCGCCCGCCCGCGAACAGCGCCCGTCCGCCGACGCTGGTGGCCGCCAGCTCGACACGCGGCGTACTGAGCGAGGCCGTCGACCAGGTTCCGCTCGTGGTGTCGTAGAGGTCGACGCGCGCGCTCTCATAGGTCGCGGTGTAGTAGCCGCCCGCGAACAGAACGAGGTCGGCGACTCCCGTAGCTGCGAGCTTCCTGCGCCTCAGCGAGAGCGCGGCCGCCGTCCAGCTCCTCGTAGACGAGTCGTAGAGATTGACGCGGTCCGACACGACGTGTCCGTTCGTCGTCGTCAGGCCGCCAGCGAAGAGCGCGACCCCTGCCGCACTCGCGGCGGCCAGCTGCTGGCGCCCCGGCGAGAGGGTCGACCACGACCAGGTCCCGGTCGCGGCGTCGAACACGTCGACGCGACTCTGGGCGAAGTTGCCGCTGGCGTAGCCGCCGGCAAAGAGCGCTTCGCCGCCGACCGCCGTCGCCGCGAGCGAACGCCGCGCGACGGAGAGCGTCGCGCTCGTCCACGTCCCCGTGCGAGCATCGTAGACGTCCACGACGTCGCTGACGCCGCCGGACGCCGCACCGCCCGCGAACAGCGCCTTCGCTCCCACGCTCGTCGCGACGAGCTCGCCGCGCGCTTGGGAGAGTGTGCCCGTCGACCACTGCGCGCTCGAGGGCGCGACGAGGGCCGCCGAGGCCAGAACGAGACTGCGCGCAAGAAAGGTCACCATGAGCCTCCCGATTCAGAAGAACAAGACCTCTAGCCCGTCCGTGAAGTTGCTGGTCGGGCCCGGGTTGATGTCGCGGTACCGACACTGGAAGTTCCGCGTCTCTCCCGCAAGCACGGCCTGCGGCGGGTTGACGGGCACAGCGGACAGGTCGAGCGAGCTGCGAGGTGTTTCATCGTGTCCTCCGGTGCACCACCCTGACACGACTCTGCTCACCCCGCAAGCGGGGCCAGTCCCCCCTACTCCCACTCGATCGTCGCCGGCGGCTTGGACGAGATGTCCAGCACGACCCGGTTGATCCCACGCACCTCGTTGATGACGCGGTTCGAGATCGTGCGCAACAGCTCGTGCGGCAGGTAGCCCCAATCAGCGGTCATGCCGTCGACCGACTCGACGATGCGCAGTGCGATCACCGACTCGTACGTGCGCGCGTCCCCCATCACGCCGACGGTCTTCACCGGGACCAGCACGCCGAAGTACTGCCACAGGCCCTCGTGCGCGCCGGCGGCCTCGATCTCGCTCGTGACGATCGCGTCGGCCTCGCGCAGGAGCTCGCAGCGGTCCGGCGTCACCTCCCCCGCGATGCGCACGGCGAGGCCGGGGCCGGGGAAGGGCTGACGCATCAAGATGCGCTCGTCGAGGCCCAGGTGGCGGCCGATCGCGCGCACCTCGTCCTTGAACAGCTCGCGCAGGGGCTCGACGAGGCCGAGCTCGAGGTCGTCCGGCAGGCCGCCGACGTTGTGGTGCGACTTGATGACCGCGGTGTTGCCGCCGTGCACGTTGACCGACTCGATCACGTCGGGATACAGCGTGCCCTGACCGAGGTAGTTTGCGTTACGAAAGCGCTTGGCCTCGGCGCGGAAGACCTCGATGAAGTCGTGTCCGATGCGCTTGCGCTTCAGCTCGGGGTCCGTGACGCCGTCGAGGCTGCCGAGGAAACGATCGCCCGCGTCGACCGTCGTCAGGTCCATGCCGAGGTGCTCACGGAACTCGGCCTCGACGACGTCGCGCTCGCCTTTTCGCAAGAGGCCGTTGTCGACGAAGATGCAGTGCAGGCGCTCACCGATCGCGCGGTGCAGGATCAGCGCCGCGACCGAGCTGTCGACGCCGCCCGAGAGGCCGAGGATGACCTCGCCCTCGTCCCCCACGATCTCCTTCACGCGAGCGATCTCGCGCTCGACGATCGACGCCGGCTGCCAATCGCCAGGCATGCGGCAGACCTCGAAGAGGAAGCTCTGGATCACCTCGCGTCCCCGGACGGTGTGGCTGACCTCGGGGTGGAACTGCACGCCGAAGAAGCCGCGCTCGGGGTCACCGACGGCGGCGAACGGGCAGCTCTCCGATTGGGCGTAGACAGCGAACCCGTCCGGGAGGCGCGTGACCTTGTCACCGTGGCTCATCCAGACGACGGTGCGGCCCTCGATCCCCGCGAGCGGTCCCTCGGAGCGCACGATGCCGATCGAGGTGTGGCCGAACTCGCGCTGGCCGGAGCCTTCGACCGTGCCGCCCAGCGCCTGCGCCATCCACTGCAACCCGTAGCAAATACCGAGCACGGGCACGCCGAGCTCGAGCACGCCGGCGGGGATCTTCGGCGCGTCCTCGGCGTACACCGACGCCGGACCGCCGGACAGGATCACGCCGCCCAAGTCCATCGTCTTCGCCACCTCGAGCGCATGCGTCGGAGGCGCGATCTCACACCACGTTCCGGCCTCGCGCACGCGGCGCGCGATCAGTTGCGCGTACTGCGCACCGAGGTCGACGATGAGGATTCCGCGGGGATTGGTGGCGCTCATTCCTGATTGGCGTAGTTGCTCGACTCCTTCGTGATACGCACGTCGTGCGGGTGGCTCTCGCGCACCCCAGCCGACGTGACGCGGATGAACTGCGCCTTCTCCCACAGGCTGGCGATGTCCGGCGCGCCGCAGTAACCCAGACCGGATCGCACACCGCCGCAGAGCTGGTACACGAACGGCGACAAGGCGCCCTTGAACGGCACCATCCCCTCGATCCCCTCGGGGACGAGCTTGTCCGCTTCCTTCACGTCGCCCTGGCGGTAGCGCTCCTTCGAGCCCTTCTGCATCGCGCCGATCGAGCCCATCCCGCGCACCGACTTGAACGAGCGGCCCTGGTACAGGAACGTCTCCCCCGGGCTCTCCTCGAGGCCGGCGAAGAGGCTCCCGATCATCACGCACGAAGCGCCCGCCGCGAGCGCCTTGGTGATGTCGCCCGAGTAGCGCACGCCGCCGTCGGCGATCAGCGGGACGCCGGTGCCGTGCAGCTCTTCCGCGACGTCGCAAACGGCCGTGAACTGCGGTACGCCGATGCCCGCGACCACGCGCGTCGTGCAGATCGAGCCCGGGCCAATGCCGACCTTGACGCCATCGATGCCCGCGTCGACGAGCGCGCGCGCGGCGGCGGCGGTCGCGACGTTGCCCGCGACGACGTCGACGTCGACGGTGCGCTTGAGCTGCTTGACCGTCTCCATCACGTTCGTCGTGTGGCCGTGGGCCGTATCGACGACGACGACGTCGACACCCGCCTCGACGAGCCCCGCGGCGCGCTCGTGGTCATGCACCCCGATCGCAGCACCGACCCGCAGGCGTCCGCGCGCATCGAAGGCCGAGTTGGGGTACGCGGCGAGCATGTCGAGGTCGCGCATCGTGATCAGCCCCTTCAGGTGGCGCTGCTCGTCGACGATGATCAGCTTCTCGACCTTGTGCCGGTGCAGCAGCACGCGCGCTTCCTCGAGCGAGGTTCCGGGGGGCGCCGTGACGAGCGGGTCGCGCGTCATGATCGTCGCGACCGGCGTCACGTCGTCCTCATGAAAGCTGCAGTCGCGACGCGTCAGGATCCCAACGACGCGCTCCTTGTCGAGAATCGGCAGACCCGAGATGTTCTGGTCGCCCATGATCCGCCGCGCCTGCCCCACCGTCGCGTCGGGCGCCAGCGTCACGGGATCCAGGATCACACCGTTGGCCGAGCGCTTGACCTTGTCGACCTCCGAGATCTGGTCCTCGATCGACAGGTTGCGATGGATCACTCCGATCCCGCCTTCGCGTGCGAGCGCGACGGCCAGCCTCCACTCGGTCACCGTATCCATCGCGGCCGAGGCGAGCGGGACGTTGAGCTCGACGTTGCGCGAGAACCGCGTCGCGAGGCGCACCTCTCCCGGCATCACGTCCGAGTGCTGGGGGACGAGCAGCACGTCGTCGAAGGCCAGGCCTTCGGTGAGCTCTTTCATGGCGGACTCCGGGCGGGGCGGCGATCCCTTTGGCACCCGTGATTTCCAGCTGGATTTCCAGCTGCGCCGAAGGCTTCACCGCGGTTTCGGTGAGGCAAGTTGGAAAGAGCCGAGTCTAGCTTCTGGCGCGGGCCATTGAAATGAAAGAGGCCCGACAAAACGCGCGAGGCGTCATGCCGGGCCCCAAGAAGGAGGAGATGCTGTCTCTTTCGTCCTGGGAGGCTGAAGACTGGAGCGATTTCTCCGCGGCCACTGGACGACGCACGACCACAACCGGAAATCTCTTCCCGGTGCCCCGCGCGAGACCCTTCCCAGGGCCTGCTATCCTCCCTTTCTCGGTAACGCCGCCATGTCCGTCGCCCACGTCGTCCACGTCTTTCCCACCTTCGTGGCCGCCGGAGCCCAGGTGCGCACCGTCGCGCTGATGAACGGGCTGTCCACCGACTACCGCCATTCGGTGCTGTCCCTCGCCGGCCCGACGGACGCGCTGCGGCTGGTGGACGAGGGGGTCGACGCGGGCCCGATCGAGCTCGGCGCCGCCCCCGCCTCGGGCCCCGCACGCGGCGTCCGGCGGATGCGGGCGCTGCTCGCGGCCCAACAGCCTGACCTGCTCTGCACGTACAACTGGGGCAGCTTCGACGCCGTGCTCGCCGCGCGTTCGAGCGGCTTCGGGGCCCACCTGCACCACGAGGACGGGTTCAACGCCGACGAAGCCGTGGGACAGAAGCGCCGCCGCGTCTGGTCGCGGCGGCTCTTTCTGCGCGGCGCGCACGGGGTCGTCGTCATCTCCGAGCGGCTGCGCGAGCTCGCGCTGCGCTCCTGGCGTCTGCCCGAGAGGCGCGTGCACTTCATCCCGAACGGCGTGCGCCTCGAGCGCTTCGGCGCGGGCGCGACCGACGGTGCGCGCGTGCGCAGCGAGCTGGACATCCCGGCGCGTGCGCTCGTCGTCGGCACCGTCGGACACCTACGGCCAGTCAAGCGCTTCGATCGCCTGATCGAAGCGTGCGCGCGGGTCCGCGCGGACCGGCCCGTGCACCTGCTGCTGATCGGTGACGGTGAGTTGCGCAAGGCGCTCGAGGAGCAGGCGCGCGCGACCGACCTCGCCGTGCACTTCGCCGGACACCAGGACGAGCTCGCGCCATACTACGCCGCGATGGACGTGTTCTGCCTCTCGTCCGACTCCGAACAGCAGCCGATCTCGATGCTCGAGGCCATGGCGTCGCGCGTGCCCGTCGTCGCGACCGACGTCGGGGACATTCGCGCGATGCTCCCACCGGCGGCGGGTGAGCACCTGTGCCCACTCGCGACCGAAGGCACGCCCGCTGCGTTCGCGCGAGCGCTCGAGCGCATGCTCACCGCTCCTGCTGTACGCGCCGAGCTGGCCGAGCTCGGGCTGGCTCGGGTACGAGAGCGCTTCTCCGAAACGGCGATGATCGCCAACTACGCGCAGCTGTATGAGCAGGCAATGCAACGCGCCGTCGCCTCGAGCTAGTGGTGTGATTCACTCTTGTGCGGCCGATGCCCGGGCAAGGCGCAGCCGATGGGCCCGTGATCCGGGGCGATCGGGACGGCGGCACGTAAGCGCCCGGTATCGGGACGCATGCGGGGACTGGGACCGAGGGGCCAGTACGCTTATCCTGTACCAGTTAACGGCCCCCCCGACGAAGTCGAAGCGATTTCTTGCCGAGCCCGCAGTCCGTCGCCTCAGCGCCTCGTCGTCTATCCAGACAGGCTCGCGGCTGTGCTCCCCTCCCGACCCCGCCGGCACCTGGCGTTCCATGATCACCGAAGCGACTCCAACCCACGACTCGAGCTCCCTCCAGGAGCGCATCTCGTACCGCGCCTTCGCCCAGGCCATGGCCATGATCCACATGGCCAACACGCGCAAGGACAAAGCGCCCGGCGACCCGAAGGTCGGCGGTCACCCGGCATCGTGCGCCAGCTGCGTGCACATTCTGTCCGCTCTGCATCTCGAGGTACGCCAGCCGCAGGACTACGTCTGCTGCAAGCCGCACGCGTCACCGGTCGACCACGCGCTGCACAACCTGCTCCAGCTCTTCCGCCACAACCACCACGTCGACGGGTTCATCGACGAGCCGCAGCACTCGGGCGAGTGGTTCACCGAGGAGGAGTCGCGCGCGGCGATGGCCTGCCTGCGCAAGTTCCCGGACGCGGAGAACCCGAACGTCTTCCAGAGCTACCACGCGCGGACCGACGCCGATCACTTCCACTTCCTGCCCTCGGGCACGGTCGGGATCCCGCCGGTCGTCTCGGGCTACCTCGCGCTCGCGTATCGCTACGCGGCCGACCACGACTGGGAGGTTCCCAAGGACGCGCACTTCTGGTCACTCATCGGCGACTCGGAGTTCCGCGAAGGATCGCTCCTGGAAGCGATGCCCGACTTCGCCGAGCGCCAACTCGGGAACGTCACGTGGATCATCGACTACAACCGCCAGAACCTCGACGGCACGCGAATCCCGAACGAGCGCGGGCTCGAGGGCGCGGACTGCGATCGGATCGAGCGCACGGCGCTCGCCAACGGGTGGCGCGTCATCCAGGTGCGCCACGGCAAGCTGCGCCGCGCGACGTTCAAGCGCCCTGGCGGCGACGCCCTGCGGGAGGTGCTCGAGAAGGGTCTCTCCGACTACGAGTTCCAGATGCTGGCGCTGCGCCGTGACGCCGACGCCGTACGCAACTTCTTCATCGCCAAGCACCCGGGCTGCAAGCAGCTCGTTGCCGAGCTCTCGGACGAGCAGCTCCTGCAGGTCCTCCTGGACCTCGGCGGCCACTGCTACGACACGATCAAGAGCGCGCTCGCGCGCTCGCGCGAGGAGTCGGACGAGCCGTACATGATCATCGCCCACACGCTCAAGGGCTGGGGGCTCGAATGCCTCGCCGATCCGGCGAACCACTCGACCCTGCCCAGCGCGAAGGAGGTCGAACGTCTCGTCGAGCGCACCGGTCTGACGATGGACGATCCGTTCCGTCACTTCGCCGCGGGATCGCCCGAAGCGAAGATGCTCGCCGAGCGGCGCGACCTGTTCCGCAAGGGTCGCGATGACCACCGCGACCTACGCGAGCGCAACCGCGCTCGCGTGCGCAAGCAGATCGACGAATCGGGCACCATTCCCGACAGCCTCAAGATCGATCTGTCGATGTTCCCCATCGCGCACACGCAGTGGATGTGGGGCCAGCTCGCCGCCAAGCTCGTACGGATCGGCACGCACACCGCCGCCGACACCGAACGCGCCAAGGGCCCGGCCAAGGATCTCAACGACCACGAGCGACGCTGGCAGCCGGCCGCCGAGTACGTGATGACGATGTCGCCCGACGTCGGTTCGTCGACGAACATCTCCCCCGCGATGGACACGCGTGTCTACGGGCCCGAGGCCAACGACCTCGAGCTCGAGAACAAGCTCGGTGTCGAGTACAAGCACCCCGAGCTCGTGGCCTCGACCGACGCCTGGACGCGTCACATCCGCTTCGAGATCGCGGAAGCCAACGCGATGAGCGCCGTCGGCGCCTTCGGGAAGATGGTCCACTTCGTGGGCCTGCCCTTCTTCCCGATCATGACGGTCTACGACTTCTTCATCAAAAGAGCGCTCGACCAGCTCTACTACAACCTCTACTGGAACAGCGAGTTCGTGATCATGGGCACGCCGTCGGGCGTGACGCTGTCGCCCGAAGGCGCGCAGCACAGCTGGAAGTCCGACATCCAGATGCCCAACCTCGTCACGTGGGAGCCGCTGTTCGCCGTCGAGGTCGACTGGGTCCTGTCCGACGCGATCCGGCGTCACATGATGGACCAGAACGAAGGCCGGCGCGGCGTCTTGATCCGCGCCGTTACGCGCGGAGTCCAGCAGAAGCTCTTGCTCGAGAACGTGCGCGCGCACGCGAGCTCGAAGGCCCAACCGCCGAGCGGACTGCTCAAGCCCCAGGGCGCTGGCGCCGACTGGGGGGACGCGATCGACGAGAGCACGTTGGCACCCGAGACGGACGCCGTGTTGCTCGAGCGCATCCGCGAAGACTGCTTGTCGGGCGCCTACAAGCTCATCGACTGGACGGGCTACGCTGGATACGAACCGGGCGACAACGTCGTGAACGTGTTCGCGATGGGCTCCCTGACGACCGAAGCACTCGACGCGAGCCGCGAGCTCCTCGAGCGTGGAATCTTCGCCAACGTCATCCACGTCTCGTCGCCCGAGCTCCTGCTCGGCATCCTCGGCGACGAGAGCGGCTACACTCACTTGCGCGACAGGCTCGACGTCAACGGTGACCTGCACGCCGCGCAGGGTGCAGGCTCGAGCGAGGCCGGCCTCGTGAGCGTCGCGGGTCGACGCGTTCCGTGCGTTGCCGTGTGCGACGGCGAAGCGGGCCTCTTGGACAACATCGGTTCGATCGTCGGAGTGAAGCAGCAGACGCTCGCCGTCCGCAAGTTCAGCAAGTGCGGTCGCCCCGCCGACGTGTTCCAGTACCAACACCTCGATCGCGAGTCGATCGTCGAGGCCTGCGGCCGAGCCCTGGCCGAGACGGCACTCGAGAACCTGATCGTCGCCCGCGAGCTCTTGGAGCGGCTCGCGGGCCGGCCGCGCAGCGTGCGGCGCGACTGGCGCGAGCTCTGGCCCCAAAGTGTCGACGAGAGCACGGAGGCGTGAGCCACTCAGGCGGCGGGGGCGCATCGCCCCCGGCCAACCCCGACCCGTTCCCGCCGTTTGGCGTCCACGAATCACGGCGTATCTACGACTCGCCGTGGTGCGGCCTGCGGCGCGACGTCGTGGTGCTGCCGAGCGGTGCGCTGCAGGAGTACCACGTCTTCGAGGTCTCCGATGCGGTGAGCGTCGTCCCCGTCCTACCGGACGGATCGATCGTGATGATCGGTCAATACCGCTATCCCCACGGCAAGACGCATTGGGAGCTGCCGGCCGGCCGCATCAACGAAGGCGAGAAACCGGCCGATGGCGCCGCCCGCGAGCTCGAGGAAGAGACCGGCTACCGGGCGGGGCGGCTCGAGCCCCTGCCGGGCTTCTATCCGACGAACGGGATCAGTGCCCACTACGCGCATCAGTTCCGGGCGGTCGACTGCGAGCTCGTCGGCGCTCCGCAGCCCGACGATTCCGAACAGTTGATCGTGCGCGTCTTTCGGCCCGACGAGGTTCGCGCACTGCTCGCATCCGGCCGAGTCGAAGACGGGTTCACGGCGATCGGCCTGATGTATCACCTGCTGTTCGCGGAGTGAGTGGTTCTCCTCGACGGGCTCGAGGAGGCCCATCTTGTGTGGGAAGTGTCCAGGGATTGACACGCAGCCGGTTCCATCTACTGTGGAACGACGTGAGCAGCCGCTCGCGATCTCTTCTCGCCTATTTGGCACCGACTCAGGAATCCACACACATGAGATCTCTTCTCTCGGTGACTGCTCTGCTTGTCACCCTCTCCACGGCATCGGCCCAATCGCCGATCGTCGGCTGGAACCTTCGCGGCGCAGACGCGGTCTTCACGTCCGACACCTCCACCTTCGTTGCGAGCTACGTGCAGACGGTCGCACCAGCCGCCCTGCCCCTCTACGGGATCGACTGGGACGCGTCGGCGACGACGCTCTGGGCGATCGACAACGTCACGTTCGAGTACGGAACGCTCGAACCCGCCACGGGCGCGTTCACTGTCGTGGGCGTCTCGAACATGCCCGGCATCACGGGCCTGACCGCGTCGCCCGACGGCACGACCTGGTACGCCTCCGACTACGACGGCGTCGCCAACACGCAGCTCTACGTCGGCGACGTCACCACGGGCGTGTTCACGCTCGTCGGCGACATCGGTGCGGGCATCCACATCGACATCGCGATGGACAGCAACGGGAACCTGTACTCCCACAGCATCAGCGACGACACGCTCTACTCCGTCAACACGACAACCGGCATGGGGACGGCTCTTCCCAACGCGACCGGCTTTGCGGCGAACTTCGCCCAGGGCATGGACTTCGACTGGACCGACGACACCCTCTACGCCACGATCTACACGGGCGGCGGCACGGGCATGTTCTGCTCGTTCGACCTCACGACCGGTCTTCCGGCGACGATGGAAGACACCGTCGGCCTCAACGCCGAGATGGAAATGGCGATCCAGGTCGCCGCGCCGAGCGACGGTCCGCTAGGCACGCTCGACACGGCGTGCAACGCGCTGCCCAACTCGTCCGGACTCGCCGCGGCGATCGAGCTGATCGGCACGGGCAACGCCGGCGATCCGATCGCCGGCACGGCCACGCAGGGTCCGGCGGACCAGTTCGGCTACTTCATCTCGGGTCCGAACCCGGGTCTCTACATCACGCCTCCGGGCTCGTCGGGCATCATCTGCATCGGCAACCCGCAGTTCCGCTACGACAGCGTGCCGGCCGGTCAGGTGTTCCAGTTCGACGCAGCTGGCATCTCCGACCGGGTCGTCGGTGACGGTCCCTCGGACCTGCCGACCGATGGCTCCTACGCGCCCGTCCCGGCGGTCCTCGCCGGTGAGAGCCGTGCGTTCCAGGCCTGGTACCGCGACGGCATGACCAGCAACTTCTCAGAGTCGAAAATCGTGACGTTCCAGTAGGAACGACGACTCTGCCCCGCACAGGGCGGCTCTCCCCATTTGGGGGGGGCCGCCCTTTTTTTGTGGAAGCCGTGATTGTGCGAGTCTCGTTCGTTGCTCGCGGACCAAAGTGCAGCCGAACTCGAGTGGCATCGCAGCCGTGATCGAGCTCGTGAGTACGGGCGATGCGGGCGACGCCATCGCGGCCACGGCGTTGCAGGGACCTCCGAATCAGTTCGGCGACTTCGTCTCGGGCCCGATTCCCGGCCTGTACGCTCCGCCTCCCGGCTCGGCGGGGATTCTCTGCATCGGTAGCCCGCAGTACCGCTACGACAGCGCGCCCGCCGGTCAGCTGCTCCGCTTCGATGCGGGCGGCGCCTCCGGCCGGGTCGTCGGTGGCGGCCCGTCCGATCTGCCGACGGACGGCTCCGACACGCCCGTTCCCGCCGTCGCCGTCGGTCAGAGCCGGGCCTTGAGCCTGGTTCCACGACGGCGTCACTAGTGGTGTGATGCAGACATTCGCAGTCGTATCCCGGCCCGCATGCACGCGCCACGGCGTTGCGGCTCCTGCGACCAATCCCAGTATCACCGTATTGGCAGCGAAGTTGCGTCGTCGCCGCGCCTTGTGGCACGCACACGCG
>JAAELL010000348.1 GCA_024226735.1 bacterium | reverse complement strand
GTGGTGTGATGCAGACAGTTGCGGTCTTGTCCCGAGTTCGCGTGTGCGTGCCACAAGGCGCGGCGACGACGCAACTTCGCTGCCAATACGGTGATACTGGGATTGGTCGCAGGAGCCGCAACGCCGTGGCGCGTGCATGCGGGCCGGGATAAGACCGCAACTGTCTGCATCACACCACTAGTGTCCGGACCCGTTAGACTCGCGGCGATGACCGAGATCAGCTGGCAAGCCGCGGTCTTCTTCGCGTGCGAGTACGCCGTCCGCATCTTCTTCGCGGTTCTCGTGCTGTTGCGCCCGTCGCGCCGGCAGGCGCTCTCGCCCGCCTGGATCGTCGTGATCCTCGCGCTGCCGGTGGGCGTCGGCGTCGCGGCGTACGTCATGTTCGGCGAGGTCCGCTTCGGACGCAGGCGCGTGCGCCGGCATCAGGAGATCGTCGGCCTCGTGCGCCAGCACGTCCGCGGCACGCTCCCGCGCGAGCCCGAGCTCGAAGAGCACTACCGCCCGATCGCGACGCTGGCCCAGCGCGTCGCCGAGACCCAGCCGCGACCGGGCAACGCGCTCGAGCTGATGGGCGACACGGCCGGAGTGATCGACTCGCTCGTGCGCGACATCGACGCCGCCCAGAATCACTGCCACCTCCTGTACTACATCTACCTCGCCGACGAGTCCGGGCGGAAGGTCGGGGACGCCCTGCGGCGCGCCGAGGAGCGTGGAGTCGACTGCCGCGTCCTGGTCGACGCCGTCGGATCGCACGACTTCCTCGACTCCGATCTGCGCTACGAGTTGGCGCGCGCGGGCGTTCAGGTCGTTCCCGCGCTCCCGACGCGACTGCGCCCCATCACGATGGGCCGCATCGACCTGCGCAACCACCGCAAGATCGCGGTGATCGACGGCCTGATCGGCTACTCGGGATCACACAACATCGCGGACGCGTCCTTCGCGCCCAAGCCAAAGGTCGCGCCGTGGGTCGACGCGACGCTACGCATCGAGGGCCCCGCGGTGCGTGACCTGCAGGAGCTGTTCGTCGAGGACTGGTACCTCGACAACGACGAGTCGCTCGAGGGGCTCCTCACGACCGCCCCGCCGCAGGTCGACGGTGGGTTCCCGGTGCAGGTCATGGGCACCGGCCCCAACTGTCAGAACGAAGCGCTCGTCCAGGTCCTGCAGGCCGTATTCCACACCGCGCGCGAAGAGGTGATCGTCACCACGCCCTACTTCGTTCCCGACGAGGGCACGCGGGCGGCCATGGAGACCGCCGCGCGGCGCGGCGTGCATTGCATCCTGGTCGTCCCGGCGCACAACGATTCGATCCTCGTCGCCGCGGCGAGTCGCAGCCACTACGAGCCTCTTCTGGAGGCGGGCGTCGAGATCCACGAGTACCAGAAGGGCCTTCTGCACGCGAAGACGATGACCGTCGACCGTGACCTCGCGCTCGTCAGCACCGCGAACTTCGACCGGCGCAGCTTCGAGCTGAACTTCGAGGTCTCGACGCTGATCTACGACACCGACTTCGCGAGCCGCCTGCGGTTCCTCCAGCGTTCGTACATGGAAGATTCGAAGCGCGTCGACTCCGCGCGCTGGACGAGTCGGCACTGGTCGAAGCGCATCGTGCAGAATGCGGCGGGAATCCTCGGGCCGTTGATCTGACATGAAGAGCATTGGAATCCTCGTCGCGGCGGCCACGATCCTTTGCGTCGTGTGGTTGGCCTGGCGCGAGACGGACGACCTCGACGCGACGGTCGCGATGCCGGTCTCGGTCGAAGGCCTCGCGCTCGAGCTGATCGACGCCGTCGAAGCGCACGTCGAGAACCGGATGGGCGCACCGGTCGAGATCGAGATCCGCGACTCGACCGGCTTCCGCCGCTCGACCGCACGCATCGCCGAGGAGCCGCTCCTCGTCCGCTTCCGTCCCGCCCAGTACGTCTTCCACCTGCGCATCGAAGGCAAGGGAACCAAGTCCGTCACCCGCAACGTCACCGCGCGCACCCAGCGCATCCTGCTCGAGCCGTAGGGCACCCACAGATTCTTCTGACGAGGCAAAAAAAGGAGCGGGAGCGGGCATTCCACCCCGCTCCCGCCCTGACGGCTTCAGCATCTCCCTCGGGCCTCTCTCAGGGCTCGGTGCCGCCAGACCCGTCTGTTCGGCAAACACCTCCCCCGGCCCAAATCGGGGAATGCCCGCAGCGCATTGCACTTTTGGATACCGGCATTGAAAGATCCTCTCTGGGGGTGGATCAGGAGGGGGATGCCCGTTGGAAAAGGCCCCAGGGAACGACCGACGCTACGCTCTCCGGCCCCGTTCTTACCCACGGAGAACCGCGTGGACTGGATCACCGAACCACAGGCCTGGGTGGCGTTCGCCACTCTGACGGCGCTCGAGATCGTTCTGGGCATCGACAACATCGTCTTCATCTCCGTCCTGTCCTCGCGTCTGCCACCGGAGGAGCAAGGCCGGGCGAGGATGGTCGGCCTGACGCTCGCGCTCGTCGGACGCGTCGTCCTGCTGCTGTCGATCTCGTGGGTCATGGGGCTCAAAGCCGAGCTGTTCGAGGCCTTCGGACGCGCCGTCTCCGGTCGTGACCTCATCCTTCTCGGTGGCGGGTTGTTCCTGATCGCGAAGGCGACGCACGAGATCCACCAGAGTCTCGAGGGCGAGGAGCATCACGCCTCGGGCGGCAAGAAGATGACGCTGGCGTCCGCGCTCGTGCAAATCTTCTTCCTCGACCTGGTGTTCTCGCTCGACTCCGTGATCACCGCGGTCGGCATGGCCGACGACATCGGAGTGATGATCGCCGCGGTCGTCACCGCGATCGTGTTCATGATGTGGTCGGCGCGCAGCGTGGCGGAGTTCATCCACAAGCATCCGACGGTGAAGATGCTCGCTCTCTCGTTCCTGCTGCTCGTCGGCGTGGCCTTGATCGTCGAAGGCCTGCACGCCCATCTTCCGCGCGGCTACATCTACTTCGCGATGGGCTTCTCGGTCTTCGTCGAGATGTTGAATCTGCGCATCCTGCGCTCCAAGCGCCCGCCCGTCGACCTCAGGGGTCCGGAGTTCGATTGACATGAAAAACACTCTCTGCATCCTTGCTCTCGCTGTCGGCCAAGCGCCCCAGGACGATGCCGCTTCGCCGATCACCCACGGCCCGATGCTCGGGACGCTGACCCCGACCAGCGTTCGCGTCTGGGCGCGCGCGCTGGAGGCGGGCGAGCTCTGGATCGAGCTCAGCACGGAAGCTCATCCCGATACGCGGGTCGTCAACGCGCAAGCGGCCTCTGCGAACGACCTGTGCGTCACGTGGACCCTCGAAGGGCTCAAGCCCGGTAGCGCCTATCGCTACCAGGTCCGTTCGGGCGAACGCGACCGACCGGGCCCGAGCACCGAGTCGTTCGCCTTCGAGACACCGGCAAAGGACGCCGAAACGGTGCGGCTGGCCTTCGCCTCCTGCGCCGACGATCGGCGCTTCCCCAACCAGCCGGTCTGGACCCGAATGCGCGAGGCCGGCGCCGAGGCCGTCGTGATGCTGGGCGACATGCCGTACATCGACAGCACGGATCCGAAGGTGCAGCGCGAGCGCTACCGCGCTTTCTACTCGGTCCCCGAGCTGAAGTCCCTCATGCCGCACTTGCCGGTCTACGCGACGTGGGACGATCACGACTTCGGGCGCAACGACACGAACGGTCTGCTACCCGAAAAGGAGGGAGCGCGGGACACCTTTGGCCTGTACCACGCCAACCCGAGCCTGGGCGAAGGCGGTGAGGGCGTCTACACCAGCTTCCGCGCGGGCCCCGTCGAGGTGTTCCTACTCGACACCCGCTGGTTCGCGGCGACCGAGCCGTCGTTCGTCGACGCGGACAAGCCGACCCTACTCGGCTCACAGCAGTGGGCGTGGCTGAAAGAGCGCCTCGCCGCTTCGACGGCGACCTTCAAGATCCTCGCCAGCGGCATGATCTGGAACGGCGCGACGCGACCGTTCAAGACCGATCACTGGGCACACTACCCGCACGAGCGCGCCGCGCTGTTCGCGTACCTGGGCGAGAACAAGATCGAGGGTGTCGTGCTCGTCGGCGGCGACATCCACCGTTCGCGCGCCGTGCGGCACGCGACACGCGACGTCGTCGGCTACGACCTCGTCGAGCTCATCTCGAGCCCACTCGCGAACTTCGTAATCGAAGCGGCGAACGCGCCGCACCCGGGTCTCTTGAAGGACATGGGCGTCGACCAGAGCTTCCTGTTGATCGACGCGTCGGCCGATCCGCCGCGGCTGACCGCCCGGTTCCAGGACAAGGACGGGAAGACGCTGTACGAGCTGGACGTGTTCGGCGGCGACTGAACGAGGCGTGTCGCGACGACTACTCGCCGCGCAGGCCCAGGTGCTCGAGAAAGGCGTCCGAGTTCGGTTCGCGGCCAAGGAAGTCGCGCACGAGATCGATCTCGTCGCGCGTCCCGCCGCGCGACAGCACCTTGTCGCGGTACTCCTTGCCGAGAGCGGGGCTCATGATGTCTCCGCCTTCGCGGAACCGGCTGAACATGTCCTGGGCGTAGACGAGGGACCACAGGTAGCCGTAGTAGCCCGCGTGATAGCCGACCATGTGCCCGAACGAGGCCTGGCTGAACAAGTTGGGGAGCGCCTCGAACGTGCGCGTGTCCGCGTAGACTTCCCTGCGCACCGCGGTCGTGTCGACGACTCCGTCCGCGTCGGTGTGGAAGCGCATGTCCATCACGCCCAGGAAGACCTGGCTCTCCGCCGAGAGGCCCGAACCGAGGTTCTTGGCGGCGATCATGCCACGCAAGACGTCGGCCGGTAGCTGCTCGCCCGTCTGGTAGTGGCGGCTGAAGCGTCCGAGCACGTCCGCGTCCCAGATCCAGTTCTCGAACATCTGTGACGGCGCCTCGACAAAGTCTCGGGCGACCTGAGTCCCGGCAAAGTTCGAGAGGTCCGACTCGGACAGAATGCTGTGCAGGCAGTGGCCGAACTCGTGGAAGTAGGTCTCCACCTCGTCGTGGCTGAGCAGAGCCGGACGATCGTTCGTCGGCTTGGTGAAGTTGCAGACGAGCGCGACGAGGGGGCGAGTCAGAGTGCCGTCGGCCCAGCGCTTGCGCAGGCGTAACGGGAACTGCGCGGCGTGGCTGTACTTGTTCGGACGTGGGTGGAGGTCGGTGTAGAACTCGCCGAACAGCGTGCCGGAGTCCCGATCCCAGACCTCGTACAGCTTCACGTCCTCATGCCACATCGGGCGACCGTCCGAGCGCGCACGATCGGTGATGTCGACGTAGCGCAGGCCGTACAGATCCTGGGTCACGCCGAACAGCCCCTCGGTCACGGCTTCGATCGGGAAGTACTCACGCACCTTCTCCGAGTCGACGGCGTAGCGCTCGCGCAGGAGCCAGTTCTTGTAGAATGAGAGATCCCACGTCTGCAGTTGGGCGTTGGGGTCTTGGGTGTGCTGGCGCTTGGCGGCCTGGTACTCGGAGAAGTCCTGCTCGGCCTTGAGGCGCAGCTTGGGACGCAGCTCGTCGTAGAACGCCCACACGGCGTCGGCCGACCCCGCCATGCGCGTCTCGGTTTGGAAGTCGGCGATGTGGGCGTAGCCCAGGAGCTGCGCCTTCTCACTGCGCAGGAGGATCATCTTCTCGAGGATGTCGACGTTCTTCGTCCCCGCGCGGCGACTCGCGGCGATCGCGACCTTCTTGCGCGTCTCCCCGTTCTCGCAGAAGCCCAGCACGCGGCCGAGCGCGGCGCCCTTCACCGGCAAGAGGTACAAGCCGCCGGACTGCGGCAGGCCGTCCAGGAAGGCCTGCGGCGTCCCGCGCAAGTCGTCCGGCGACAAGACCACGATCGTCTCGTCGTCGGCGATGTTCTTGCTGAACTCGATGCCGAGCACGTTCAGCTCGCGATCGACTTCGAGTAGCCGCGCTCGATCCTCGGCCGAGAGCTCCATTCCCTCGCGACGGAAGTCGCGCAGCGTCACGTCGAGGTAGCGCTGTTCGACCGGATCGAGGTCGGGGCCCGTCGAGGAGAACGTCGTGACGGCCTCGAACAGATCCTCGCGCTTGTTGAGCAGGGTGAACCAGTCGCTGAGGTCCGCCGATGCGGCGCGTCCGCGGTCACGCTCGTCGCTGTCCGTCGAGACCTGCGAGAGGAAGCCGGTCATCCGCGCATCGTTGAAGAACGTCGCGACGACGCCGTCGAGAGCGAAGAGCGTGTTCGCGTACGTGCGCTCTCCGTCGGGGATGGCCACGATCGCATCGATCGCCGCATTCGCGGCCGCGATCGGCTCGGCGATCGGCGAGTCAGCGCCCGAGTCATCCTTCACCTCGAATCGCGCGTCGAGGTCCGTGCCCGCGGAGCGCGCCCCGGCGCCGGTGGAGCTGCAGGCCGCTAGGGCGGCGACCGCAATCGAGATGAGTAGAAGCTGAGTGTGCGTGTTCTCGTGACGTGACATGACTTTCTTCCTCGGCCAGTAGCGCCGCAGTCTAGTGGTGTGATTCACTCTGATGGGGCATGATCGGCGGTTCGTACGGGATGGGATGCAAGGCGCGCCGACGACGCGACTCCTCTGCCAATACGGTGATACTGGGATTGGTCGGAGGAGGCGCAACGCCGCAGCGGGCGGGTACGGGCCGACCAAAATGCCGCACAAGAGTGAATCACACCACTAGGGCGTCAGCGTCACCGCGACCCCGTTCGTGAACAAGAACCCCGTGCCGCACGGTCCGGTCGAGCGATAGGCCGCCTGCAGGTGGACGATGTCGCCGGCCGCCCAGCCCGCGGTCACGGCGAGGCCGGGGCCCCACGACAGCGTCCCGGTGCTGTCCGCCGCAGCGAACGACATGCGTACGAGCGGCGGTGCGATGCACAAGAGTCCGTCGCCGACCTGCAGTGCAGTGCTCTGCGGTTGCATGGAGGCGAACAGGAGCGTCGTGCCACCCGGAGTGAGGTGGGTCGCATGCAAGAGGAGATCGTCGCTCGTGACGCCCGTCGTGCCGGATGCGAGCAGCAAGCCGCCGAATCCCGTTGCGTTGCGACACCCCTCCCCGTTGCCGGGAACGCTCTCGTTCGCGCAAGGACATGGGAGCTGGCTGCCGTCGCCTGGACAAAAGGAGGTAGAGCCCGGAGCGCCCGCCACGGTGAACTCGAACCAGAGGACGTCGTACGGACCCGGCTTCATCGCAGGCATCGTCACGGTCGTATTCCCGTCGGTGATCTGGAAGGTCACGTCCAGCGGAAACTCCGCGCTCGAGCAAGCGACGAGGTTCGGGAAGTCTAGCACCCGGCCCGCGCGCATGTCGTCCTCGGGTGGCGAGGCGAGGTTGTTCGCGAGGTTGTAGTCGGACAACGCGAGCGTGTAGGTCCCGGGTCCGTACGTGCGCGTCAGACGTGATTGCTCCTGCAGGTTCTGAATGATGTCGTCGTTGCCGTACCCCGGAATCGCGTTGTAGTCGCCGTCGTAGACCCAAAGCTCCGTGTTGGTGCCATGACCGAGCCCTAGCGTGTGGATCGTGATCGTGCCCGGCAGGAAGGTTCCCGGCACGGGCGTCGGGGTCACCGGCGTGACGGTGACGGGCGACTGCCAGGGGTTGCGGTTGAAGCTGGGCATGCCGACGTCGTAGTACACCTCCTCCTGCTTGCCGAACCCGTACCACTGATTGAAGCGCTGCGGGACAGTGGCGTTCGTACCCTCCTGAAGCGTGACGTCCGAGAGCTCGTCGACGACACCGTTCGATTGCGTGCGGCCCAACAGGCGCGGGAGGGCCGGGCCGCTGAACGACATCTCGAGCCGGTGGCGGTAGATGCCCGGCACGTCGTCACAGCTCGTGACGCGATACAGGTCCCGGTCGCCCGGTGGCGGGCAGCCCGAACCGCACACCCAGCCGGTGACCAGGTCACCGTCGGAGATGCAATCGGCTAGCGATGCGCTCGGCTTGTCCTCGTTCGGTTCCACCTCCACGAACACCTGCTGGGCGTGAACAGGGACGGCGAAGACGACGAGCAGAGTGAGCGGCAAGCGAAGCATGGTGGCCTCTGGTTGGTTGGACGAGGCGTTAGCGTACCTTGAATCCACGCCACAAACTCATTGATGGGACTCCGATTGATTGCAGGCGCATTGCCGACTCTGACATGAGTGGCTCCCCATCGACCCAGCAGTGAATCCAATCGTGCTCCTCTCGCTCCTCCTGGATTCGGCTCAACGCCTGACGTGAAAGAGCGGTCCCTGCTAGGTCGATGTCTACCGACCAGCCCGGAGTATCGAGCGTGTTGATACGCACGCCCCATCCGTGCTCCCAATCGCCATCGCAATGGCTCGCAAACCAGCTCTCTAGATCGACGAGCAAACCAGTCATCAGTTGCCGCCCGCCGGGATCTCAACCGGATTCGCGGGGCGAACACCACCCGGAATGTCCGGCCCTCCTCAAAACGCATCTGAGCGGCATCAAGCCGCTTTCCTGGTGTAGCGGTGATGGAGGCCACCGACCTTCGGGATGGATCGAACCTTCCCCATCTCGGGCGCCTCGACGGCTCGGGCCGCGGGCGCATCCTTACCGATCGACATGTGAGTGCGAGATCGATTGTAGTAGTCCACGTAACGACCGAGAATCCGATGCAGGTGCCGCTCGTTGAGGACGATCACGTGATCCGTGCACTCGCGTCGAATGGAGCCGATCAGGCGTTCGACTCCCTTCCGGTGCCACCCCACGACCGTCGCTGGCTGGACGATCGCGATCAGCTCTCGCCATCGCGGCGAGAAGCGGGCCATGGCGATCCAGAACAGCCTGTCCGAGTCTCGCAAACGGGGCTTGGGCATCGTGCGACGGAGAACCGCGAGCTGCTGCCGCAGAGCGAGGTTCTCAAGCACCAGTTCCCGCCGCGAGCGCACTCCCGACCGCAGCGTGGCGAGCAGTGCGAGGATCAGGTCACGCATGCCAGTCCAGCCATCCTGGCGAACGGCCAGTGGCCGTGCCAGCCCTTCCCGCGCTCCCCAGATGGGTATTGAGGAGCCGCGCCCTCTTGAAAACGTCGGGACTAGCCCGCGACCGCTACTGAAAAGTGACCGAGAGCCCGTCGGTGAAATTCGACGTCAACGCCGGGTTGTTGTCGCGGAACCAACACTGGAAGTTCCAGGTCTCCCCCGCGAGCGCCGGCTGAGGCGGATTGACGGGTATCGCGTTCAGGTCGACCTGCAGGCTCCCCGTCGGCCCAGAAATGATGTCGGGCACGCCGTGGTACCGGCCGATGTTGCCGGTCAGGCAGATCACGCCCTGGCTTCCGGGCGGCGTGAACGAGCCCTGCGTCTGGCCGGCGATGAAGTAGCCGAACTGGCCGACGGGCAACTGAGTCGCCGTCAGGAACAGGTTGTTGTTCGCCGCGGTCGCGCTCCCGGCGCCCATGATCTCCGCGGCGAGGCCGCTCGAATTGGGGACCGCGGGGCCACAGTACGACTGACCGATGTCCGCGAAGCTCAACGGCGTCAGCGTGCCGTTCGCCAGCCCGAGGATGTCCGCGCCGCCGAGCAGCGCGTCGTAGAAGGCGAGGTCATCGAGGCCGGCGTCCTGGGACTGTCCCGCGGAGGATCCGCCGTTGATCACGCCGATCTCCAGGTCCATCTCGGGGAACACCATCCCCGTCAGTGGCGTGCCGGAGTCCACCAGCGGCACGAACGCCTGCAGGCCACCGTCGAAGTAGATCGAGAGCTGACCGTTCCCACGGTCGACGTTGATCGAGACGTGCGTCCAGCGGTCCGTGGCCTGCATGAGGCCCGCCGAGGACGTGGTCACGGCCACGCCCTGGTCGTCGTCCATGCGCATGTTCCAGTTGCCGCTCGTGTTCGTGCCGAGCTGGAACCCGGTCGAGGTCCCGGGCAGGCAGTCGAAAATACGCGGGCCACGCGCGTCGCCATCGTTCGGGTTGTACGACCAGTAGCTGATCGCGAAGTTCGACGTACCGAAATCGAGCGCGACGGGCACGCCACCGGCGAACACGTCAGCCTCGAGGAAGCCGCCACCGGCGCTCGTCCCGCCCGAGATCGAGTTGAGTGACTGGCTCGAGCCGGAATACGCCTCGCCGTAGGTCGGGTGCAAGCTCAGGTCGGGAACGCCGACGGCACTCGTCGGGACGCCCCCGACGACGTCGGTCGTCGATTCGAAGTCCCAGTAGTGCAGGACGGTCTGAGCGTTCGCGGGAGCCGCGTGGACGAGAGCCAGGATGAACGACGATCGGAGCAGGTATCGCATGGTGTCGAGCACGGATGAGCGGAGCCGAGAGCCTGGGTCGACCAGGGCCGAGTCCCCCAGCCTACTCGCGCTCGCCCTCGGCCGCGAGGCGCCCACCTCACTTCACCGGGGCCGCGTCCGCATACTCCTCGCGCAACGCGTGCAGGCGACGCTCGAGCCGCGCCTGGAGCTCGGCGTGCTCCTCGGCTCCACCCAGGTTGCGCATCTCGTCCGGATCCTCCTCGAGGTCGTACAGCTCCCATACGTCGTGGTCGTACACGTGCATCGATTTGTGACGCGCGGTACGGATCCCGCAATGCCGCGCGGCCGTGTGCGACGCTCGACTGGAGTCCTGCTGGTGGTAGGGGTAATTGACGGCATCGCGCCACTGTTCGGGGTGCTCTCCGCGCAAGAGCGGCACCAGGCTCGCGCCGTGCATCGCCGGCCTGTCGGCGACGCCGGCGAGGTCGAGGAACGTCGGCGCCATGTCGATGTTCTGGACCAGCTCGTCCGCGGTGCTGCCCGGCCGCTTCACGCCCGGCCAGCGGACGATCAACGGCGTGCGCAGGGACGGCTCGTACATCCAGCGCTCGTCGTACCAGCCGTGCTCGCCGAGAAAGAAACCCTGATCGGAGGTGTAGATGACGACCGTGTCGTCCGCGAGCCCCGTGCGGTCGAGGTAGGCGAGCACCTCACCGAGGCTGTCATCGAGCGCGGCGACGCAACGCAGGTAGTCCTTGATGTAGCGCTGGTCACGGCGTTGTAGCTGGCGGCGCACGCGGGCGAAGGCGAGCACCGCTACGCGTACGAGCACCACACGGGCAATGTGTTCTACCTGCGCACGACGCGCGACGCCCCCCGCGGGCGCTTGGTCACGCGTCACGTGGACGATGCCACATGCCCACTGCACGAGGTCGTCCCCCAGACCGAGCACAACCTCACGAACGTCAGCGCCTTCGCGGATCGCCTGTGCATGACGTACATGGTCGACGCCCGGCCGAGCTTCCGCTTCGTCAGCCTCGACGGCGAACACCTCTACGACCTCGAGCTGCCGGGCAACACCAGCGGCTTCGCCGACGATCCCGACGGGCACCATGCGTACTTCACCGCTTCGTACTTGTTCGACCCGGGGACGCTGTACCGGCTCGACGTCCGCACGGGCGAGTACGAGGTCTCGTGGAGACCGCGGCTGCGGCACGACCCGGAGCAGCCGGCCGCGAGGACGTGCTCGCACGGCGCGAGCCGGCGCCCCTGCACATGTACGCGTACGGCGCGCTCGGCTGGGCCGCGTTCCCGTGGTACCAGCCACACCTCGTCGTGTGGATGGGGCGCGGCGGCCTCTATGCGCTGCCCGGGATCCGCGGCGGCGGGGAGTACGGCGACGACTGGGCAAACGCCGGCAAGCGCCGCAACAAGCCAGTCGGGATCGGTGACATGATCGCCACGGGCGAGTGGCTGTGCGAAGCGGGATACACCTCGCCCGATCTCCTCGTGGCCGACGGGGGCAGCGTGAGCGGCATCCTCGCGGCCACCGTCAGCATGCAGCGACCCGATCTCTTTGCCGCCGCTCTGATCGAGGTCCCCAAGCTCGACATGCTGCGCTACCACGAGTTCACCGGCTCGACGTTCTCGGTCCCGGACTTCGGCTCGTCCGAGAACGCGGACGACGACGAGGTGTTGCGCGCGTACTCGCTCTACCACAACGTCGAACCTGGCGTCGAGTACCCCGCGATGCTCGTCACGGTCGGCGAGGAGGACGGCACCTGTCCGCGGCCCTGGCGTTCTTGTACCGCGCACTCGGCGTCGGAGGGGGCGACGGCTGAGGGCCGGTCGCAATCCGCTGGCGATTGGAACGGCCCTATCTCGGGGAGCGCAGGGTACATTCGGGCCGGCTCGACCCCGGCTATCCAGTATTCCCGCCCCTCGGAACACGCTCCATGAGATCCGTCTGCCCTCTCCTTCCCCTCGCCCTGTTGATCGCGTCCACGCCCGCTATGGGTCAGTGGTCGACCGACACCCTCTCGCAGCCGCGCAGCGACCTGGCGGCGACCGCGGCGGGGACCACGATTCTGTTCGGCGGCGGCTTCCGCGGAGTCAGCCAGCGCAGCGACGTCGCCGACCTCTTCGACGCGGCGACGTGCACGTGGTCGAACGCCGCGCTCGTCGAGCCGCGCGCGGATCTCGCGGCGACGACCGTAGGAGACGTCGCGCTCTTCGGCGGTGGAACCGATCGTGTCGACCTCTACGACGCGGGCACCGGAACGTGGACCATCGCTGCGCTCAGCAGCGCGCGCATCGATCTCGCGGCGGCGAGCGCCGGCGACAAGGCGCTGTTCGGTGGAGGCGAGTCGAGCGAGCAGCCCTCGAGCCGCGTCGACATCTACGACCGGGCGACCCAGACCTGGACGACCGCAGAGCTCAGTGAAGAGCGCTCGTCGCTCGCAGCGACGCACGCCGGCTCACTCGTTCTCTTCGCGGGCGGCGTGGCCTCGTCGACGGCCAAGAGCCGCGTCGACATCTACGACTCGGTGACAGGTCTCTGGACGACGGACCAGCTGAGCCAGCCGCGCATGTCGCTCGCGGCGACGACGGTCGCCGGCAAGGCGCTGTTCGCCGGTGGAAGCATCGGGTGCTGCACGCGCAGCTCGCGCGTCGACATCTACGACTCCGCGACGCAGTCCTGGGCGACCGCCGAGCTCTCGGTCGGACGGAGCCACCTCACGGCGACGACCGTCGGAGACCTCGCGATCTTCGCGGGTGGCGTCGACGGCACCGGGATGCCCTCGGACGTCGTCGACATCTACGACGCCCAGACCGACACGTGGTCCACCGCGACCCTCGCCGTCGCGCGCTACGACCTCGCCGCCGCCGCCGTCGGAAACACCGCGATGTTCGCCGGTGGCCGAACCGCGAGCGGCACGTTCGAGGACACCATCGACGTGTTCCGCGCCCCGCTTGGCGAGGTGTACTGCAACGGCCTGCCCAACAGCACGGGCGTCGCGGCGCGCATCTCCGCCAGCGGCTCGCTCTACCCGGGCTGCAACGAAGTGACGCTCCTCGCGGAGGACCTCCCGGCGAACCAGTTCGGCTACTTCATCGCGAGCCAGTCGCAAGGCTCCTTCGTGCCGCCCGGTTCCTCGGGCCTCGTGTGCCTGTCCGGCGACATCGGTCGCTTCGACGCGCCCGCCAACGTCATCCAGGGACCGACCGGCTCGATCACGGTCGATCTGACCTCGTTCCCGGTCAACCCGCCGCAGCCGGTCCTCTCCGGGGACACGTGGAACTTTCAGTGCTGGTACCGCGACCAGAACCCGACTTCGACGTCGAACTTCACCGACGGGCTGAGCATCGTGTTCGAATAGCGCTCGTCGCGTAGCTCCTCTGCACCGCGTGCCGCGAGGAGCCCGCGACGTTCGAGCTGCGGCGCGTCACCCATTCGCTCGTCGAGGAGAGCGAGTGGTGTACCGTCGAGCATCAAGCAGCCGGGGTCCCCGTTCAGGGGCGGCTCATGCGCGAGCGCCTCGGGGAGTCGGGGCGGGTGCACCTGCGGGATCGACGCTCGAGGCGGGGAGCGCGAACCTGCCGCGCGCGGGGTTCGGTCGGCTCGAGCTCGCGATCCTCGAACGCAAGGCGGCGCGGCCCGCGACTCCCGCGCAACCCAACGTCGTGCTCGTCGTCGTCGACACGTTGCGCGCCGACGGGCTGCACGCCTACGGCTGCGCGCGCGAGCTGAGCCCCCAGCTCGACGCCCTCGCCGCGCGCGGGACCCACGGCGAGGAGTTCCTCGAGCACGATCTGTTCGGACACGCCCACCAGAGCTTCCGCGAGACCGTACGCGTGCCCCTGATCCTCGCCGGTCCGGGCGTCGAGCGCGGGGACCGGATCGCGGACCGCGTCGACTCGTCCACCCTGGGAGCGACGCTGCTGCGACTGGCCGACGTCGCGCCGGCCGGATACCCGCGCGAACGCGACGTCTTCACGGCCGGCGAGCCCGTCTTCTTCGGAACGCGCCGCGGGTGGGCGTTCGTGGATGGAGGCTGGAGCTTCGTCGGGCCGACGTGGTGCGTGCTCGACGGGCAGTGGTTCCTGCAATGGTCACCGGATGCCACCGGAGGCGTGATGGCGCGGCTCTTCGACGTCGAAGCCGACCCCGAGGCAAAGCACGACGTCGCCGCGGACGAGGAGGCGCAGGTGGCGCGGCTGCGGGGCCTGATCGAGACTTGGCTCCAGGCGGAGAAGTCCCCCGCCCTGCGGTCCGGGCGCGAGGAGGAGGAACTGCTGCGGGGAATGGGATACGCGGGCAATGAGAAGCGCTGACGAGGGGTTTCTCGCTGGCGACCGGAATTCGGCACTCCGTTCGTCGTAGTCTTCTGCGACATGGACCTCGCGATTCGCACCGGCGCTCTCACGCGCACCTTCGGCAGCTTCTGCGCCGTCGACAAGATCGATCTCGAGGTGCCCAAGGGCACCTTCTTCGGCTTCCTCGGCCCCAACGGCGCCGGCAAGTCGACCACGATCAAGATGCTGACCGGCCTGCTCGCGCCGACCTCAGGGCGAATCGAGGTCCTCGGCCAGGACCCGCGCGTCCACGCACAAGCGCTCGTCATGAAGAGCCGCATCGGCGTCGTGCCCGAAGACCTGGCGCTCTTCGACAATCTGACGGCGGCCGAGTACTTGACATTCATCGGGCGCATGCACTCGATCCGCAAGGACCTGCTGCGGCAGCGAATCGACGAGCTGTTGCCGCTCCTGGACCTGAAGAAGGACGAGACGAAGCTGACGGTCGAGTACTCGAGCGGCATGAAGAAGAAGCTGGCGCTCGCGGCGGCGCTGCTGCCCGACCCGGACCTCCTGTTCCTCGACGAACCGTTCGAGGGCGTCGACGCCGTCGCCTCGCGCACGATTCGCAAGTTGCTCACCACGTTCGTGGAGCGCGGCTCCACCGTCTTCCTCACGTCCCACGTCCTGGAGATCGTCGAGCGCCTCTGCACGCACGTCGGCATCATCGTCGGGGGCGCGCTCGTCGAACAGGCCGCGATGGACGAGCTCGGAAGCGGAGGGTCGCTCGAGGCCCGCTTCCTCGAAGTCGTAGGCACCGATGTCGAACAGGACCCCCAGCTCAGCTGGCTCGAGGAACCCGGACTTTGAACCTCGGCCACCTGCGAGCCACTCTCTGGCTGCGCTGGCACATCCTGCGGAACCGCATCCGGCGTGGCGGCAAGCTGAGCAACGTGTTGTTCGGTGTGCTGCTCGTCCTGATTCTATGCGCCTGCGTCGGCGTCTTCTTCCTGACGCTCGGTCTCGGCATCGAGCACTTGCCCGGGGCCGAGCCCAAGGACGTCCTGCTGGCCTGGATCGCGCTGACCCTGGGCTTCCTGTTCTCGTGGTCGATCGGCCTGGTGACGGACCTGCAGCGTTCCGACGCGATGTCCTTCAAGAACCTGCTGCACCTGCCCGTCTCCTTGAGCTGGGTGTTCCTCTACAACTACCTCAGCTCCTTCGTCAGCCTGAGCGTCGCGATCTTCCTGCCGGCGATGCTGGGGCTGTCGCTCGCGATGGTGGTCACGCACGGGCCACCGCTGCTGCTCTGCTTCCCGCTGCTTCTCGGCTTCTTCGGAATGGTCACCTGCTTGACCTACCAGCTGCGCGGCTGGCTCGCGCGCCTGATGGAGGACAAGCGTCGTGGGCGCAACATCATCGCCGCCGTGACCTTCGGCTTCGTGCTGCTCGTGCAGCTCCCCAACCTGATCAACATCGGAGTCCACCGGTCCGACCGCGACGAACGCCACCGCGAGCGCGAGGAGCTACGCGAGCTGAGGAGACTCGCCCACGAGGACGGACCAGGGAAGGCGGAGGCCGAAGCGAAGCTCGCGCGCCGCGCCGAGGAACGCGCCCAGGACGAGCTCGCGCTCGAACGGAACATCACCCTGGCGACGATGCTGATCCCCGCCGGTTGGCTGCCGTACGGCGTGCGTGCGACTGCGGAAAGGCGCTGGCTGCGCGGTGGCCTGTGCGCCGTCGGCATGTTCGCAATCGGAGCCTGGAGCCTACGGCGCTCCTACCGCACCACGATGCTCTCCGTCGTCAAGGGAGGCGGTCCCACGCGAGAAGTGCCGGTAGCTCCACCCCCATCGGTCGGCAAGCGCACGACTCCCATGGTCGAGCGCACGCTACCCTTCGTCAGCGAAGGCGCGTCGAGCATCGCTTACGCGAGTCTCCGCGGCCTCTTGCGCGCGCCGGAAACGAAGCTACTGCTGCTGAGTCCGGTGTTCATCCTGGCCGTCTTCGGAGTGCTGCTCGCCAGGCCCTCGACGCGGGAGGCTCTGAGCTCTTTCGCTCCGGCGCTGAGCCTGGGCGCCATCACGATGGGCCTGCTCAGCATCGTGCAGGTTCTCCAGAACCAGTTCGGCCTGGACCGCGCCGGATTCCGCGCATACGTCCTCTCGCCGGTCCGGCGGGACCGGATCCTGCTTGGCAAGAACCTTGCGACGGCCCCCTTGGGCCTCGGCATCGGCCTGATCGCCCTCGTCGCCGTTCAGCTCTTGATCCCGGCCGACGCCGAGCACTTCGTCGGCGCATGCCTGCAGCTCGTGTCCGCCTACATTCTGCTCTGCGCGCTCGGGAACACGATGTCGATCCTCAGCCCGATGCGCCTCAAGGAGGGCGGCTTCAAGGCGGCGAACGCCAAGTTCAAGACGATCCTGTGGCAGCTGCTCGCGGTGTTCCTGGTTCCGCTGACGCTCTCACCCCTCGCGCTGCCGTCGGCCGCGGAGTTCGTTCTGGGCCTGCAGGGCTGGGCGCGAGCCGTTCCGGTCTATCCGCTCCTGCACGCAGCCGGCTTGGTCGCGGTGTGCTTGCTCTACCGCTGGATGCTGCTCCGCCAGGGCGAGCTGCTGCAGAATCGCGAGCAACAGATCCTCGACGTGCTGACGCGAGACTGAGCGGAGACTTCGCTTCCAAGCCCCTACGCGATCACCGACAACTCCGCGTAGTCCCCCCCGAGCACCGTGCGCGCATCCGCCCCGAACACGCCGCGCAAGAGTGACTCACACCACTGGGTGCGAGGCATCGTAACGCCCGGAGGGGCGCCCACCGTTCCCGACCCCGCGCGGCTCCATACGTCGACCGGGATTCGGGGAATCACTCCAATAGGCGTATCCTCGGCCCTGGAGGTATCCCGAATGAAGCCCCTGCTGCTCCTTGGCCTGGTCCTCGCCCATCTGCCGTCTCAAGTTCGAGCCCAAACGGTCGGAGCCCTCTACGAGCCCGGCGAACGCGCCGTCTGGACGTTCGAGCTGGCGCAGCAGCCGCTCGGAATGCACATGCTTCGCTACGAGGGCCCCGCGGACGTGTTCGGCGCGCGGGCACACCACTTCACGGCCTGGGTGAAGCTCGACGCCACGCCGCGCATGCCCGTCGAGCAGCGCTACCGCGCCGAGCTCTGGACCGACGACGCGGGCCGCCCGCTGCGCCACGTCCTACAGGCTCGAATCGGCAAGCAGGACTCGCGCGTCGAGCTCACGTTCCACGGCCAGCGCGCAGCCGCTCGAGTCGTGCAACGCGGCGCCGCGCGCAATCTCGAAGTCGACGTGCCCGACGGGAGCTTCCTGCAGACGAACAACTTCATCGGCTGGTTCGAGATCCTGCTGGCGCTGCATGGCCCCGGGTCCGGCGCCGAGCCCGGCGCTGCCCGGAAGCTGCCGCTCTTCTCATCCAACGTCCTGCGCCCCGTCCCGTACGAAGTCACGCGCAAGCCTGACGTCGAGCAGGGCGGAGTCACGTGCGTGCGACTCGAGGACTCGTTGGGCGAGACCATCACGATCGGGCCGGACGGCCGACTGCTCGAGCTCTCGGTTCCGGCCCAGTCCCTGATCGTCACGCGCGGCGACGCGGACTTCGAGCCGTTCGAGCTCGAGACCGTCGCGCGCTCACGCGACGAGCGGTTCACCTACGAGGAGGTACGGATCGAGAGCGCGGGCGCGGTCCTCGCGGGCAGCGTCACGAAGCCGCGCGACGCGGAGGGCAAGCTCCCGGCCGTCTTCTTCATCTCCGGCTCGGGGCTCCAGGACCGTGACGGCTTTTCGTCCGGAATCGATCTCGGTACGCACGAGATCCTCGACCGCCTCAGCGCCGCCGGCTTCCTCGTACTGCGCGTCGACGACCGGGGCTGCGGCGCGAGCACGGGCGAGCTCGAGGGGATCGGCTACGACGAGCTGGTTGGCGACGCACGCGCCTGTGTCGCCCACCTCTTCGGCCGCGCCGATGTCGATCCGCGACGCGTCGCCGTGATCGGCCACTCCGAAGGCGGAGTGACCGCCCCCATCCTCGCCGCCGAGGAGCCGCGCATCGCGGCGATCGTGCTCATGGCCGCGACGGGACGTCCGCTGATCGACGTCGTCATGGACCAGAACCGGCTCGCTCTGGAGGAGGCCGGGGAAGCGAGCGAGGAGACCCTGGCCGAGGTCCGCGCGCTCCTGGAGCGCCTCTCCGGCGACGCCGAAGTGGACCCCGACGAGCTGCCCGCCGACCAGCGCGGCCTCCTGGACAATCGCGAGTGGCTCCGCGACCACGCGCGTCAGGACCCGGCTGCGAACATCGCGCGCGTCCATTGCCCCGTGCTGCTGTTGCAGGGCGCCAAGGACTTCCAGGTCTCGGCGAAACGCGACGCGGCCGTCTTGAAAGCGGTGCTCGACGCGGCCGAGCACGCCGACCATGCCTTGCGCGTGTTCGAGAATCTCGACCACCTCTTCAAGCCGGTCGCGGGCGAGGTGTCGCGGTTGACGGACTACTTCGAGGAGCGCGCCGTGGCGGAGGAGTTCCTGGTGGCGCTCGTCGAGTGGCTCGAAGAGCGGCTATTGGCCCACTAACGGAAACTCAGCTCGGCCTCTTCTCCCGCGGCGAGACTCACCTCGCGCACGAGCTCCCGCGTGCCATCCCGCAACACGAGCTTCCGCTCTCGTCCGTGCGCGCGCTGCGCCGGTATGAGTGCGAGAACGCCATCGTGTAGCGCCGGCGCATGAGGAAGTAACCGCTGGCATCGAGCTGCACGCCCACGTCGGCCACGGGGTCTCCCGCGCTGTCGACGACCTCGACGACGAGCGCCGCGGCGCGTGGGAGTTCGACCGTCGGCGCCGCGGCAGGCAGCGGGCCCCCGAGCGCAGTGGCGAACCGCGCTTCGCCGTACCCTTCGGCGACGATGCGCGCCCAGTCGCCCACCCCGGAATCGATGCCATCTGTCCTCGTGCTCACGTAGCCCTCGGAATCGCTGACGGCTCGGCTCGCCGGTGATGGCCGGCCCGTTCCGACCCGGACGCTACGGACTCCCGCCTCGAACACCTCGACCCGCGCCCCATCGATCGGCGCCCCGGTCCGGGCATCGACGAGACGCACCCACGCGCCTCCGCTCTGGTGGGATCCGAGCCCCGAGAACGCGCTGGCGAGGGCGAACGTCAAAAACACGTGCATGCCCGCTAAGCGTACGGGCCGCACTCCGGTTCAAACGGGAAGTTTTGTGGCCCCTCACTATGGGTCCGTCCTGCGCTGGGCTAGCCTCTCCACGTCACTCAACCCACCTATTCCATGACTCCATGACCGAACTCGCTCATCCCGACCGCCTGGCCAAGATCGAGGCCCTCCGCGCCGATGGCCGCGACCCCTATCCGGCACGGGGCGTCGTCGCCACGCCGATCTCCGATCTGAAGGAACAGGCCGGAACCGCCGAGGAGCCGGGGGCACTGATCGGTGAGACGGTCACCGTCGCCGGCCGCATCATGGGCATGCGCGATTTCGGCAAGCTCATCTTCGCTCCGGTCCAGGACCGCAGCGGACGCATCCAGGTCGGACTGCAGAAGAACCGGCTCGGCGACTGGTGGCCGCAGCGCAAGCTCCTCGACGGGGGCGACATCGTCGGCATGACCGGAGAGCTGGGCTTCACCCAAAAGGGCGAGCCGACCGTTTGGGCGCAGGAGGTCCACCTGCTGTCGAAAGCCGTCGCAGCGCCGCCGGAGAAGTGGCACGGCCTGACCGACGTCGAGGCGCGCTACCGCCGACGCTACGTCGACCTGTGGGCATCCGAGGGCGTCCTCGACGTGTTCAAGAAGCGCAGCAAGATCCTGTCCGGCATCCGGCGCTACCTCGAGGACCAGGGCTACCTCGAGGTCGAGACGCCGACGCTGCACCCGATCGTGGGCGGCGCGGCGGCGCGGCCGTTCGTAACCCACCACAATGCCCTCGACGCGGACCTCTACATGCGCATCGCGCCGGAGCTGTACCTCAAGCGCCTGATCGTCGGCGGCATGGAGCGCGTGTTCGAGATCGCGCGCAACTTCCGCAACGAGGGTCTGTCCCAGCGCCACAACCCGGAGTTCACGATGATGGAGCTCTACGAGGCGCAGGCGGACTATCGGCGCATGATGGAAATAACCGAGGGGCTCATCGAATCCCTCGCCGTGCAAGTCAACGGCACGACGAAGACGAAGTTCCGTGGCGAGGAGTACGACCTCAAGGTGCCGTTCGAGCGCAAGCGCTACACCGAGCTGTTCGAGGAGCACAACGGGTGCGCGTTCGACGACAAGGACGCGGTGTGCGCGCGCGCCAAGGAGCTGGGCCTGCCGAACGCCGCGGACCGCGAGGGCAGCGCCTACTGGAAGCTCATGAACGACGTCTTCGAGGCGACGGTCGAGGACCATCTCTCGGGCCCGGTGTTCGTGCAGGACTACCCTGTCCAGATCTGCCCCCTGGCAAAGACGAGCCCCGACGATCCGCGGCTCGCCGAACGCTTCGAAATCTTCCTGGCCGGCATGGAGCTCGGCAACGCGTTCAGCGAGCTCAACGACCCGGCCGAACAGGAGCGGCGCTTCGCCGAGCAGGTCGCGAGCCTCGACCCCGAGGCGCCGGGCGAGGTCGACGTCGATTACGTGCAAGCCCTCGAGTTCGGGATGCCCCCGGCGGGCGGGCTCGGCATCGGCGTCGACCGCCTCGTGATGGTCTTGACCGGTCAGGACTCGATCCGCGACGTCATCTTGTTTCCCGCGATGCGGCGGGTCGACGGCACCGACGCAGCGGACGCGGAGCAGCCGGAGTAATCGGTGTATCGCTTTTTCCTGAGCCTGCGCTACCTCCGGGCGCGCAAGACGAACTGGATCGGCATGGCGGGGATCTTCGTCGGCGTCACGGCGCTGATTCTGATCCTGTCGATCATGTCGGGCTTCTTGAACGAGAGCCGCAAGCACCTGCGCGGCAACCTGTCGGACGTCCTGGTCCAGCCGATGCTCGACTACCCGATCAAGGGCAAGGGCGCGCCACGGCGCGACGTCGACGCGCTGCTCGAGATCGTGCGCTCCGACCCGCGCGTCGCGGCGTCCGCGCCGCAGATGGTGTGGTACGGAATGATCTCGGCGGAGAACAAGGAGTTCTACGCGAGCGACCAGGAGCGGGGCGGGCTCGCAGTCGCCAACCTCGTCGGCATCGACGTCGAGGCCGAGTTCGCCGCGACCGACCTGCGCGAGTCGATGCTGCGCGAGCCAGCCCCCGGCACCACGACCCAGCGACCCGCCGACGTCGACGATCCGTTCGCTCCTCCGCCCGGCTACCAACCGCGGGGCTTCCCAGCCGAGAGCATCATCGTCGGCGAACGCCTCGGCGCCGCCTGGGGCCTGCAGCGTGGGGCCGAGGTCGAGATCGTCACGGCCACGATCGATCCCGAGTCAGGTCGTACGCGGGACCCGATCAACCAGACCTTCGTCGTCGCGGGCACGTTCCGCTCGAGCCACAACAGCATGGACCTCGAGCGCATCTACTTCGACCGCCGCGTCCTCGCGGACTGGCTCGGGCGTGAGGACGACGCCTTCAGCCAGGTCCTCGTCAAGCTGCACGACTACGAGGGCGACAAGCGCGCGATCACCGAAGATCTCGGGGTCAAGCTGCACCAAGCCGGCTTCCTGCACTCACCAGAGTCCCCGCTCTTCGACGAGGTCAAAACGTGGGAGGCGTTCCGCCGCACGCTGCTGGCTGCGATCGAGAACGAGAAGTCCCTCATGGGCATCATGCTCAGCCTGGTGATGATCGTCGCCGGCTTCTGCGTGTTCGCGATCCTGTCGATGATGGTGTCCGAGAAGCGCCGCGACATCGGCATCCTCTGCGCACTCGGAGGAACGCCGAAAGGGATCATGTCGCTGTTCCTCTTGATCGCCTTTTGGGAGGCCCTGATCGGCGCCTCGCTCGGGGTCGTCGCCGGGGTCTGGGGAGCGCTGCGCATCGACTCGATCGAACGCTGGCTCTCCGCGAAGCTCAACTTTCAGATCTTCGACCGCAAGGTCTACCTGTTCGATCATATCCCCAGCGTGATCCAGGTCACCGGCGTCGCTTGGATCGTGGCGGGAGCCCTCGTCTGCACACTTGCCTTCGCGATGATCCCGGCGTGGCGCGCAGCCAAGCTCGATCCCGTCGAGGCCCTGAGGTTCGAATAAAGATGGTCGACTCGAGCACCGAAACGAACGAGCAGACGGCACCTTCCCAAGAGGCGCCCGAGCGCGTGCTCGCCGCTACGGGCGTGCGGCGCTCGTTCAAGGTCGGTGACCGGCGGCTCGAGATCCTGCACGGCGTAGACCTCGAGCTCTACCGGGCCGAGCGTCTGTGCCTGATGGGCTCCTCCGGCGCGGGCAAGACGACTCTGCTCAACATCCTCGGCCTGCTCGACCGCCCGACCGAGGGTGAAGTCGAGGTCGAGAACGTGCGTGTCTGGCAGCTTGGCCAGGCGCAGCGCAGCCGGCTCCGCAACGCGAAGATCGGCTTCGTTTTTCAGTTCTACCACCTGCTGGCGGAGCTCTCGGCGCTCGAGAACGCGCTCCTGCCCGCGATGATCGCGCACAGCGCCGCGACGTTCCGCTCCAAGCGCGCCGGGTACACCAACAAGGCGCTCGAGATGCTGACGCGCTTCGGCCTCGCCGAGCGTCTCACGCACCGGCCCGGACAGCTCTCGGGCGGAGAGCAGCAGCGCGTCGCAATCGCACGCGCGCTCCTGCTCGACCCGCCGATCCTGATCGCGGACGAACCGACGGGAAACCTCGACCGCGCGACGGGTGAGAAGGTCCTGGATCTGCTCTTCGAGGAGCAGGAGACCCGGGGGCTCTCACTGCTCCTGGTGACGCACGACGAACGGCTGGCCAAGCGCTGCGAGCGGATCGTCCACATGGAAGACGGGTTGATCCAAGCGGACTCGCGGACTCCAATCCCGCACTGAGCACGGAACGGGGCCTCGAGATGCGGAGCGCGGTGAGCGCAACGGCAATGTTGATCGCGACGAGCGTCCTCTCGAGCGCGGCAACGGTCGGGCTCGCGGCGCTCTTCCTCGATTCCTTCCGCACTCCGCCCACTGCGTAACCCGCCTCGACCACGGCCACGCCAACGAGCGCTCGGAGCCGAGCTCGAAGCCCTCCTGCGCGACGTGCTGCTCGAGCTGAAGCGACCTAGTGGTGTGATTCACTCTTGTGCGGCATCTTGGTCGGCCCGTACCCGCCCGCTGCTGCGTTGCGCCTCCTCCGAGACTTGCAGCGAAGTCGCGTCGTCGCTGCGCCTTGCAGCGAACGCGTACGCACCGACCAAAATGCCGCACAAGAGTGAATCACACCACTAGACCGGACCTCTGGGCCCGCGTCTACACGCCTAGGAAGAGGCGATCGGCGAGCATGCCCGGTAGGCCCGCCGCGCGAATGCGGCGCGCCTCGCGCTCGACCAGGTACTCGAGCCGCTTGATCCAAACGCGCTCGGCCTCGGTGTCGTACAGGGCGTAGCCCGTGAAGGGGATCTCGTCACGCGGTTGGCCGACGCTACCGACGTTGACGATCGCGCGGGCGATGGTCGACATGTCGATCTCGGACTCGGTCGTGTACGACGTGCGCGTCGGGTCGTCGATGTTGCGCATGATCGCCACGGGCACGTGCGTGTGGCCGACGAAGCAGACCGGAACGTCGAGCTCGTCGAGCGAGGGGTCCGCGTCTTCGGTGCATTGGATGTAGTCGAAGCGCTCGGGGTGGCTGAGCGTTCCGTGCGAGACCGTGCACTCCTCGAGATGCTGGACCAGCGGCAGCGCGCGCAGCCACTCGAGGTCGGGGTCGTCGAGCGCTTCGCGCGTCCAGTCGACCGCGGCGCGCGCGTACGGATTGAAGTACGTCGTGTCGAGCTCGTCGACACACGCGGCATCGTGGTTGCCCTTGACGACGACGACGTCCAACTCGCGCACGATCTGCACGACTTCGGTCGGTGCCGCGCCATAGCCGACGACGTCTCCCACGCTGAGAATGCGGTCTACGCCCTCCGACTGAATCGACGCGAGAACAGTCTCGAGCGCCGTCAGGTTGGCGTGGATGTCACCGAGGATTGCGTATCGCATGCGGAATCGAGGTGCGGGAGGAGACGAACGCCGCACCGAGCAACCCTATGATCGGAAGGACGGCGCTCGTCCAGCCAGCCAAATCGGGATCCTGCACGTGTCGCGCCGCGTCGAAGACGTGTAGCAAAACGATTCCCAGCGTGCTCTCCCCGTGTACGAGAGCCGGGAGCACCCAGGCGAAAACGGGCAGGGCCGCGAGGCGCGCGGCCCCCGATATCGGGAGTCGGACGAGGACCAGGGCGATCGCCGAGAGGTGGAGCAGGGTCGTCGCGCTCCCGATCAGGGACCCCCACCCGAAGCTGTCCCGCGCTCCGAGGAGCAGCGGGGGCAGGAGAGCGGCCGCGAGGAACGGAAGGGACGCGCTCACGAGGACGATCCACTCGGCGAACGCGCGCCGGGCAGCCGACCCGTGGCCGAGGATCCACCGACTCCCCTCGATCTGGGCGATGCCCGCGGTTTGCCCGACCAGGCTCGCCAGAAATGCGATTTCGTAAAGCAGCGGAGGCGTCCCCGCCATCGACGTCGTCACGCCGAGCGGAGTGAAGACCGTGACGGCTGGCCAAGTCGCTGCGAAGACCGCTCCCCAGAGCCACAGAGCGGGGCTGCGGACCTGATGTCGAAGAACCCAGACTGCGAGGTTCGCGGCGAGCATTGGGGGGAATGTAGTGAATGCCTCGGACGCTTGGAACCGCTGGGACGGGGCGTTCCGATCGATGCGACCGTTGACTTTGCGGCCCAGCCGGTAGAGGCTCCACCGCTTCAACGGGAGTACTTCGCGCGCCGGATCGACGGCGAGGCCAGGCAAGTTCGAGGCAAGCACATGGAGCGTAGATTGGGTCGCGGATTGGGTTCCCTGCTCGGCGGCGAGACGGCGGCGGCGGAGGTCGGAGAGCCGAGGCCGGAGGCCGGCGGGGCGGTCGAGATTCCGCTGACCCAGGTCCGCCCGAACCCCAACCAGCCCCGCAAAGCCTTCGACAGCGATCAGCTCGAGGAGCTTCGCGACAGCATCCTCGCCCACGGGATCCTGCATCCCATCTGCGTGCGCCGCGTCGACGGTGGCTACGAGATCATCTCCGGCGAGCGCCGCTGGCGCGCCGCCCGCCTCGCCGGCTTGCGCCGGATCCCCGCGACGGTCCGCGAGGACGTCGACGAGGACACCATGCTCGAGCTGGCTCTCGTCGAGAACGTCCAGCGCCAGGACCTGAATCCGCTCGAGAAGGCCGACGGCTACCGCGAGATGATGACGCGCTTGGGTCTCACCCAGGAGCAGGTCGCCGCCAAGGTCGGACTCCGCCGCAGCAGCGTCGCCAACCACATCCGCCTTCTCGACCTACCGCGCGAGGCGCAAGACGCGGTGGCCGCCGGCCTGATCTCAATGGGTCACGGCAAGGCACTGCTCTCGGCGAAGAAGCCCGCACAGGCGCTCGAGCTCCTCAAGGAAGCCGTGCGCAAGGATCTGTCGGTGCGCGAGCTCGAGCTGCGCGCGCGCCGAGGCGCGATGCCTGCAGCGCGCGGCGAAGCGAGGCCAGCGCGCGAGATCGAGCCGTGGGCGAAGGAGGTTGAAGCGCGCATCCGTGAGCGTCTCGGCGTGCGCGTTCGCGTGCAGAACGGGGAAGGCTTCCGAGGCCAGATCGTGCTGCAATACGGCGATCGGGAAACGTTGGATCGGATCTGCGAAGCGTTGGCGCCGCGGGACGAGCTGTAGGGCGTGATGGGGTCGGTGGGCACAACCGTCACTTGACTCCCGAGGCTTGCTCGTAACGCCGCGTATCCCCACGGTCCGCCGCGCGTGCCTCGTCTTTCCGGACCGTCGTTCCGGATGCGGCATGACATCATGGCGGACCGTTGATGTTCCACGTGGAACAGTCGGTGATCCGATCCACCGCGAGCCAGATGTGTTCCACGTGGAACACTCGCTGGAGTCCCGGGCGAGGAGCGCTCGAGCGCAAGCGCGCGCGATGCCCGTGCGACCAAGGAGCCAGGCACCCCTGGCGCGGTCGAGTGTTGCGTCAGGCCTGGGAGCGCCCCGCGAGCACGTTCACCGGGCAGGGCGAGCGCAAAGGCGCGGGGCAAGTGCACGCAAACGGAGCGACGCACGATCGTGGCGGACGGACCACGGTCCCCGGCGGGGGCGGGCCGCAACGGGAAAACCGCGGCCCGAAGCCCAACCGCCGCTACTCGATCACAGCAACCTTCGTGATCTCCACCGGGTTCACCGGAACGTTCTGCACCGTTGCAGTCGGCTCGCGCACTTCCCCGGCGACGATCTCATCCACGACATCCATGCCCTCGAGCACCTCGCCGTAGATCACGTGCTGACCATCGAGGTGGTAGGCCGTATCGACGGTGATGAAGAATTGGCTGCCGGAGCTCTGGAACTCCTGCGGCTGCTTGGCGGCCGACAGCACCCCGCGCCCGTGCGAGAGGTCGTTTTGCTCCCTGTCGATCTTGTACTCCGGACCGCCTTGGCCCCACGTGTCGATCTCGCCTTCCTTCGTGTTCGGGTCGCCGCCCTGGATCATGAAGCCCTTCATGACGCGGTGGAATTTGGTGCCGACGTAGTAGTCCTCGTTGACGTGCTTGAGGAAGTTCTCGACGTGCTTCGGGGCTTCCTCTTCGTAGAGCGCGACGACGATGTTTCCCGCGCTGGTCTCGATGCGCACGCGCGGCGAGCCCTCCGGCGCCGACGCGTTTTTGAACACGTTCGGGTTGGCGTCGTCAAAGGCCTTCGTGCCTGCGACTGCGCGCTTGAGGTAGCTGGCGATCGTCTCTTGCGGGCCGTCTTCGGTGATCGGGAACGAGACCTGGGTCAGCCACTTGGAGCCGTCGGACTCGACCGCGGCCACGGCCTCGAGGGCTTCGTCGTACGAGCGATCGTGCGCGGCCACCGTGGCTTGGGAGGCGTGGGCCCAGCCCGAGATCCCCGTGCCGGCGAGCTCCTCCGCCGCCTTGCCGAGCTCGGCCGCGTCGTTGGTGGCGATCGCCGCCCGCAGAACGTCCCACTTGGCCTGCTCCTGCGCCGACGCCTTCTCGCCGAAGTACTGCGCCCCGAGGATGCCGCCTGCGATGAGCACCGCGAGCACCGCGCCCTTCATCCAGTGGTCGTCGACCCACTGAGCGAGGGAGGACTTCTCTTCGGTGTGGATGGTGATCTGCGTCGGAGCCTTGTGCTTGGCCATGACCGTCTTCTATGGGGGCGTGGCCCCTTATGTTTGGCTTATTGCTCGTTTAAATAGCCAATAACTTGGTTCTTGACTGGCTGGTTGCAACCAGCCCCGCGCGCGTTGCGGCCCAGCACTATAAACTCTTCGCCGCGTCCGTCCACCACGAGCTCGGGCGGACGTTTCCCGACTTCTCCCCGCAACCAACTGGTCCCACCAGGAGTCTGCCCATGCTCTCCCCCTTGCTGGCGCTCCCGCTCTTCACGTGTCCCGCGCCTTGCGCTTCGCCCGTTCCGATCTCGCCCGACGTTCGGATCGAACTGGACGAAGAGTTCGACAAGCGCCTCGAAGAGGCGGGCAAGGACCCGAAGGCGCTCTGGGACCTCGTCCTCTGGTGCGAGTCGACCGAGCGTGACAAGAATGTGCGCAAGGTGCTTCTCAAGCTCGTGCGCGTCGAGCCCGATCACCGCGAAGCGCGCGCGAAGCTGGGCCACGAGCACTTCGACGGCAAGTGGTTCACGAGCGAGAAGAAGCTCGCCGCGTACAAGAAGAAGCAGGCGAAGGAACGTGCCGAAGAGCTCGGACTCGTCGAGTACGAAGGTGAGTGGGTGCGCCCCGAAGACGTGCCGTTCCTCGAGAAGGGGATGGTGAAGAACGACGAAGGGCGCTGGGTCTCGAAGGAAGAGCTCGAGAAGATCGAGGCGGGCTGGATTCGACAAGACCTCGTTTGGGTCGCCCCGGACGAGATCGAGAAGATCAGCGAAGGCCTGTGGAAATGCGGAGACGAGTGGCTGTCGCTCGAGGCCGCCAACGCTTGGCACGCCGAGTTCGGGCGCTGGTGGCGCATCCCCGGCGATCACGTTCTGCTGTCGACGACGTGCGATCGCGAAACGGCAATGAAGGCCTTGGACGAGCTCGAACGGGCTTATCGCGACCTGGTGCGCGCGTACGGCTCGCCGACTCCGGACCTCGTCGAGCTGCTCGTGTTGCGCGACGTCGAACAGATGGAGCGCATCGCCGAGGGCAACCCGGAGTTCGGGTTCCCCGCGACCGACGGAGCCGGCATGGCGAACTCCGGTCGCGCGTTTTTTGCCGACGGCTGGTTCGATCCCGAGTCCAAGAAGTGGAACGGCATGGGCGTTTCGTTCTGGGACGTCGAAGCCGAGAACGGCGAGAAGTTCGCCGTGCACGACGTGCGTCTGGCGCTCGGTCTGTCGTACGCCAACATCATGGACCCGAGCCCGAAGGCCGTCGCCAAGGCCGAGAAGAAGGGCCCCGGTTCGCGCTGGGTCGAGGACTTCGAAAGCGAGAAGAAGCTGCCGACCTGGTTCCGCTGGGGCAGCGCGGCGCACACGTCGCGCTGGTACGAAGCGACTGTCGAGCGTGGCGGCGATCCGCTTTGGGTTCGCAAGTGGTCGTCGAGCAACCTGAGTGCCCAGGGTGGTCTGCACTCGTGGTCGACGCTGTTCGACTTTCCGATCTCGGGCGACAACGCCGAGACCACGCGTTTGGTCAACGAGGCCGGCCTTCTGGTCGCCTTCATGCTCGACGGCAAGTGCACGCCCGTCACCGAGGCCCACGGGGCAATCAAGCAGGCCCTGAAGGAAGGCAAAGACACCGGGAAGATCTTCGCCCAGCTGCGTAAGGAGCTGGAGAAGCACGAAGCCGAGCTCCGCGCCTTTGCCGGCCTGTAACGCATGATCCCCCACGTATCTCTCCTCACTGCCTCGGGACTCCTTTCCGCGACGGCTGCCTTCGCCGCGTCGCAGCCCCTATCCAACGCGCAGCCCGGCCCGCAGAGCCCCGCGGGCGCATCCGTCGCCTCGGGCCTGCATCCCGGGGACGCCGTGTTGTATTTCGAGATTCCCGACGTCCAAGCCCTGACCGGGGCCTACGAAGCGAGCGCCCTCGGGCGTCTGTTGGCCGATGCCGACGTGCAGGCTGCAATCGGGGCCGTCATGGGGATCGACAGCTACGACCCCCTCGACGAGCTGAGCGCGCTCTACGACGGCGCCGTCGAGCGCGGCGAGCTGCCGCCGATCAAGTCGGTTTTCCTCGAGCCGCTCGAGCGCCTGTCGTTCTCGCTGTCGGCCAAGGACGGCCAGATCGGTCCGATCCTGCGTGCGATGGAGGGCGGCGTTCTGCCCGAGGGCGAGGACGACGTCGCGGGGTACTTGCGCGGCCACCTCGGGCTGCAGGTCGGGTTCGAGTTCCGCTCCGACATCGCCGCGCGCGAATACACCCAGTTCGTGCTCGGTCTGCTCGAGGGGCAGGGCGCCGAGCTCGCACACGAGACGCACACGCTCGCGGCCGACCACGGCGTGCGCGTCACGACCGCCAACACAGGCGCCGAAGCGCTCCCCGAGCTGCGCCTGTTCGACGACGGCAAGCGCGTCGTGCTGCTCGCCGGGATCCACTCGACCGGCGCGTGCCTCGAGCGGCTTGGCGGCGGCGGCGAGAGCATCGCAGCTTCGGGCGCGCTGGCGCGCGGCGCGCGGCATCTCAGCTCGTCGAGCGGTACGACCGTGTTCGAGGGCTTCTCGCTCATCGGCGATCAGCTGATGCGCTCGATCGACGTGCCCGACATCGGTCCCCTCATCGACATCGCCGAAGGGCTGTTCGGCCCGATGTTGACCATGATCACGCGTGGCGGCCACTGGCGCGTGCAGCTGCGCGGTGGCCGCTTCGTCACCGAGGGCTTTCACGCGACGCCCGCGAACGGACCGCTCGACGGCTTGCTCGCCAGCGCGCCCGTGCCCGAGGGCGACTTCGACCTCGTGCATCCCGAGGCGATTGTCGGCTGGGTGGCGCACCTCGATCGAGCGGCGGTGATCCGCGCGATCGAAGCAGCCGGCGGCGGCGCCGAGCGAATGGACGGGATCGAGGACGCATTCGGCTTCCGGCCCGACCGCGACCTGGTCGAGCCGCTCGGTTCGGCGGTCGCCTGGAGCTTGCCGCCAATCAAGTCGTTGCTGGCCGCCCCGCCCCTCATGGTCTCGGTCGGATTGCGCGATTCGAACACGTTCACACGCGGCGTCGAGGGGCTCTTCGCCCTGCTTGCGGCCGAGGCGCGGGACGAGGTCGCGGTGCGCGAGACGACGTACCGCGACATGCGCATGTTCACGATCGAGTTCACCGGGGAGGCTGATCTCGACATCGGCTTGCCGATCGACCCGATGGGATTCTTCAAGCCGACCGTTGTCGTCATGGAGGACCGCGTCTTCCTGACGACGCTGCCGAGCCACGCCAAGCGCGAGATTCGGCGCTTGATCAAGGGCCAGCCGAAGCGCCACCCGCTGCTCGCGGAAGGCAGCTTCCCCACCGGCGCGAGCGAGGTCGGGTTCGCCGATTGGGTCTCGTTCCTCGGCAAGATGTACGACGGTCTCGTCCCGCTCGCATCGATGGCCGAGGACATGGTCGGTGAGCTCCCAATCGACCTCGCGAGCCTGCCCAAGTCGAAGGTGTTCACTCCCTTCTTCCAACCCGCGACGCGCTGGGAACGGCGCGTCGAAGGCGGTGTCTTGCACCACGCCGAGTCGTCTTTCGGCCCCGAAACGCCGCTCGCGATCGTGCTCGGAGCCGTCGGCGGAGCGGCTTGGGTCTTACCGTCGATGTCGGGATCCGAATCCGGTCCCGGCGACCTGAGTCCCGAGGTGCGCGTCGTCGATCGCGCCGAGGCCTCGGACGCGCCCGTCGCGCCCGATGCTCCGCAGCCGCTCGACAGCGCCCAGCGCACCCACGGCCGCCTCGCGGAGGTCCGCGTGGCGATCACCGTGTACCAGCTCGACCAGGGCGGTCTGCCGAGCAAGTTCGCCGACCTCGCCCAGCCGACGACCAACTACCCCAAGGGCTTCCTGCCGAGTGGCAGCGTCCCCCCGAAGGACGGCTGGGGTCGCGACCTGCGCTACGCGCCGGCAGAGACGACCTTCAAGCTCTGGTCGATCGGTCCGGACGGCGTCGACCAGGACGGCGCGGGAGACGATATCCTCAGCCAGTGATGCCACACGTGGCCCGCCGCGGCGTCGCGCGCGTCCGTGGCGGAGCAGGATGCGTTGAGCGAGCGGAACGAGCTGACAGAGCGGGAGTACACGCGTTCCGACCGCGAGCGCCGCGACCGGTCGTGGCTGCGTGCGATGCGCCGGGCGCGGCGAGCGGTGGCGGAACCGCTCGTGCGTGGCCTGGGGGCGCGCGGTCTGCGCGGGCTCGTCAAGACCTGGCGCGTCGAGGCGCTGCACCCCGAACGCCGCGATCGCGCGCGGGCCGGACATGGGGGCTGCATCGTCGTTTTCTGGCACGGCCGCATGATCCCCGCGTTCAGCCAGTTCATGGAGGACGAGCTGACGATCTTGGTGTCCGTCTCGGACGACGGTGGTCTGGCGGTCGACCTCCTCGAGCGCTTCGGCTTCGAGATCGTGCGTGGCTCGTCGAGCAAGCGTGGGCTGCGCGCGATGCGCGAGATGCTCGACGTCCTTGCGGGCGAGCGCACGATCGTCATCACGCCGGACGGTCCGCGTGGCCCGCAGCACAAGGTCGAGCCCGGACTCGCCTACCTCGCGCGCATCACCGGTCATCCGATCCTGCCCGTCGGCTTCGCGACCGACGCGGCGTGGCACCTGAAGAGCTGGGATCACTTCACGATCCCCAAGCCGCGCGCGCGGGTCGTCGCTGCGTTCGGTGAACCGGTCTGGGTCGAGCCCGGGGCGAAAGGAGCGGACCTGGCGGCGACGCGCGAAGCAGTGGGGGAGACGCTGCTCGCGCTCGAGCGCGAGGCGGCCGCGGAGCTGGGCCTGGAGGTCAGCGCTTGATCCGCGTCGGCCCCGCGGGCTGGTCGTATCCGGACTGGGAAGGGCGCGTCTACCCGCGCTCGAAGCCGCGCGGCTTCCACCCGCTCGCCTACCTCGCGCAGTTCGTCCAGTGCATCGAGATCAACAGCACGTTCTACGCCCAGCCGCACGCGCGCAACGCCGAGCGCTGGGCCGGGCTCGTCCGCCCGCACCAGGACTTTCGCTTCGTGTGCAAGCTCCTCTCGGTGTTCACGCACGCGCCCGAACCCGACGACCCCGCGGCTTGGCGAGACGCCGCCGCGACGTGGCGTGCGGGGATCGAGCCCCTGCGCGCGAGCGGCAAGCTCGCCGCCGTTCTCGTTCAGTTTCCGATCACCTACCTGCACGGTCCGGGTGAGGTGCGCAGGCTAGGGCGTATCCGCTCGTTGTTCGATGGGCTGCCGCTCGTGCTCGAGGTGCGGCACGAGTCCTGGTTCGCACCGCCCGCGCTCGATGTGGCGAGCGGTCTGGGCTACACCGTTGCGCACATCGATCTGCCCGCGGCGTGGAACCATCCGCCCGCATGGCATCCGGCCGGCGGGTCGATCGGCTACTTGCGGCTGCACGGCCGCAACGCGGCGCAGTGGTTTCGCGCTTCGGCCGGACGTGACGACCGCTACGACTACCTCTACCCGCAGCCGGAGGTGGGCGAGCTCGCGCGCAAGGCGCGGCGCATCGCCGAGGCGACGGACGAGACGTACGTCGTCACGAACAACCACTTCGAGGGGAAGGCCGTGGCCAACGCCCTGGAGTTGATGTACCTCTTCGCCAACCGCGCGCCCCAGCCGGCGCCGCCGCAGCTCGTCGACTCCTTCCCGCACCTCGCTCCCGTCGTTCGCATCGAGGGCCAGCAGGGCCTCTTCTGATCGCGTGCTCTTGGCATCCGCCCCATGACCGAATCCCGCCTCCACGTTCTCGACTACCCGGACCAGCCCGCGCGCGTGATTCGCGTGCGCGTGGAGACGTCGGCCGACGCCGTCGGCGCTGGCGCGCCGCACGTGATCGTCGTCCATGGCTTCAAGGGCTTCATGCACTGGGGTTTCTTCCCCGAGCTGTCGCGGCGCATCGCCTCCGCCGGTTACGCGTGCGTCTCGTTGAACGTGTCGGGTTGCGGAGTCGGGGAGGACCTCGAGAACTTCACCGACGAGGAGGGCTTCGCCAAGAACACGCACACGCGCGAGATCGAGGACATCGCGCGCGTCCGCGCCTGGTTGCGCTCGGGGGCGGCGCCCGGCGTCGATCCGGAGCGCGGAGCGATCTTCGGCCACAGCCGCGGCGGCGGAATGGTCCTACTGCACGCGGCCGAGGACGGCGGCTACGAAGCGGTCGTGACGTGGGCCGCGATCGACACGCCCGACCGCATCGACGCCGAGGCGAAACGCGCCTGGCGCGAGTCCGGTCACCTGTGGATCCACAACGGCCGCACGGGCCAAGACCACCGCGTCGACCTCGACATCCTCGAGGACCTCGAGCAGAACCGCGACCGGCTCGACATTCTCGCCGCGTGCGGTCGCCTCGCGGCGCCGACCCTCGTCGTGCACGGCACGGACGACCCGACGGTCGAGTTCGGCGCTGCCGAGCGCATCCATGCGGCGCTGAACGCTTCCGAGCTCCTGCGGCTCGAGGGCGCAGGCCACACCTTCGGTGCGGGCCACCCGCTCGCCGGCACCACGCCCGACCTCGAGCGGGCGATCGGGGGCACGCTGCAACACCTGCGGGGGCACCTGGGGCCCCCTGGGGCGAGGAGGGTTTAAAAAGCTCTACACCAGGCCCTTGCTTGTTGGGCCATTTGGACAATGATGCGCGGCCGCCTCGCAGATGATGCAGACCGCCTTCCACGTAATCCTGAGCCACACACTCAAAGGCAGAACCATGTTCACCTCACGCTTCGCCACTGGTATCGCCACTGTCCTTGTCGGCGGTGTCGCGATTGCAGCCCTGTCCCCCGTCCTTCCCTTCCAAGGTGCCGCCCAAGCGACCGACCACCACCAGCGCATCGTCAAGGGCGCTGGCATGTGGGAGGGCGAGCTCTCGATGTGGATGCCCGGCTCCGACGAGGCGCAGACCAGCCCCTGCACCGAGAAAGTCATCGCCCTCGGCCAGATGTGGACCGTCTCGCACTTCGAGATGGAGTTCATGGGCCAGCCCTTCAGCGGCTCCGCGACCCTCGGCTACGACCCCGAAGGCAAGAAGTACATCGGCACCTGGATCGACAGCATGACGCCCCGCATGACCAACATGGAGGGCCGTTGGAACGAAGAGAAGAAGGCGATCGTGATGTCGTATGAGAGCTACGAGCCGACCGGCGAGAAGGTCAAGATGCGCTCGGAGTTCGTCGCCGAGGGCGACGTCCACACCACGACTTTCTTCCGCCTCGGCGACGAAGGCGAGCACAAGCAGATGCAGATTCGCCTGAAGCGCAAGGCGACGGTCGAGGCCGGCGCGGACAAGTAGGGGCAGGCTGACGCCGCCGTGCGGGAGGTTTCCGCCCCAATTACGCTTCGCCGGAGGCCGCCCACGGGTCGATACGATCCGGGCGGCCTCCGATGTTTGACTCGCTCCTCAAGAAGCTCCAGCTGCTCGTCCTCGCGTTCCTGATCGCGGCCGGGCTCTTCGCGTGGCACGGCGGGACGGTCGCCCTCGACCGGCCCGCGCCCTGGCTGGCGGCGCTGGGTGTGCTCGCCGTGATCGAGGTGGTTCGGCTCGGTCTGGGGCGTCTGTTCGCGTTTCCCACCGATGAGTATGGGCCCCTACCGGACACCGAAGGACGCCTCGAAAGGCACCTCGCCAAGATCGAGGCGATCGACCGCAACCGCGCGCGGCGCTATAAGGTCCAACAGAAGCTGCGCAGTCGCGTCGGTCGAGCGCTCGCGGCGGACAGGCTCGCCCGGGCCGAGCGGCATCTCGCCGCCGCCGACGAGACGTTCGCCCGTTGGCGCGCGATGCGGACACCACGGCGCGAGGCCCGTGCGCTCGAGCGCCGGTTTTTCGAGGATCGCAAAGAGGTGTCTTCCGCCAAATACGAAAACGCGCTGCGCGCAGGCATGGAACGCGCCCAGCAGCTCAAGACCGAGCGTGGACGCAAGAATGCCGTCGGCAGGGTGCGGGAGCTGCTGCAGGCGGGCATGGCGGACCGAGAGGCGGATGGAGGGCGGTTGTTGAGAGTCGGAAGGGAGCTGGGTATCGCCGCGAGCCCGAAAACGAGCACGGACGATGTTCGCGTGAAAGGCGGCGCCGCACCGGCGGCTGCCGTGCCGCGGGCGCGCTGGGTGCCCTTGGGCGCGCCGGCCGAGGTCCACGGTCACGAGCTGCGCGGTGGCGTGTGGGTCGGCTCGCACCTGCCGGCGATCGGCGGCGAAGGCGCCGATCCGTCGCTGGTCGATCCGGAGCTGCGGGTCGCTGCGAAGCCGAAGGCGCAGGACGCGCCGCCGCCCACGGCGCGTTTCGTGCGCTACACCGAGCTGACGCCGGGCGCCCGCGCGGCCTACCTCGCGTGGCTCGCCGGCGGCCGGCGTGCTCCGGACGCGCCGGGTGCCTGGGCGCGACTGTTCCTCGCGGCCCTGGAGCGGCGCGTGCTGATCGATGCCGAGGGTGGGTCCGTGACGAGCGCCGAGCTCGCCGCCATCCACGCCGAGCTCGAAGCCTTGCTGGTGGTCTACGGCGCGGACCGGCGGCTCGCGACCAAGCTCGAGGAGCTTGCGGACTACCTCGTTCTGCGTTTCCCCGATGCGTTCGCGGCGCTCGTCGATTCTCCCCCCGCACTCGTGGAGCGGCCGCGGTCGGAGCCGCCGATGCGCCTCGCGTTGGCGCTCGGGCGGCACGCCCAGGCACGCATGCCGCTGAGTCACGGTTTCGCGCGCGCCTGGCTGCACTACGCGAGCGGGGGCAAGCTGCGCGCGGCGGCGCGCCGCTGCCCAGCTGAGTTCGAAGCGCTCTTTCGGGCGCGCTACAAGGACCGCTTCGCCCCGGCGACCGACACGGGTGGGCTCGCGGGCCTCGTGCCGCGGCCCGGCTCGCCGCGGCTGCAGGTGCACTACCAGCCGACGAACGCCGGGCTGGCGTGGCGCTCGTTCACGGCCGAGTCGGACACGCTCGAGGCGAACGCCGACGCGGCTCTCGAGCTAACCGCGTTCGCCGACGACTGCGCGGCGGAGCTCGGTGCTCTGTCGCGCCACCACAGTCGCGACGCCGGGCCCGCGGACCTCGCGACGCTCGCGACCCTCCCACCGGTCGTGCTCCAGCTTCGCGACGACCCCGCGCTCGAGGCGCTGCGCGGCTTGCTCGACGAGATCGGCGAGCCGACCCCCTCGCTCGCGGCGAGCCGCCTGCTCGAGCTGTGGCCGTGCAAGCAGGCCGGCAGGCCCACGAAGGCGGACTGCGCGCGCTACGCACGCCTGATCGGCCACCTCGGCTGGGGCGTCGAGCCCGACGTGCGCTTCGGCGGGCCGACTTGGCGTACCGGCTGGGAGCTCGAGCCGTTCGCGCTCTCCACCTCGGCTCCAGCGGCGCCGACGGCCGGCTACGGCGCGGCCGCGGCCGTGGCGAACCTCGCCGCCGCGGTCGCCGCGGCCGACGGGGGTGCTGCGCATCGCGAAGAGTGGGGCATCATCGCTCACCTCGAGTCCGCGCTCGAGCTGTCGCCGGCCGAGCGCGAACGGCTCGGAGCACACTTCGCCTGGACCCTCGATCACCCGCCCAGCCTCGCCGGCCTCGCGCGCAAGCTCGCGCCGCTCGACGAGGCGCAGCGCGCGCGAATCGCTCGCTTCCTGCTCGAGATCGCCTGCGCGGACGGCGCGGTGTCCCCGGACGAGGTGGCCCTACTCGAACGCGCGTACGGCCTGCTCGGGCTCGACCCCGCCGGCGTGCACGCCGACTTGCACGGCCTCTCGAGCGGCTCCGAGCCGCGCTCCGCCAGCGCGGGGGCCGTGCTGGCGCTCGACCCGGACGTGCTGTCGGCCAAGCAGGCCGAGACGGCCGAGGTCTCCGATCTTCTGCGAGACGTGTTCGCCGAGGTCGGGGACGAACCGGCGCCCGCGACCCCGCTGCCCAGCGCCCCGCGGCGCTCCTACACGGGCCTGGACGCGGACCACAGCGCGCTGCTCGACGCCCTGGGCGCACGCACCACGTGGCCGCGCGAGGAGGTCGAGGAGCTCGCGCGCGGTCTGGGCCTGCTTCCGGATGGAGCGCTCGATACCCTGAACGACGTAGCGTTCGAGACGCTCGGCGATCCGCTCTGGGAAGGGGACGACGCGATCGAGATCGACGTCGATCTCGCGTCGGAATGGATCGGCCCAGGAACATCGGCGGGGGAGTGACCCGCAGCGCGCACGCGCAACCCGCGAGGGGACCATGACCACAGAACCCAAGCCGATTCGGCCCCGCACGCGGGACGCCATTCTCCAGTCCCTGCGTGCGGGCGTCGTTCCGCGGCGCGGCCTCGAACACGTTCAAGTCGGGCGCTCGAAGGAGGTCGAAGCGCTGCTCGGGGACGTCGAGCGCATCGCTGACGGTGGCGCGGCGGTGCGCTTCGTCATCGGCGAGTACGGATCGGGCAAGACGTTCTTCCTGCACCTCGTGCGCGCGATCGCCCTCGAGAAGCGGCTCGTCACCGTTCACGCCGATCTGACCCCCGACCGCCGTCTGCAGGCGAGTGGCGGCCGGGCGCGCGGGCTGTACGCCGAGCTGACGCGCAATGCCTCGACGCGCTCCAAGCCCGACGGTGGAGCGCTCGCCGCGCTCGTCGAGCGCTTCGTCACGACCGCGATGCAGACGGCGGAGGAGCGCGGGGTCTCGCCGCGCACGGTGATTGGCGAGCGCTTCACACAGCTCGCCGAGGAGACCGGCGGCTACGACTTCGCCCAGGTGATCGAGGCCTATTGGCGCGGGCACGACACCGGCGACGAGGGGTTGATGGCCGACGCGGTGCGCTGGCTGCGCGGCGAGTTCGCGACCCGCACCGAGGCGCGCCAGGCACTCGGCGTGCGCACGATCGTCGACGACGACTCCGTCTACGAGCACCTCAAGCTGCTCGCGCGCTTCGCGCGCCTAGCCGGCTACCGGGGCCTGCTCGTCTGCCTCGACGAGATGGTGAACCTGTTCAAATTGTCGAGCGGTCGGGCGCGCAACGCGAACTACGAGCGCCTGCTCTCGATCCTCAACGACAGCCTGCAGGGACAGACCGAGGGGCTCGGCTTCCTGTTCTGCGGGACGCCCGAGTTCCTGACCGACACGCGCCGCGGCCTGTACAGCTACCCCGCGCTGCAGACGCGCCTCGCCGAGAACACGTTCGCGACGGGCGACCTCGTCGACTACTCGGGCCCCGTCCTGCGCCTCGCCAGCCTGACACCCGAGGAGCTCTTCGTCCTCCTGCAGAACGTCCGCAACGTCCAGGCCGGCGGCGATCCGGAGCAGCACCTGCTGCCCGACGACGGGCTCACGGCCTTCATGCGGCACTGCAACGACGTCGTCGGCGAGGCGTACTTCCGCACGCCGCGCAGCACCGTGAAGAGCTTCGTGCACCTCCTGGCCGTGCTCGAGCAGAACCCCGGCGCCGACTGGGAAGAGCTCGTGGGCGGCTTCGAGATCGAGCGCGAGGAGGAGCCGGGTGGCGGCGCGGACGGTGGAGACGACGATCTCGCGTCCTTCAAGCTCTGACGTCGTTCTCCAACTCTGACCCAGGAGCCGATCCCATGGCCACAACTGCTGCGATCGACCGCCTCGATGAGCGCGTCCAGCGCTGGATCTGGAGCCAGGGCTGGAAAGGGCTGCGCCCCGTCCAGGAGGCCGTCGTCGACCCGATCCTGGCCGGCGACCGCGACCTGATCGTCTCGGCGGCGACGGCGGCCGGCAAGACCGAGGCCGCGTTCCTGCCGATCGCGAGCCAATTGGTGCGCACGCCCGCCGAGGGGGTTCAGGCCCTGTACCTCTCGCCGCTCAAGGCGCTGATCAACGACCAGCACCGCCGCCTCGACGAGATCGCCGCCGGGCTCGACGTGCCGGTGCACCGTTGGCACGGGGACGTGGCGAGCGCCGCGAAGGAGCGCGTGACGCGCGACCCGCGGGGCGTGCTGTTGATCACCCCCGAGTCGCTCGAGGCGATGTTCGTGCTGCGTGCGAGCCGCTTGCCCGGGATCTTCGCCCCGCTGGCGTACGTCGTCATCGACGAGATGCACGCCTTCCTCGGCTCCGAGCGCGGGCGCCAGTTGCAGTCGCTGCTGACGCGGATCGAGGACCTGCTCGAGCGGCGTATTCCGCGCGTCGGTCTCTCCGCGACGCTGGGCGACATGTCGATCGCCGCGGAGTTCCTGCGCCCGGACGACCCGGGTGGCGTGCAGCTCGTCGTCGACGACGGCGGCGACAGCGAGGTCAAGATCGGCTTGCGCGGCTACAGCGACCAGATCGAGGACGCCGAGCTCGCGCACGACCCGACGCGCGCGACGAGTGGGGAGGTCGCGATCGCGGACGACCTGCTCCGCTTTCTGCGTGGCTCGTCGAACCTCGTCTTCGCCAATAGCCGGCGCGACGTCGAGGTGTTCGCGGCGCGGCTGTTCGAGGCCTGCGAGGAGCGCCGTGTCCCGAACGAGTTCTTCCCACACCACGGCAGCCTCGCCAAGCTGCTGCGCGAAGAGGCCGAGGCGCGGCTGAAGGACGGAAAGCTCCCGACGAACGTGATCTGCACGTCGACGCTCGAGATGGGCATCGACGTCGGCGACGTCGCCAGCGTCTGCCAGCTCGGCGCGCCGCCGTCCGTTGCCGCCCTGCGCCAGAGGCTGGGGCGTTCGGGGCGGCGCGGCACGCCCTCGATCCTGCGCGTGCTCGTGCGCGAGCCCGCGCTGGGCGAGAAGTCCGCGCCCCAGGACCGGCTGCGCGAGGAGCTCGTGCAGGCGATCGCCGCGATCGAGCTGCTCCTCGAGGGCTGGTGCGAGCCGCTGGTGTCCGGCGCACCGCACCTCTCGACGCTGATCCAGCAGATTCTCTCCGTCGTCGCCGAACGCAGCGGTGCGAACGCGCGCGAGCTCCACGATCTGTTGTGCGTGCGCGGGCCGTTCGACGCCGTCGACGCCGAGGACTTCGCGGAGCTGCTGCGGGCGATGGGGCAGGCCGAGCTCATCTCCCAGGACTCGCGCGGCACGCTCCTGAGCGGGCCTGTGGGCGAGCGCATCGTCGAGCACTACTCGTTCTACGCCGCGTTCCAGAGCACCGAGGAATACCGCGTCGTCGCCGACGGGCGCACGCTCGGGACGATGCCCGTGACGAGCGCGCTGACGCCCGACGGCGGCCTTGTCTTCGCCGGGCGCTCGTGGCGCATCGAGGAGATCGACGAGCAGAAGGGCGTGATCACCGTCCGTCCCGGCTTCGGTGGCGATCCGCCGGTCTTCAGGTCGAGCTTCGGCCGCGTCGCGGGCGAGGTGCGCGAGCGCATGCGCCACGTGCTCGAGACGGACGCGGTGCCCGCGTTCCTCGATGGCCGCGCAGCGGCATTGCTCGCCCAGGCGCGGGAGGCGTTCGCCGAGCTGCGGCTCAGCGAGACGTCGGTCGTCGAGCACAAGCGCGACAGCATTCTGTTCGCGTGGGCCGGCGATCGCGTGCTCGGCACGATCCGGCTCGAGCTCATCGGCCGCGGCGTCGAGACCAGTCACGACGGACTCGCGCTCTGCGCCCGGCGCACGAGCGCCGATGAGCTCTGGGCCCACCTGGGCGATCTCGAGTACGAGGGCTTCTCGGACCCCGAGGATCTCGCCCGGCGCGTGCGCGCGAAGGCGCGCGAGAAGTACGACCCGTACCTCTCGGACGACTTGCTCACGCGTGCCTTTGCTGCCACCCACATCGACGTCGCGGGCGCGGAGCGGACTTTGGAGCGGATCCTGGTCCACCGCTGAGACGGCGGTCAGTAGGCTCTCAGCACGCTCTGATTGCTCTCTCTGGGCGCGCGATTTGAGTCCGGGGGGACTCCAGCCGAAAAGGACTGATGTGAAGCGTCGTAAATGGCTCAAGAAGCTCGCGATCTCGCTGGGGACGCTCGTCCTGCTCGGGATCGTCGGTGAGCTCGTGACTCGCGCGCTCGAGCCGGGCCCGTTCGCGCTCCTGGACTCGAACCCCTACCTCGATCACGAGAGCCGCGGGCACCGCCACCGGCCGAACTTCGCCGGACGCTGGGATGGCACGTGGTACGCGACCGATTCACGCGGCCTGCGCGGGCCCGAGCTCGAGCTCGACTTCGAGCCGGACGAGTACCGGGTCGTCTGCCTCGGGGACTCGTGCACGTTCGGCAAGGGCGTCGTCGAGGCCGACTCGTGGCCGCGCCAGCTCGAGCGGCTGCTGGGCGAGAAGGCCGCCGGCGCGGACTGGCATCCCGTCGTCGCCAACCTCGGCGTCAACGGTTACTCGGGCAGGGCGTACGAGGAGATGTACCGCGAGATCGGCGCCGAGCTGAAGCCGAACCTCGTCGTGATCGGCTACAACCTCAACGACTTCCCGAACGCGATCCGGGCCGTCGATCAGGAGGTCTTCAACCGCCGTGGCCTGCGCACCGCGATGCCGACGGGCGTGCGCGACTTCCTCGGCCGCTTCGGTCTCTACCGCTTCGCGCGTCAGACCTACTACCACATGAACCGGGCGAAGGACTGGAAGAACGCCGAGGGCTTCGCCAAGGGCGCCGGGGAATCCAGCGCCGACTCCGAGGTCTGGCGCAAGCAGCGCGGCTACCTCGAGGCGATTCGCGACGCGGCACGGGCGTCCGGAGCCCAGATGGCCGTCTTCCTGTTTCCGTACGAGAGCCAGGTGTACCTGGACAGCTTCGAGACCGCCCCGATCGATCGTTTGCGACAAACCTGTCACGAGATTGGCGTGCCCTTCGTAGACCTCGCCGAGGAGTTCCGAGGAGCTGCCCGAGCCGAGACGCCCCCCAAACAGCTGTTCCTGCGCGGCGACCGCTACCACCCCAACTCCGAAGGCTACGGCATCGTCGCCACGGCCGTGGTGCGGACGCTCGTCGAGCAGAAGTGGCTGCCGGGGAGCACCGAGGAAAGAGACCAGTAGAGGCTCTCTTCGCCCCGGCGGTGCTTAGAGTATGGCGCCTTCGCGTTGGCGGGCTCCAGCTCTGGAGCCGGGCTCTGCTCTGGCTCGAGTCTGTGTGTCTCGACGCGGTGGCGTGACTCAGCGTGGAAGCGGCGACCCTGATTCAATCGGCCTACCTGGCCATTCTCGGCGTGCTCGGTCTCTATGGGCTGCACCGCCTCGTCCTGGTCGTCCGTTTTCGCTGGGGCGCCGCGACGCCGACCGCCAGCGGGGATCATGGCGAGCTGCCGTTCGTCACCGTGCAGCTTCCGCTCTTCAACGAACGCACCGTCGCCGCGCGCTTGATCCGCGCCACGGGAGCGCTCGACTATCCCTCGAGCCGGTTCGAGATCCAAGTCCTCGACGACTCGACCGACGAGACGACCGAGATCGCGCGGCGCGAGATCGAGCTCCTCGCCCGTGCGGGACGTTCCGCGACGCTCGTGCGCCGCGCGGACCGCACCGGCTTCAAGGCCGGCGCGCTCGACTACGGTATGCGCGAGGCGCGCGGCGAGCTCTTCTGCGTGTTCGATGCGGACTTCATGCCGGAGCCCGACTTTCTTCTGAAGACCGTCGCGCCCTTCAGCAACCCCCGAGTCGGCATGGTGCAGGCGCGCTGGGGCCACGCGAACCGGGAGGAGAGCCTCCTGACGCGCGCCGAGTCGACGCTGCTCGACGGTCACTTCGTGATCGAGCACAAGACGCGCTTCGATACCGGGCTCTTCTTCAACTTCAACGGCACCGCCGGCGTCTGGCGGCGCGCGGCCATCGACGGCGCCGGGGGCTGGCAGCACGACACGCTGACCGAGGACCTCGACCTGTCCTACCGCGCCCAGCTCGCCGGGTGGCGCTTCGTCTACGCCTCCGACGTCGTCGCCCCGGCCGAGGTCCCGCCGGGCATCACGGCGTTCAAGTCCCAGCAACACCGCTGGTCGAAGGGCAGCGTGCAGGTCTTCAAGAAGCTCGGGCGCAGGATCGCGTCCTCGCCCCAGCCGCTGCGCGTCAAGCTCGAGGCGTTCGCGCACCTCACTGGCAACGTCGGCTATCCCGGCGTCCTCTTGCTCGCCCTGCTCCTGCCCTTGGCCTCGGCGCTGCCGGTGCGCGACTTCCACCTGTGGCAGCTCTCGGCATTCGTGCTCTGCACGCTGTCGGTCGGGATGTTCTACGAGGCGAGCCAGCGCGCGATCGGCCGGCCGTTCGGCAGGCGGCTGCGCGACACGGTTGCCGCGATCGCGCTCGGGATCGGGATGAGCCTCGCTCAGACCGGGGCCGTCCTCGAGGGACTGGTCGGCAAGACCGGGACGTTCGTGCGCACGCCCAAGCGCGGCGACGGCCACCAGCCCGGCTACCGGGCGCGGCGCGGGGGGGTACCCGGACTCGAGCTCGTGCTGGCGTTGTGGTTCGTCGTGGGACTCGTGCTCGCCGCCCGCGCCGGGAATTGGGGCTCCCTGCCGTTCCTTGCCCTGTTTCTGTGGAGTTACACGTGGGTCGGAGTGCTCTCGTTGCGTGAAGCACGCGCGGCGCGGGCTACGATGCCTGCATGAGCGTCGGCGAATCCCCGCTGCAAGACCCGCCCTCGGACCATCCGACGGGCTTGGCCACGGATCAGCCCGGGGTCTCCGCGGCCGCCAGTTGGAAGGAGTTCCTCCCCCTGGGTCTGTGGACGATGGGCGCCTTGGCCACGCTGCGTTCCGCCGCCCTGCTGGGAATCGCGCAGGCGCGATCCGCTGGCACCCAGTCCGCGGAGTTCGTGCGCTGGGAGATCCTCGGCCGGCTCCACGAGCGCCTGATCGAGCCGGGGATCGTCGGTGTGCTCGGCGCGGTGCTCGCGTTCCACGCCGCGCGCTCGCCGCGCAGCAAGGCGAGCCTACTGCTCGCGCTCACCGCCATCTTCTTCGGCTCCTATCTGACCGGTTGGCCCGCCGCGCCCGAGATCGAGCGCCTGCAGTTCGGACCCGAGTTCTCGCTCGGCAACGCGTCGCTGCAGTCGCTGCTCGCCGGCGTGATCGCCGTCGCCCTGTTCCTCGTGGCCGCGGCGGTCTGGCGTGGCAAGCTGCGGTTGTTCTCCGGGACGCTCGCCGTGGTGGTCGCCGGTCTCCTCGCGGTCGTCCTGCCGACCTACCTCGGCCTGCGCGGTGGAGGGGCACCTGAGTTTCCGCTGCGGGTCGTGCGCCTCGACCTCGTGGCCCAACGCGGATCCTGGCGGGCGGTCGAGCAGAACGAGGGCGCACCGGCCAAGGCCGGCGTGCTCACTCCGGCCGTTTCGGCGCACACCGATTCCGCCGACAAGCCGGCGCTCGTGATGCCGCCACCGTGCGACGTCGAGTTCGTCGTTCCCGAGGATGAAGAGGGGGATGCGCTGCGCTTCCGCTGCGCGGCGGGAATCGACCAGCGCGTGACCAACCGTCTCGGGAGCCACGGGCTCGAGTCGGTCACGGTCGAGTACGCGATCGCGGTCAACGGCGAGGAGCGCTGGCGCGAGCCGATCACCGCGGAGGCCCCCAAGCCGGGTGGCTGGGACCCGAGCCGCTGGATCTGGCACCACGCAGGCGGTGAGGGCGGGGTCGAGGTCGCGCCTGGCGACGTGGTGCGGATGAGCACGCGCCTGGTGGACGGCGAGGGGCTCGCGGACGTGCCGAAGGAGTTCTGGCGGGTCGGTTTCGGCGGCTGTGTCGTCGACAACACCGTGCATCGCCCGCGCACGCGCGCGACCCCCGACGCGCCGAACATCGTCCTGATCGTGATGGACACCCAGCGCGCGGATCGGATGTCTTGCCATGGCTACGGCAAGCTGACGACACCGAACCTCGACCGACTCGCCAGGCGCGGGATGCAGTTCGACGCCGCCTACTCGACATCGAGCTGGACTTGGCCCGCGACCGCCTCGATCCTGACCGGGCTGCCGCCCGAGGCGCACGGCGTCGTCAGCAACGCGGCCTGCACGCTCAACTTCGAACAGCTCAGCTTGCCCGAGGTGCTGCAGTGGCGTGGCTACACGACCGCAGCGTTCTCGTGCAATCCGCTCATCGTGCCCGAGCGCTACTTCGATCAGGGCTTCGAGTCGTTCGACTACCACCCGAGCGAGTTCCGCATGTCCGACGAGGTCGTGCCGGCGGTTCTGGACTGGCTCAACGCCCACGCCAAGGCGCGCTTCTTCCTGTACCTGCACCTCGCGGACCCGCACACGCCGCACCGTCCCGACGAGCAGCTCTTCAGCCGACTCGGCGGCGGCGAGCAGCCGCAAGAGTGGCCTGAGAAGGGGCTCGACTTCCTGCCCGAGAACCCGCGGTTGCCGGGCGCGGGGCTCCCGGACGACGTCGTGCGCTACGCGAACGAGCTCTACGATGCCAGCGTCGCGACCGGCGACATGTGGGTGGGGGAGGTCTTGAAGCGGCTCCAGGCGCTCGGCATCGACGACCGCACGATCATCGCGTTCACCGCCGACCACGGGGAGGAGCTCCTCGAGCGCGGGCGCAAGGGCCACGGACACGGCGTTCACCACGAGCTCGTCCACGTGCCGCTCCTGCTCGCCGGCCCCGGCATTCCACGCGGCGTGCGCTGCTCCAGTATCGTCTCCAACCGCCACGTCGCGCCGACGCTCGCGCGCATCGGCGGAGCCGAGATCGAGGGCATGGGCGACGCCCAGTTCCTCTTCGAGTACACCGGCGGTCTGAGCGATGTTCCGGGCTCCGCCTACTACCAGACGGTGAAGGGCAAGTGGGGCGAGCGGAGCCGATTGACCCTGCACGGGCTGCGCGCGGACACCAGCGTTCTGCACTGGAGCGAGGAGACCGGTGAGGCGCGCGCGTTCGACGTCGTGCTCGACCCTGACGAGCGCGACCCGACTTCCGCCGTTGGCGACCGTGACGCGTTGCTCACGGACCTCGCGAAGCGCCTCGGGGAGCAGCGCGCGTTCGCGCCGGAGTACACCGTATTCGGCGTCGGACCGAGCGGCAGGAAGGTCCTCGAAGGGATCAACTATGCCGGCGGCGACGACGACGACGAGGACGAGGACTGAGGCTTGCGGCTCGCTCTCCTTCTGGCTCTCCTCGTTCCTGCGCCCGGCCTGGCGCAGGATGGTGAGGCCCAGGAAGGCGAGGCCCAGGAAGGCGAGGCCCAGGAAGGCGAGGCACAGCGCCTCCTGGCGATCGTTCGCGAGCGGGGCGACGACACGCCGGACAAGGTCTTCGAGAGTCTCGGCAAGCTCGGGGACCAGAGAGCGCTGGCAGCGCTCGAGCGCGCGGCGCGACACGTCAGCACGCCGTGGTCGTTGCAGCGCGTCTACGAGGCGTTTCGGCACTTCGAGGAGCCCTTGCGCGCCGAGGCCGTCGTCTTCCTCGCCGGCGTCGCCGAGGATGGCGAGCGGTTGCACAAGATCGGCGCGGTGCGCGGTCTCGTCGCGATCGGAGGGGCGGCGAAGCGCAACTTGGCGGAAGTCGCGGCAGAGAGCGAGGTCGACACGTGCCGCCAGATCGCCGTCGGCGCGCTCTTGAGCGAGCTGCGCGTGCGTCGCAGGCCGGCTGACCTCGAGCTGATCCTCGCTCACTATCGCTACCCGATCTCGGGCCCGCGTACGGCCTGCGTGCGCGCTCTGCGCGCGTTCGACAATGCGGCCTGCCTCGCTGTGTTTCGCGCGGCGCTGCTCGACTCCGAACTCGCGTCGCAGACGCGGACGATGATCATCGACGCGCTCGAGGAGATGCCGGGCGAGGCGGTCGACGAGCTGCTCGTGCGTGCACTCGAGATCGAGGCCAAGGCCAAGGTCGACGTCGACGTCGACGCGGTCCGGCTCGCGGCGATCGAGGCGCTGGGCGAGCGTGGCTACCGCGGACACGTCCTTGCGCTCGAACGGCTCGAGCGGCAGGGCAGCGACGCGGTAGCGCGCGCCGCCTTCGTCGCCCAGTCCAGCGCCCGTGCGGACGACGAACGCTGGCTGCGGCGCATGCTGCGCACGGCGCGCTCGAAGGAGCCGCAGTGGCGTTCCGCTGCCGCGACCGTCCTCGCGCGTTCGAGCGCTCCGCGCGCGCACGAGACCCTGTTCGAGCTCGCGAGCGACGAGGCGAGCAGCGTGCGCAGCAGCGCGATTGCAGGCCTGGCCGGCCTGCGCACCAAGAGCAGCGTCGGTGCGCTCGTCGAACGCATGCAGGCCGAGGAGGGCTACCTGCGCGGCGCTGCGCGCCAGGTCCTCGTGCGCCTCACCGGCGTCGACCACGGTCTCTCGCCCGCCCGCTGGCGCGACTGGTGGGACAGCGAGGGAGCGGGGTTCGTCCTGCCGACGCGCGCGGAGGCGCTCGCGGCCCACCTCGAGCGCGAGCGCGTCCGCGGCGGCCGCACGACCAAGTCCACCACGTTCTTCGGCGTGACGATCGAGGAGACCGCGGTGTGCTTCGTCCTCGACGTCTCGTCGTCGATGGCCGAGCGCAGTGCCGGCGGCGCGACGCGGCTCGAGCTCGTCGAGCGCGAGCTCGCGCGCTCCCTCGAACGCTACGCAACGGGTGATCTGTTCAACCTGATCCTGTTCGAGAGCAGCGCGCGTGTCTGGCGCGACCGGCTCGTGCCCATGACAGAGGACGAGCGCGTGCGCGCCCTGCGCCACGTCGCTCGCCAGAACCCGCGCGGAGAGACGGCGCTCTACGACGGATTGGTCGCGGCCCTCGAGGATCCGCGCGTCGAGTCGCTCGTCGTCCTGTCGGACGGCGCCCCGACGGCGGGCAGCGTGCGCGAGCCCGAGCGGATCGTGAAGGACGTCCTGGGTCGCGCGAGCAAGCGTGGCGTGCGGATCCACTGCGTCTCGATCGCCCGCGAGAGCGCGCTTCTGGCGCAGCTCGCGCGCGGCACCGGCGGCGACTATCACTCCGTCGAGTGAGGCGTGGCCGCCAGCCGCTCGTTACGGGTTCCGTACGACCCCGAAACCCGATCGGGTCGCTAGGGTAGGTGGCGAGCCATGGTCGCTCGCCTCCGCATCTCCCTGACGCTGCCTGTCGCTCTCCTCCTCGCCGGTGGTGCGGTCCCGATCTGCGCGGTCGCCGCGCCCCAAGCAGCGCCCGCCGCCGGGGATGCGGTCGACGAGGACGCCCCCCCGATCGACCCGCGCGACACCTCGGAGCTTCTGCTGGAGATCCTGACCAAGCGCGATGCGGCGGACATGGTCCTGTTCGACGTCATTGGCGCGCGCGGCGATCGCGAGGCCTTGCTTGCCCTGCAGCAGGCGGCGCTCGCGGTGTTCTCGCCCGCCGGCATCGAGTCCGCGTTCGAGGCGTTCCGCTGGTTCGTCGGGGGCCCGCTCGCCGCCGACGCGCTCGAGTTCCTGACGCGCGAGGCGCAGTCCGGCTTTCCCTACAAGCAGCGCGCCGCGGTCAAGTCCTTGAGCTCGTTCGGCGACGCGTCACGGTCGGCGCTGCGCGAGGTGTTCGACGCGACCAAGGATCCGATCGTGCGCCAAGTGGCCGTCGGCGGCCTCCTGACGGAGTTGCGCACGGCGGGGACGAAAGAGGCCCTCGCGATGCTGCTGACCTGGTATCGCCCGCCGCTGTCGGGCTCGCACGAGCTCGGCGTGCGCACTTTGAGCGCGTTCAAAAGCGACGAGTGCCGGCGCCTCTTCGTCAAGACCTTGCGCGACAAGCGCACGCCCGGCGACGTCCAGGCGATGGTCGTCGCGGCGCTGGCGAAGATCCCGGGCGAGGACATCGACAAGATCCTGCGCGACGCGCTGCGCGGCAAGGATCCCGACGTCCTGCTCGCCACGATCGACGCCCTCTCCGAGCGCGGCATCACCAGCCACTGGCGCGAGCTCGAGCGGCTCGAACGCTCGAGGGACGCGGCGGTGCGACGTGCCGCGCTCGTCGCGCAGTCGGCGATCCGGCCCGAGGACGAGGCGTGGACGAAGCGCGTGTTCGCCGCAGCCGGGCACCGCGATTTCGCGCTGCGCATGGGGGCCTGCTTCGCTCTCGCGGCCTTGCGCGATGCGAGCGGCGTCGCGCGGCTGCACGAGCTGCTCTCAGACGACCACCACCTCGTGCGCGGGGAAGCCGTCGACGCTTGCCAGCACCTGCGGCGCAAGGACTCGATTCCGCTGCTGATCGCCAGGATGGAGGTCGAGACCCTGCGCCTGCGCCACCGGATCCAGAAGGCGCTCTCGTCGATCACCGGCCTCGACCACGGTGTGACCCACGTGCGCTGGTCCGCGTGGTGGAAGGCCGAGGAGCAGACCTTCGCGGTGCCGCGGCTCGCGGAGGCCGAGAAGCTCAATACGGCCCGCGCCAAGCGGCGCGCGGCGGGTGCGACGCAGGCGGCGTTCTACGGGATCCGTGTCGATTCCGACCGCGTCTGCTTCGTCCTCGACACCTCGGGGTCGATGGCCTACCCGCTCGGGCCGGCCGCCGCCGTCGGCATCGTCGGGACGGGCGGGGAGAGCCGACTCGAGGCTGTGCAGCGCGAGCTCACCGAGACCCTGCACGGGTTGCCGGACGGCGCGCGCTTCAACCTCGTGTTCTTCGCGATGCGTGCGCAGCGTTGGAAGAAGCGCATGATCGAGGTCGAGGACTCGACGCGCAAGGCGTCGGTGCGCCACGTACGCCAGCAGACCGCGAACGGCGGCACCGCGCTCTACGACGGGCTGATGAGCGCGTTCGACGACGAGGACGTCGACACGATCTTCCTCTTGTCCGATGGCCAGCCGACCGAAGGCAAGATCGTCGACCCGCTCGAGATCCTGCGCGCCGTGCGCACCGAGAATCGCCTGCGCAAGGTCGTGATCCACTGCATCGCGGTCGACTACACGGCGGGCCTCTTGGAGGCGCTCGCGGAGGAAACGGGGGGCGATTACATCGAGGTGCATTGAAGTGACCCAAAGGATCCTGCGCGCGATCCTCGCGTGCTCTCTCGTGTTCGTCTCGCCGCTGGCCTCGCCGCTCAGTGCGGCGCAAGACGACGATACCGCCGTGCTCGTCGCGAAGATCATCGCCGGCGAAGAAGGCTTGGATCTCGACGTGTTCGACATCGTCGGCAAGCGCCGCTCGCGCATGGCGCTCAACGGCCTGTTGGATAGCGCCGAGCGAGCTCCGATCGTGCTCCGACCGCGCGCCGTGCACGCGCTGCGGCACTTCGCGGGCGTGCCTCAGCTCGAAGGCTCGGCTCTGAAGTTCCTCGCCGGTTACGCGCGCGCGGACGGCACGTTCATGAGCCGACCGGCAGCGCGCGCGCTCGTCGCGTTCGGGGCCGCGGCCGTCCCGGCGCTCGAGGCAGTCATGGATGACTGCCCCGACGAGCTGACGCGCCAGATCGCGGTCGGCGGCCTCGTCGACGTGCTGAGCGCGGCGAAGACCAAGGAGGCACTCGAGCTCCTCCTGGATCACTACCGGCCTGGCGTGTCCGGTCCATCCCACGTCGGTGCGCGGGCGCTGGGGGCGTTTCGCGACGACAAGTCGCAGAAGACGCTGCACGCGGCCGTGCGCAGCTCGAAGACGCCCGAGGAAGTGCGTGCGATGGTCGTCGCCGCCGTCGCCCTGCACCCCGGTGACAAGACGACCGCACTCTTGAAGAAGGCCATGGGCGGCAAGAGTCCCATCGTCGCGGTCGCGGCGATCGATGCGATGCGCAACCGCGGCGAGAGCCACTTGCCCACGCTCGAGCGGCTGAAGCGCAAGGGGTCGGCGGCGGTGCGCTGCGCGGCGTTCCGCGCGCTGGCATCGGCGCGGCTCAGCTCGCCCGACTTCCACCCGCACCTGGTGCGGGCCGTGGGTGGCGACGACTTCGCGTTGCGCCTCGGCGCGGCCCTGGCGCTCGCCGAGGGGCGCGACGACACCTCGGGCGAGCTCTTGGTCGAGCTCATCGGGGATCGGCACCCCACCGTTCGCAGGCGCGCGATGGAGGGGGCGAACAGGCGCCGCCTGCGCGCGGCCATCCCGCACCTGATCGCCCGCCTGGAGCACGACAGCGTGCGGCTGCGGCCCGTCGCCCACCAGGCCCTCGTCGAGCTGACCGGGCTCGACCACGGCGAGGGAGTCAAGCGTTGGAAGCTGTGGTGGGAGGGCGAGCACGAGACGTTCACACTGCCCGCGCGGGGGGCGGCACTCGAGGCGGCCCGTGTCCGGCGCGCGGCGCGCGCCTCGGCACCGACGAAGGCGGCGCCGAAGTTCTACGGCCTGCGCTACGACTCGGACCGCGTCGTGTTCGTGTTGGACATCTCGGGGTCGATGCGGGACGAGCGGCGGCTCGAGCGCATGCAGCGCGAGATGCTCGCGGCGATCGACGCGACTCGTGACGGCGAGTACGTCAACATGATCTTCTTCGAGTCGTACGTCAGCGCCTGGCAGCCGCACCTCGTGCGGATGGACGAGCAGAATCGCAAGCGCGCCCGCCGCGCCGTCCGAGAATTGCGCGAGCTGGGTGGGACGAACATGCACGATGCCCTCAAGGCCGCGTTCCGGGACCCGGAGGTCGACACGATCGTGCTGCTCAGCGACGGCGAGCCGACCGAGGGGATCAGCAACCCGCGTAGCATCATCAGGAACGTTCGGCGCTGGAACGAGCTGCGTGGCGTCGTCATCCACTGCGTCGCCGTGGGCTGGGACGGGAGCGTGCTCGAGGCATTGACGAGCGAGACCGGCGGCGAGATGGTGTTCGTGCGCTGACGTGCGGATCGCCGCTCACCTCGGTATCTTCGCGCCCCCATGACGCCCTGGCTCACCCTCGCGCGGCGCATCGACGCCTTCAACCGCCGCCTCGGCCGGCTGGCCGGCTGGCTCGCGTTCGCGATGGTGCTCGTCGGCGCGTTCAACGCCGTCGCGCGCTTCCTCGGCCGTTACGTCGGGCGCGACCTGTCGTCCAACGCCTACATCGAGCTGCAATGGTACCTGTTCAGCCTCGTGTTTCTGCTCGGCGCGCCCTACGCGCTGCGCGCCGGTGCGCACGTGCGGGTCGACGTCCTGTACGGGCGCCTGTCCGCGCGTGCGAAGGCGTGGATCGATCTTCTGGGCGGCGCCTTGCTGCTTGTGCCGTTCTGCGTCCTCGGTGTCGCCTTCAGTATCCCTAGCGTGCGCGAGTCGTGGGCGGTACGCGAGATCTCGCCCGACCCTGGAGGACTGGCGCGCTATCCGATTCGGACGGTCGTGCCGATCGCGTTCCTCCTGCTCCTGTTGCAGGGGCTGTCGGAGATCATCAAGAACGCGGCGCTCCTGCGCGGTCACGACGCGCGTGCGATCGGTCTCGAGGAGCTCGCGGCCGCACAGGTCCAAGAGACAGCGAAGGGACGGGAGCCGCACGGCGGAGTGTGATGGGCGACTACCTCGGCCCGTTGATGTTCGCGTGTGTGTTCGTGTTGATCTTCGCGGGCTATCCCGTGGCGTTCTCGCTCGGCGGCACCGCGCTCGTCTTCGCTTTCATCGGCGTCGCGCAGGGCTACTTCGAATGGTCGCTCCTGTACGCTTTCCCGGAACGAGTGTTCGGCGTCATGTCGAACTACGTGCTCCTCGCCGTGCCCTTCTTCATCTTCATGGGCACGATGCTCGAGCGCTCGAAGCTCGCCGAAGACCTCTTGCGCACGATCGGCTTGCTGTTCGGGCCGATGCGCGGCGGGCTCGCGCTCGCGGTCGTGTTCGTCGGGACGTTGCTCGCGGCCGCCACCGGAGTCGTCGGCGCCTCGGTCGTCGCGATGGGGATGATCTCGCTGCCGATCATGCAGCGCTACGGCTACGCTGAGACGCTCGCGACGGGCGTCATCGCGGCGTCGGGAACGCTCGGACAGATCGTGCCGCCCAGCATCGTGCTGATCGTGCTCGCCGACCAGCTCAGCGTCAGCGTCGGTGATCTCTTCGTCGGCTCGCTCATTCCCGGGCTCGGGCTGGCGTTGTTGTTCGCGCTCTACGTGGCGGTGATTGCGCTGGTGCGGCCGGAGCTCGCCCCGGCGATCCCGAAAGAAGAGCGCGACGCACATGCGGGCTCGCTCGCGAGGTCGGTCGTCAAGGTGCTCTTGCCGCCGCTGATCCTGATCGTGCTCGTGCTTGGCAGCATCTTCGTCGGCGTCGCGACCCCGACCGAGGCGGGCGCGCTCGGAGCGGTCGGCGCGTTGATCTTGGCGGCGGCCAACCGGCGGCTGACGCGCGCCGCCATCGAAGGGACGATGCAGGAGACGATGCGGCTCACGTCGATGGTCATCTTCATCTTGATCGGCTCGACTGCGTTCGCGCTCGTGTTCCGTGGCGTCTACGGCGACGTGTGGATCGAGGATCTCCTGACGAATCTGCCCGGCGGCATCGTCGGCCTCTTGATCGCGACCAACGTCACGATCTTCGTGCTCGGCTTTTTCATCGACTTCTTCGAGATCGCCTTCATCATCCTGCCGTTGATCGTGCCGGCGGCGCGCGCCCTCGGGATCACCGACGACGACATGGTGTGGTTCGGCGTGATGATCGCGATGAACCTGCAGACCTCGTTCCTGACGCCGCCGTTCGGGTTCTCGCTCTTCTACCTGCGCGGCGTCGCCCCGAAAGAGATTCCGACCACCGCGATCTACCGCGGCGTGGTGCCGTTCATCGCGATCCAGCTGATTGCGCTCGGGCTCGTCGTCGCGTTCCCCGAGATCGTGACGTCGATGATCTCGGATTGACTCAGGTGGAAGGGTGGCTCGCGAATCGTGACTACTCCGACAGCCACTAGTGGATGGGGGCCGCTCTCTCGCCTCGATTCGAGCCAATCCGATCTCGTCTCAAGATGCCCATTTCCGCAGTCGATCTGCGATGCAGGAGATGCCCCGATGACCCTGCTCGAGACCCTACACAAGGCCGATGGACTGCGCACGGACAGCGGCTCTGGAGCGTTCGCTCGCCTCGAGCTCAAGCCCGCGCTCTCGGACGTGGACTTGCGCGCCTTCGAAGCTGCGCTGCCCACGACGCTGAGTGACGACGTGCGCGCAGCACTCGGCTTCGCGCGTGGCTTCGCGGGCTCGGGACTCGTGCCCGAGATCGATTTCGTCGGGGTCGATGACTACGAGTTCGCCGAGCTGTTCTCGTGCCCGATCGCGATCGCGGAGGACGGCTACGGCAATTCCTGGGTCGCCGACATCACGTCCAGCAGCACCAACTTCGGTCCGGTGTTCTTCGTCAGCCACGATCCGCCCGTGCTCGTCTATCAGTCGGAGAGCCTCGAGCGGTTCGTGCGCGAAACCCTGAAGATGGCGGGCCCGCCGTTCTCGAGCGGGATCGACCGCGTCTCGAACGACGACGTCGTCAACATCTGGGACGACGGCAGCGACGGCGCGCGCACAGTCGCCGCGTGCCGGGCGTCGGGCGACAGGCACCTCGAGCGCTTCGCGGCCGAGCTCGACGCGACCTTCGAGATCGTCGACCTGCGCAACGCACGCGAGGGCGACGGGTTCGCCTGGGGACGCTACGGTCCGGATGCGCACGTGTGCCGGTTTGGCGAGGAGCGGATCTTCGCGTACCAACGGCCGCGCACGTTCTTGCAGAGGCTGCTGCGCACCTGACGTGCGCGGGACTCGCTCACTTCGCCCGTGGCTGTACGCCCGCGGTGACCTCGCTCTCCCAAGCCTCGTACTCGGCGAGCAGCGCGCTCACGCGCTCGGGATGCGCGGACGCCAGGTCCGTCGTCTCGCCCGGGTCGGCGCGCAGGTCGAATAGCTCGAGGTCCGCGCGCTTCGAGGAGCGGTGCAGCTTCCACCCGCCCCGCCGCACCGCGTAGCGACCCTGGCTGGACCGGCGCCAAAACAGCGCGCGCTCAACGACAGGGGCGCCGTCGAGCCAGTGGCCGCGGAGGTCGACGCCATCGGTGGCGGACGATTCGCGCGCGCCCGCCAGACGCAGCAACGTCGGCGCGAAGTCGATGCTCATGACGGGCTCGTCCGAAACCCGGCCAGCCGCGATGCGTCCGGGCCAGCTCACGATGCACGGCACGCGGTGGCCGCCCTCGTAGAACTGCCCCTTCTTGCCGCGCAGCGGACCGTTCGACGAGCCGTGCCTGCCGGTGCCGCCGTTGTCGGAACAGAAGATCACGAGCGTGTCGTCCCTCAGGTCGAGCTCGTCGAGCGTATCGAGGATCCGGCCGACCTGGGCGTCCAGCGACTCGACCATCTCGCGGTAGGCGCGGGCCTTGTCGGGAACGACGCCCCCGACGGGCTTCGGGTCGCCGACCTCGCGGTAGCCCGCGTCGTGCGGGCCCTGGTAGGGGTAGTGTGGCGCGGCGTGGGGCAGGTACAGGAAGAACGGCTCGCTCGCGTGCTCGGTGACGAAGCGTACGGCGTGGTCGGTGATCAGCTCGGTCACGTACCCGGGCTCGGGCCGTAGGGTGTCGTCGTGCCACCAGTCCAGCATGCCGACCTGGTCGATGTGGCTGAAGAGGTCGACGTTGCCGCTGACGAACCCGCGGAACTCGTCGAAGCCCTGGTGCACGGGGTTGAAGTCGGGGCTGTAGCCGAGGTGCCACTTGCCGTAGAGGGCTGTCGCGTAGCCGGCGGCGCCCAGCTCCTCCGCCAGCGTCGACTCCTCGAGCGCCAAGCCGGTGTCGCGATGTGACTTGGCGGTCACGACACCCTCGATGCCCGCGCGCGTCTGGTAGCGGCCCGTCATCAGCGCCGCGCGCGTCGGCGAGCACACAGCGCCATTCGAGTGATAGTCGATGAAGCGGAGCCCGCGTGCCGCGAGGCCGTCGAGCACCGGCGTGCGGAACGTCGCGTGGCCGGTGCAGCCGAGCTCGCCGTAGCCGAGGTCGTCGGCCATGATCAGGACCACGTTGGGCTGGCGCGGCGCGTCGTGTGCGGCGGGCGCTCGGCACGCCGACGGGGCAACTAGCGGGATGATCAGGGCGGGGGCGAGCCCACGTGAGGTTTTTTTGAACACGTTCAATCGTAGAGCAGGTGCCGCGCCCGCAGGCGCTCGAAGTCCGCGAGGGACGTACTCCAGGTCGCCGCTAGCCCGCTCGGATCCTCGCTCGTGACCAGAGCCTCCCACGTCGAGCGGGAGATCATGCGGGTGTCGACGGCGGCGATCTCGAAGGCGTCGCCGAAGAGCTGGCCGAGGTGCCACGCGATCGTCAGCCCGGCGGTGACCGGCCGCACCGCGTCGCGGCCCGTGACGCGCACGTAGACGCCGCCGCAGCGCTCGCCCTCGAACTTGCTCGCGTCGGGGGTGAATGCGATCGAGGTGAACGCGAGCCCCGGCAGGCGCGCCGCGTTCAACGCGTCTGCGAGCGCCGGCCCGTCGATCCACGGCGCACCCAGGACCTCGAACGGCTGGTCGGTTCCACGCCCGACCGAGAGGTTCGCGCCCTCGAGCAGGCCGATGGCCGGGTAGAGCAGCGCCTGGGTGGGGTTGCGCATGTTCGGCGAGGGGTTGACCCACGGCACGCCCGTCTCGTCGAGCCACATCGCGCGCTTCCAGCCGTCGATCTGGACGACCTCGAGCTCGCAGCCGATGCCGCCGTACTCGGCGTTGAACAGGAGCGCGAGCTCGCCGATCGTCATCCCGTGGACGATCGGGATGGGCTTGTAGGCGATGAACGACAGGCGCTCGGGGTCCGTGCTCGGGCCACCGGTCAGTACGCCGGTGATCGGATTCGGGCGGTCGAGCACGACGACGCGCACCCCGTGCTCGGCCGCCGCTTCCATCGCGTAGCCGAGCGTCGTCATGTACGTGTAGAAGCGCGTGCCGACGTCCTGGATGTCGAAGACGAGCGTATCGATGCCGGCGAGCATCTCGGCGGTCGGTTTGCGCGTGTCGCCGTAGAGGCTGTAGACGGGAAGGCCCGTCGCGGGGTCGGTCGCGTGGTCGACGTCGCCTTCGAGCGCTGCGAAGTAGCCGTGCTCGGGGCTGAAGATCTTCGCGAGTTGAACGTGTTCAGAACGGGCCAGGACGTCGATCGTCGAGCGACCTTCGCGGGTCTGGCCAGTGACGTTCGTGATCAGGCCGGCGGTCGCGCCCGCGAAGCGCGCGGCGTCCTCGTCCGCGAGGACGTCGCACCCGGTGCGGACCGGACCGGGCGCATGGCGTGGACGCAGGGCGCTGGCGACGGCCGACGCGACGGCGCGCCGCAGCTCGATCACGTTGCCCGAGCCGTCCGGATGCACGCGGCTGGAGAGCAGGACCACGTAGCTCCCCGTGCGCGGGTCGAGCCAGAAGGATGTCCCCGTGAAGCCGGTATGGCCGAACGTCGTCCCGCGCGGAAAGGAGCCCCGCGCCGACGAGTAGCGCGTGTCGAAATCGAAGCCGAGCCCGCGTCCGCCCGTGCGGTCGGGCAGCCAGCGCGGCCGGGTCATCTCGTCCACCGTCGAACGCGTCAGGACGCGCGCGCCGCCGAGCTCGCCGCCGGCCAGGATCGCCTGGCAATAGCGCGCGAGATCGTCCGCGGTCGAGAAGAGCCCCGCGTGGCCGGCGACGCCCCCGAGCGCGAAGGCGCGCGGGTCGTGGACCTCGCCCTGCATCCAGCGTCCCTCGCGTCGCTCCGTCGGGGCGCAGCGCGCGGCGAGCTCGGGTCCTGGGCGAAACGTCGTGTCGCCCATGCCGAGCGGCTCGAACAGCTCCTCGCGGGCGAAGGCGTCCAGCGCCCTGCCATCGACCGCCTTGACCAGCGCCGCGAGGACGATGAAGCCGACGTCGGTGTAGGTGAAGCTCGTGCCCGGCTCGGCGCGCGGCTCGAGGGCGCAGATGCGCTCCCAGGCCTGGGCGGGTCCGTCGGCGTAGTCGGAGAGGGAGTTGTCGGGGATCAGGCCGCCGCGATGGAGCAGGAGGTGCTCGACCGTGATCGCCTCCTTCCCGTTCGTTCCGAACTCCGGAAGATACTCCTGCACCGGCGCGTCGAGGCGCACGCGCCCGTCCTCGACGAGCTTCACGACGCTCGTCGCCGTCGCGACGACCTTGGTGAGCGAGGCGAGGTCAAAGACGGTATCGACCGTCATCGCCTCGGGCACGGGCGCGGCGCGGCGGTTGCCGTACGCCGCGCGGTGCAGGATCGCGTCTCCGCGGCCGACGAGCAGCACCGCGCCGGGCAGGTGTCCCGCCTCGATCGCTTCCTCGATCGCGCTCTCCGCGGCGGAGAAGTCGAGAGGCACGCCACGCGCGGGCGCCGGCGGGGCGCCGGTCCGTGAACACGCCGCGGCGAGCAGAAGAAGGACGAGTCGTGCGTGGCGGCGCACGTCAGGCGCCCCGGAACGCGAAGTTCGCGTAGGCGAGCTCGGCCCGGCCGAACCAGCGGAAGGACTGCTCGCGGAATGCGCGCCAGCCCTCCAGCATCGACTTGTACCCCGCATCGCTGGCGGCCTGATCGGACAGGATCTGTTCGGACGCCTCGCGCGCGGCGCGCAGGATGTCGTCGGCGAACGGGTGCAGCGCGACGCCCGCGTCGACCAGTCGCGCGAGGGCCGCGGGGTTCTTGGCGTCGTAGCGTGACTGCATGGCGCTCGCCGCCTCTTGCGAAGCTGCGGTGAAGACCTGCTGGTAGGCCGCGGGCAGCGCATCCCAGGCCCCGCGTCCGACGAGGAACGACAGCGACGGGCCCGGCTCCCACCACCCGGGGTAGTAGTAGTGCTTGGCGATCTTGTGGAAGCCCAGTTTCTCGTCGTCGTACGGCCCGACCCACTCGGTCGCATCGATCGCGCCGCGCTCGAGCGCCGGATAGATCTCGGGCGCACCGAGCACCTGGACCGCGACCCCGAGAGCGTCCATCACCTTTCCGCCCAGGCCGGGGATGCGCATCTTGAGCCCCTTCATGTCCGCGATGCCGCCGATCTCGCGCTTGAACCAGCCGCCCATCTGCGCGCCGGTGTTGCCGCACGGGAAGTTGAGTATCTTGAAGTCGGCGTACATCCTGCGCATGACCTCGAGGCCACCACCCTCGTGCAGCCACGCGTTCTGCTGGCGCGCGGTCAGGCCGAACGGCACGCACGTGTCGAACGCGAGCGCGGGGCTCTTGCCGGTGTAGTAGTAGCCCGCGGTCTGGCCGACGTGCACCGAGCCGTTCTGCACCCCGTCCATCACTTGCAGCGCCGGCACGAGCTCGCCCGCCTGGTAGACGCGGATTTCGAAGTTGCCGCCCGTCATCGCGGCGACGCGTTCGGAGAGGACGTCGGCCGCGCCGTAGATCGTGTCGAGCGAGCTGGGGAAGCTCGAGGCGAGGCGCCAGCGCACGCGCTCGGTCGTATGCGTCGCCGCGGGGCCCCCCGAGGACGCCGGGCCGCAGGCGGCGAGGCCTCCCGCGGCGGCGCCGCCGATCGCGACGCGCTTGAGGAGATCGCGGCGGGCGAGATCGGGCGCTGAGCCGTGACTCGAACGGGGATGCGGGGAGGGGCTGGCGTCGCTCATGGCGCCCATCCTACGGCCGCCGGCGGAAGCCTTCCCACCCACCCCCGGAGGGAGACCCACGGAGACCGCACCGAACCGCCGCCGGTTTCGCCGGGACCCAGAATAATCGGCGGCGCCGGGAGTAGTGCTCCACGACTCCCCACGCCCAGAAACGCCCCACGCCATGTCCGCTCCCACCACCCCCCGCCCCGAGCTCCTCACCGCTGGGCTCGTGCTCTCGGCCGTGCACGCGATGATCACCGCGGTGCTGTGCGCGATCGGGGGCCTCTGGATGCTCGCCGCGTCGGCGTCGACCTTCAACCCCGCCGACTTCGGGCTGCTGCCGATCGTCGCGTTCTCGCTCGGAGCCGTCGTCGTGGCGGGCATGGCGGTGTTCTACGTGTTCTTGCTCTACGTCTGTTGGCGTGCGTGGCACGGCTCTCGTCCCTGGCTGTGGGCGGCGGTCATCTTCTCCGGGATCGGCCTGGTCAACACGGGCCCGATCAGCGCGGTCATCAGCGTCGTTACGATCGTCGGCGCGATGCAGTGGCTCGAGCGCATGCCGCGCGAACACACGGCCGTCACCTGATGGAGCTCCACGAGAAGTATCCGAGCGCGGCGCGCAACGAGGTGCGCGCGACGCTCTTTCCGATGATCCTCATGGTCGGGATCGCGGGGGCGTTCTTCATCGGCGACGGGCTCTTCAACCAGGTCGGGCCACAACGCTTCGGTGAGTGCTTCGCCGGCACGATGCTGATCTTGGTCGCGCGCGGCCTCTACATGGTGCGTCAGTGGGCGCGCTGGACGGCCGTGCTGACGCTCGGCGGCATCAGCCTCGCCGGCCTGATCGCGGGCCTCGTGAGCGGCACGCTGCTTGGCCCCGACGGCATCGTCAAGATCGGCGTCGGCCTGGTCTTTTGGGGCGCCACCTGGCTCTACCTCGCCACAGCCGGCGACACCTTCGCGCTCGCGAACACCGAATGGGAGCCGCGATCGGCGAAGGCGCGCGCGGAGCGAGAGCCGCGCCTGAGCCAAGAAGAGCAGGGCTAAAGGACGACCGGAGCGTCAGCCCGCGCTGATCGCCGCCGTCAGGTGATCGACGAGGTCCATCTTCGTCAGGATCCCCACGAGCCGATCACCGTCGTCGACGACGAGCCCGACCTCGTCCTTGGCGAAGAGCTCGAGGAGCTCCGACGCATCCGCCGCCGCGTGGACGGTGTCGACGTTGCGGAACATGACCTCGGCGACGGTCGTGTCGTTCTTCGCGCTCCCGGTGACCAGGCGCGAGAGGACGTCCGATTCGGTCAGGATGCCGACGAGCCGGCCGTCCTCGACGACCGGGAGCTGGCTGATGCCGTGCTGCTTCATGCTCATCACGGCTTCGGCGACGGTGTTCTTGCTCTGCGCGGTGACGAGCTCGCGCTGGGGTAGGCGCCGGATCAGGTCGCCGCACGAGTCGGCTTCCCAGCGCCGCTCGTCGAAGCCGCTCTCCTTCATCCACTGCTCGTCGACGAACTTGGTCATGTAGTTGCGCACCGAGTCGGGCAGGACGATGACGAACGTCTTGCCCGGCCCCTCGCGCTTGGCGATCTGCAGGGCGGCCCACATCGCGGTGCCCGAGCTCCCGCCACAGAGCATGCCCTCCTTGCGGATCAGCCGCCGCGCGACGAGGAACGACTCGCGGTCCTCCGACTTGACCCACTCGTCGACGAGGTCGCGGTCGAGCACGTCCGGAATGAAGTCATAGCCGATGCCCTCGACCTTGTACGAGGAGATCTCGCCCGGCCCCGCGAGGATCGAGCCGACGGGGTCGACGCCGATGATCTTGACGTGCGGCGCCTCTTCCTTGAGACGCCTCGCGATGCCGGTGATCGTCCCCCCGGTGCCCGCACCGGCGACGAGGTAGTCGAACTTGCCGCCGCCCGTTTGCTCGAGGATCTCGGGCCCGGTCGTGTGGTAGTGCGCGAGCGGGTTGTCGGGGTTCGAGTACTGATCGAGGATGTGCGCGTTGGGCAGGATGCTCTGTAGCTGCTTCGCGACGCCGATGTGGCTATCGGGCGCGTCCCACGCGGCCTCGGTTGGCGTGCGGATGATCTCGGCCCCGAGTGCCTCGAGCGCGACCTGCTTCTCGTGGCTCATCTTCTCGGGCATCGTCACGATCATGCGGTAGCCCTTGACCGCCGCCGCGAGCGCCATGCCGATCCCGGTGTTGCCGCTGGTCGGTTCGATCAGCGTGTCGCCGGGCTTGATGCGCCCGTTCTTCTCCGCCTCCTCGACCATGCGCTTGCCGATGCGGTCCTTGACCGAACCTCCGGCGTTCATGAACTCGCACTTGGCGTAGAACGTGCAGCCGGTGTCTTTACCGACTTGGTTGAGGCGCACCATCGGCGTGTTGCCGATCGCGTCGAGGATGGTGTCGAGAGGTTGCAAGGGAGAGTCTCCGGGGGTGGGGCGGACGGGGCATTCTAGGGGAGCGAGCGAGGGCCACGGAAGGGGTAGGGCCCAAGTCCGTACGCTCGCCAGGCCAGACCCTCCGTTTCACCCCTCGTCCTCCACCAACGGCCGCAACACGAACGTCCCCTTCTCCCCGACCTCCACGGCCAAGCGCCGGATCCGTATCGTCGCCATCGCCTCCTTCGTCGGTGCGTGGGTGCACTCGCCGGTCGTGAGCGAAAAACGCCACAAGTGCCAGGGGCAGGTCACCTCGTCGTCCGACTGCGTGCCCTGGAAGAGCGGGCCCAGAAGGTGCGGGCAGAAGCTCTCGGCGCACACGACGCGGCCCTCGATCGTGTAGAGCGCGAAGTGTCCCCACGGCGTGTCGAACGGCACGGGGCGTTCGGGGTCGAGGGCATCGGGGGCGAGCTGCGTGTCGAAGGTCGTGGGTTCGGCCATGGATGGCGCGTATCCTAACTGCGTGAGTCAGCAAACCCTCGTCGTTCAGGTTCCCCGCGCCCAGCGCGCCGCGCTCGAGAAGCGCTTCGAGGGCGGCGCTTTCGAGTTCCGCAGCGTGCCGCACGCCCTGTTCAGCGTGAAGGGCGAGGGCGCCGTGGCGACGCTCTACAAGTCCGGCAAGCTCGTCGTGCAGAGCGCGGATCCGCTCACGTTCCTCGCGCGCTTCACCGATCTCGAGCTCGAGGAGATGGGCGCGGCGGACGAGCCCGCCGAGGAGGCGCTCGAGCTCGACGGAACCGTCATCGGCTCGGACGAGGCTGGCAAGGGCGACTACTTCGGGCCGCTCGTCGTCGCCGCGGTGCGGCTCGAGGAGGACGAGCAGGCGGGGCTCGTCAAGCTCGGCATCACCGACAGCAAGCAGCTCTCCGACGACAAGGCGTTGCGCTTCGCGGCGTACCTGCGCGAGCGGGTGCCGCACTCGATCCAGGTGCTCGACCCCGCCGACTACAACGGGCGCTACCCGAACTACACGGGCCTCAACGCGATGCTCGCCGACCTGCACGCCGACGCGATCCGTGAGCTCGCCCAGTCCGGTGCGCGCGTGCTCGTCGATCAGTTCGCCAAGGAGAGCGTCATGCGCGAGGCGCTGGCCGGGACCGACATGGAGCTCTTCCAGGCGCCGCGCGCCGAGCGCCACGTCGCCGTCGCCGCGGCGAGCGTGCTCGCACGTGCCGAGTTCCTGCTGCGGCTCGACATGCTGTCCTCGCGCTGGGAGATCGCCCTGCACAAGGGCGCGGGTCTGCCCGTCGATGCCGTCGGCGCCGAGTTCTGCCGCGCACACGGTGAGAAGCACCTCGGCCTGGTGGCCAAGCTGCACTTCAAGAACACGGGCAAGATCGAGTCGCGGCTCGACCGCCGCTAGGCAGGAGCTTCGCGGTTGGGGTGGTACCGAGCCCGCGCCTCGTACGCGGCGATCATCGCCATGCCCGCTCGGTAGCGCGTGTAGCGTTCTTCGTCCGTTACGTTCAATCCGACCACGATCTCGGCTGCCATCGGTGATGCCTCCTCTTCGGTTTGCGACAATGACGGCTCCATGGGCCATCTCGGTGAACAGTGGAATGGGCGAAAGGGCGCGTTCCTCGTCGGCACGGGCAACAGCTTCGTGCTGATCGATGCTGTCGACGACGCAGTGTCGTCGGACGGCCCCGCGTCGCCGGATGAAGCCGCCGGCTTGGCGCGCAACCTGTGCGCCCACGAGGAGCTCGACGGACTGCTCCTTCTGACGCGCGCGGACGCGCAACTGGCGATGACCGTGTTCAATCGCGACGGGTCGCGGCCCGAGGCCTGCGGCAACGGGCTGCGCTGTCTCGCGCACTACGCCCTGCGTGCGGGCTACGTACGGGGCGAGCGGTTCGATGTGACGACCGATTCCGGCGTGCGCACCGTGCGCGTCGACGAGCGTGGGACGATCGCCACGTGTCTTGGCGTCCCGCGCGTCGAGCCGGCGGAGACGGTCGACGCGGCCGGTGCATCGATCGAGGTCGTGCCCGTCGACGTCGGCAACCCCCACGCGGTCGTGTTCGGGGCGCCGCCGCGAGGGGACGAGCTCGAGCGCTTCGGCGCGGCGCTGAACGCGCACGCGCGGTTTCCGGCCGGCGTCAACCTCGAGGTCGCCACACCCGCCGGTGACGGGTTCGTGGCACGCGTGTTCGAGCGGGGCGTGGGCGAGACCGCGGCGTGTTCGACCGGGGCGGCCGCGGTGTTCGCCGCCGCGCGCGCGCGGCTCGGGTGCGGCGATCGAGTGCGCGTGCGCATGCCGGGCGGCAAGCTCGACGTGTTCTTGGACGGCGCGGCGGAGGCCCGTGCCCCGGACGAGGTCTGGGTCGCTGGCGAGGTCCACGAGCTCTAGCTGGCCATGGGCTTCCTGCTCCCCATCCTGCTCGCCGTCGGCGTGCAAGCCGTAGCCGAGGCGGACGTCTTCGAGGCTCCGTGCCGGCCGTGGGTCGCGCTCCTGCTCGTGCCGGTTCCCTACCTGATCGCCGTGCGTCTGCGGCGGGCGCGGATCAAGGGGCGCTTCCGCCGCGCGGAGTGGCTCGCTCGGCTCTCGACTCTGTCGGCCGTGCTGTGCTTCGCCTTGCTGTCGCTGCTGTGCGGGTGGGTCGACTGCGTGCGGGCCTGGACGGGGGCGAAGCTGTCGGTGATGGCGTGGCCCGAGCCCGCGCTCGTCCTGTCTTTCGCCCCGTTCGTCGTCTATCAGCTGGCCGCGATCGACGCCGAGGTGCGCGGGATCGAGCCGCGCGACGAGGTGCGGCGCCGGATGCGCACGTTCCACGTGCGCATGTTCGCGTCGGCGTTGGCGCCGATCGTTGTGTACTTCGGCGTCGCCGTGCTGGTCGGGTGGAACGACGGCATGCGCCTGAACGTGCAGCACGTCGGGCTCTTCAACGCGGGCTTCGTGACGGCTTTGGCGCTGCTCCTGGCGTCGCTCTTGCCGGCGCTCTTGACCAACACGTGGGAGACGGAGCCCCTGCCGCCGGGGCTGCAGCGCGAGCTGTGCACGGCGGTCGCGCGCAAGGCCGAATTCGAAGCGCGCGAAGTGCGCGTGTGGCGCACGGGCAACCTGCTCGCCAACGCGGCGATCGTAGGGCTCAGCGCGCGGCGACGGGTCGTGCTGTTCTCCGACTCGCTGCTCGCGATCCTGTCGCTGCGCGAGCTCGCGGCGGTGTTCGCGCACGAGATCGGCCACGCGAAGAGACACCACGTATTCGTGTTCGTCGCCTGGGCATTGGCCTTCTTCCTCGGCGGCGACCTGCTCGCCGGGTGGCTCTTCCCCGGCGACGACTGGGCGGGGCTGAGCGTGCTCGCCATCGCGATGGTCTTGTGGTACTTCGGCTTCGGCTGGCAGTCGCGGCGCTGCGAGCTCGAGGCGGACCTGTACAGCTTCGAGCTGCTGCGCGACCCCGAGGCGATGATGAGCGCCCTGCAGCGCGTCGGTGGGCGGCTGCGCGACGTGGCGAGCTGGCGCCACTTCTCCACGAACGACCGCGTCGGTTTCATGCACAAGGTGGCGACCGATCCGGACTTCGCCCCGCGCTTCCGCCGCCGCCGCCGGGCGTGGGCCTGGTGCGGCGTCGCGCTCGCGCTGATCACGATCGGCCTGCAGGTCGCCGAGCTCGCCGCCGACCTACCCGAGGACCGCGTCGTCGTCGACCTGGCGCGCGGGCAGTACGCGCAGGCGCGCGACCGCTTGGAGCGCTCGGACGCCCCCGACTCCGAGCTGCTCGAGCTGGCGCGCGCCGCCGCCGGGCTCGCCGCGGAGCGCGGCACGGCGCTCGGAGTCGCCGAGCTCGAAGAGGAGTTCCGCGTTTCGATCGAGCGCCGGGAGCTCGAGCGCGCGCTGCTCGTCGGCGAGCTGCTCCTGTACCGCGACCGCTTCGATCTGTTGGAGGCCGTCGAGGCTGTCGAAGCCTGGGTCACGGGCGCCCGGGACGGGGCGCGCGCGAGTCTCGAGTTCGTCGCGGAGCCCTGGCGCACACGGCTCGCGACGTCGTTTCGTTAGGAGACGATACTGCGCTCGAGCCAAGGATCGCTTCAAGCGCTCGGTTACCCCAGAGACACCCCGGTGCCGCTTGCGGCACCAGCGGGGCTGGTCCCCAGCCCCGCTGGTGGTGTGATGCAGACAGTTGCGGTCTTATCCCGAGTTCGCGTGTGCGAGCCACAAGGCGCGGCGACGACGCAACTTCGCTGCCAATACGGTGATACTGGGATTGGTCGCAGGAGCCCCGACGCCGTGGCGCGTGCATGCGGGCCGGGATACGACTGCGAATGTCTGCATCACACCACTCGATTGTTCCAGCGACGGACGGCGTCTGGAGTGCGCTCACCACATATTTAATGGCCGAATTAAGCCCCGAAGAGGCTCGATCGGGCGGGGCCGAACAGCGATAATCCACGGCCTTGGCGGTTGCAGGTCGACGTCCCCCCGGAAGGCATCGGGAGGGGCATTCCTGGGGCCGCCATCGAGGTAACCATGGCCCCCGCGCGCCCCACATTTCACCTCCGGCCCGGGCAGCTCCGTCCGGGCCAAGCCGACGACGAGACCGGTGCCCTCCGACCGAGCTCGCCCGTGCCCGATCCGACGTTGGCACAACACCTGGCGGTCCTCGTCGAGGATCGCGCCTCGTCCGCCGACGCGCTTGTGCGCGAGGCGAGCGAGGTGTTGATCGGCTGGTTCCAAGCGTTGCCCGAGGGCTGGAGCTGGCGCGACGCTCGGCGCGTGCTCGACGTCGACCTCGCCGCCTTCCGTGAAGCGCACGCGTGGCGCGGCACCGTCGCGGGCTGGCTGCACACCCTGGACGTCGCCGTGAGCTCGGCGCTCGACCGGGATGTGCGGGTGCCGGCGCGCGAGCTGTTGGCCGAGGAGCTCGGCCTGTGGCTCGGTGGCGACAGCGGCGATGACCGCGGCGAGCTGCCGTGGAACGGCGAACCGCTCGTCTCCGGCCGCCGGATCCCCGCGCGTGAGTCGTGCGCCCAGCCGTTTCTCGCCGACCTCGAGCGCGGTGAGGTGATTCTCGTTCACGGCTTCTCCGACACGGTCGCGCGTGCGATCGAGCAGGTCGCGGCCCGCGGGCTCGCGCCGGAGGTTGTCCTCACCGAGGGCGGGCCGGACTTGGGCGGTCGACGCATGGCGCGCCGTCTCGGTCCGTGCGGCGCCAAGCTGCGCCTGATCTACGACGCGGCGCTCGCGAACGCGGTGACGCGCTCCGACCGGATCTGGCTCGGCACGGAAGCGATCGGAGCCCAGGCACTCGTATTGCGGGTCGGTTCACGGACGCTGCTCGAAGAGGCGCGCCGACTCGAGGTGCCGAGCGTCGTGTTCGCGACCAGCGACAAGCTCGTTCCGGGCGGCCAGCTCGAGCTGCCGGCCTGGTCGGAACGCGACCAATGGCTCCTGTGGGAGAGCGCGCCCGAGGGCGTGCGCGTCGATTCCCAGGCCTTCGAGTTCGTGCCCCTCGATCTCTGCGACGTCTTCGCGACGGAGCACGGCGCGCAGAACGCAGCCGAGCTCTCGCTGCGCGCACTGCGCACCCACTGACACGAGTCCGTTTCCCAAGGCGGGACCGCGCGTGAGCGATGGTGTCCGCGAAACGGCGTCCCCCAGACATTCCCCCCATGACCGATACCACGACCCCCCCCGACAGCGGCGGCAGCCGCATCATCGCGCGCAACATCGAGCGCGAGATGAAGGAGTCGTACCTGACGTACGCGCTCAGCGTCATCCACTCTCGCGCGCTGCCCGACGTTCGCGACGGCCTCAAGCCTTCGCAACGCCGGATCCTTGTCGCGATGAACGACCTGAACCTCGGTCCGCGGGCGAAGTACCGCAAGTGCGCCAAGGTCGCGGGCGACACCTCGGGCAACTACCACCCGCACGGCGAGTCGGTGATCTACCCGACGCTCGTGCGGATGGCGCAGGACTTCTCCCTGCGCTACCCGCTGGTCGACGGGCAGGGGAACTTCGGCTCGATCGACGGGGACCCGCCCGCCGCCATGCGTTACACCGAAGCGCGCATGGCCGGCACCGCGGTCGAGCTGATGGCCGATCTCGAGAAGGAGACGGTCGACTTCGAGCCGAACTACGACGACACGCGGACCCAGCCGACCGTCCTTCCGGCGCGCTTTCCCAACCTGCTGTGCAATGGCTCGGACGGGATCGCGGTCGGCATGGCGACGAGCCTGCCGCCGCACAACCTGCGCGAGATCTGCGCCGCGTTCCGCGCGATTCTCGACGACCCGGCCCTGACCGTGCAGGAGCTGCTGCAGATCGTGCCCGGGCCGGACTTTCCGACCGGCGGCATCATCATGGGCCGCAGCGGGATCGTCAGCGCCTACACGACCGGTCGCGGACTCGTGCGCCTGCGCGCGAAGTACCACGTCGAGGACGTCAAGAACCGCCAGCAGCTCGTCTTCACCGAGATGCCCTTCCAGACCAAGAAGGGCGGCGAGAAGACCGGCATCATCGCCAAGGTCGCGGACGCGGTGCGCGATGGGCGCATCACCGGCATCTCCGACGTCGTCGACGAGTCCAACAAGGACGGCATCCGGCTCGTCATCAAGCTGAAGCGCGGCGAAGACCCGACGGTCATCACGACGCAGCTGTTCAAGTATTCGCCGCTGCAGACGACCTACAGCATCATCAATCTTGCGATCCACGAGCGGCAGCCGCGCACGCTGACGCTGCGCAAGTTGCTCGATGCGTACCTGACGCACCGCCGCCAGGTGATTCGGCGCCGGACGGCGTACCTCTTGCGCAAGGCGGAGGAGCGCAAGCACATCGTCGACGGCTTGCTGATTGCGAACAGCAACATCGACCGCGTGATCGAGATCATCCGTGCATCGCCCGACCGTGAGGCGGCGAAGGCAGGGTTGTCCGCCGAGTTCGCGCTATCCGATCGCCAGTCGCAGGCGATCGTCGACATGCGCCTCGGCAGCCTGACCGGCCTCGAGCGCGAGAAGTTGGAGAAGGAGTTCGCCGAGCTCATCGAGACGATCACCGACCTGAACGACATCCTCGCGCGCGAAGAGCGCGTCACCACGATCATTCGCGAGGACCTCGACGACCTCGAGAAGCGCTACGGCGACGACCGCCGCACCGAGATCTCGACCGAGGAGATCGACACCAACGTCGACATGGCGGACCTGATCGCCGAGGACCTCACGGTGGTCACGTTCTCGCGCGATGGCTACATCAAGCGCACCCCGCTCGACACGTATCGCGCCCAGGCGCGCGGTGGGCGCGGAGTCCGCGGCTCGGACGCCAAGGAAGGCGATGTGCTCAAGTCGCTCTTCGTGTCGTCGACGCACGACTATCTGCTCTGCTTCTCCAACATGGGGCAGGTCTTCTGGCAGAAGGGCTACAACTTGCCCGAAGCGGGGCGGACGTCGAAGGGACGTGCGATCTCGAACCTGCTGCAGCTGCGGCCGGGTGAGGAGATCCAGTCGATCCTGCGCGTGCCGGAGTTCGACAACGAGCACTTCATCGTGTTCGCGACCAGGCGCGGCGTCGTCAAGAAGACCTCGCTCGAGGCGTACTCGCGTCCCAAGCGTGGCGGGATCCGCGCGATCCTCCTGGAGGAGGGCGACGAGGTCGTCGGCGTCTCGCTCGCACAGCCGGGCGACACGATCGTGATGTGCTCGAAGTCGGGCCGCGCGATCCGCTTCGACGAAGCGGCGGCGCGGGCGATGGGCCGCACCTCGCGCGGCGTGCGTGGGCTCAAGCTGCTGGCCGATGACGAGGTCGTCGGCATGGTCGTGGCGGACGACACCGCCGAGCTGTTGACGGCGTCCGAGAAGGGCTACGGGAAGCGCACCCCGATGACGGATTACCCGATCAAGGGTCGTGGCGGACAGGGGGTCATCTCGATCCGCACGAGCGATCGCAACGGCTCGGTCGTGACGATCAAGCTGTGCCGCGAAGGCGATGATGCGATGTTCATCACCGAGAACGGCATGATCGTTCGCTCGCACGTGAAGAACATCAGCGCGATGAGCCGCAACACGCAGGGCGTCCGACTGATCAACCTGAAGTCCGATGACACGCTGGTCGGCGTCGAGATCGTGCACGAGAGCGACCTCGAGAAATTCGCCGACGAGGCGTTGGGAGATGGTGAGCTCGTGGAAGGCGAGGTCGTGGACGGGGACGCGCCGATCGACGGCGCCGATCCGGCGGATCCCGCTCCCGACGGTGACGAAGCCGAGAATCGCGGAACGGAGGACGGCGAAGGCGCCGATGCCGACGATGCCGATGCGGGCGAGGATGACGAATGAGCCTCAAGGACCAACTCGAAGCCGACGTGAAGGACGCGATGCGCTCGGGCGACGCCCTGCGGCGCGACACCTTGCGCATGGTCCTGGCGGCGATGAAGAACCGCCGCATCGAGCTCGGTGAGGAGCTCGACGACGAGCAGCAGCTCGCGGTGCTGCGCAGCAACGTGAAGTCGCGCGTCGACAGCGCGCAGCAGTACGAGAAGGCCGGGCGCGACGACCTCGCCACCAAGGAGGCGGCGGAGATCGAGATGATCGAGGGCTACCTGCCCAAGATGATGTCCGAGTCCAACACGAAGCGCGTCGTCGAGGAGGCGATCGCCGAGGTTGGTGCCGCCTCAAAAAAAGACATGGGGCGCGTCATCAAGGCGGTCATGGCGAAGCACAAGGGGCTGGTCGACGGCAAGCTCGTCCAGGGCCTCGCGGCCGGCATGCTCGAGTAGGCGAGCTCGGACGTTCCGGTTAGGCTTTTTCCGTACAAGGAGCCGACCATGAAACCGAATCTCCGGACCGTTCTAGTCTGTCTCGCGCTCGCATCGGCCGCTTCGGCCCAGGACACGCGCGTGACCCTCAGGGGCACCGTCGTCACCGCGTCGATGGGCAGTGGGCCCTTCGCGGGCGTGAGCGTCGGCGATGGCGCCGTTCTGCGCTTCGACGTGACGACTCCCGGTTCCCCGGTGGTTCCGGGACAGTACGAGCGCTACGACATCGCGCCGGGACTCGTGTTTCTCTCGGGAACGGCGCTGGGGACGCTGCCAGACAGCCCGACCCCGAGCTTCTTCGTTCAGAACGACTTTCCGGTCGCCGACGGCGTCGCGATCATGACGAGTCCGATGACCGAGCCGGGGCACTTCTTGAACCTGACGCTGAGCAACTCGACGGGCGCTCTGTTCGATACGACCGACCTCGAGTCCGAGTACGGCGTGTATCCGGGCTCGCTCTTCGACAACGGGCTCTTGACCGTCCTGGCCTCTGGGGTCGTCGAGGTCATCGTCGACGAGCTCGAGATCGGCCCCGCGATCGATCCGCAGGTGGGGACGAGCTACTGTAGCCCCGCACTCCCGAACTCGACCGGTGTGGGCGCGTCGATCGAAGCCTTTGGCTTCCTCGACATCGTCGTCAACGACCTGTCCCTCGTCGCGCGCGACATGCCGGCCGGTCAGTTCGGCTACTTCCTCGTCGGGCAGACCCAAGGCTCGCTGACCCCTCCCGGCTCGGTGGGGATCCTGTGTCTCGCGGGAAACATCGGCCGGTACAACGCGATCGCCGAGATCTTTCAGGGCCCGCTCGGCGAGATCGATGTCGACCTGACCGCGATCCCGGTCAACCCGCCACAACCCGTTGTCGCTGGCGAGACCTGGAACTTCCAGGCGTGGTACCGCGACGGAGGGACGAGCAACTTCACCGACGGCGTGACGATGGCCTTCCAGTGATGGCGACCGAGTCGATGGATATCGAATAGGCCGGGCGCCACACTGGCCGCGTGGCGAGCGCGGAGGAAGAGATCAAACAGCGAGACGGTGCCGACCTCGTCGGGCGGCACCGACGCCTCCTGAGCCGGACGGCGCTCGTGTCGGGCCTCACGCTCGTCAGCCGCATCCTCGGCTACGTGCGCGAGATGGTGTCAGCGGCGCTGTTCGGTGACCGCTCGGCCGTCTACGACGCGTTCATCACCGCCTGGCGGATCCCGAACCTGTTCCGCCGCTTCCTCGGCGAAGGGGCGCTCTCGACCTCGTTCCAGACGAGCCTGACGCGCACCGATGGCACGCAGGGAGAGGAAGCGGGCCGGGCGCTGTTCCACGCGACCCTGCGGATGGTCACCTGGATCCTGCTCGCCCTCTGCGTCGTCGTGACGCTGGCCGTGCTGGCGATGCCCGACGCGATGCCGTTCACGGGTTGGCGCTGGTTGGGCGCGGATCCCGAGCCCGTGCGCGACCTCGTGTCGCGGCTGATGCCGTTCGTCGTGCTGGTCTGCCTCTCCGCGCTGATCGGCGGTGCGCTGCAGGTGCGAGGACACTTCGCGAGCCCGGCATGGGCGCCGGCGGCGATGAACGTGGCCTGGATCGGAGCGCTCGTCGTCGTCGGCGTCTCGTTCGGATGGACCGTCGATCCACGCGACATGGACCGGCACATGGCGATGACGCGCGCGCTCGCCTGGGGCGTCCTGGCCGCGGGTGTCGTTCAGCTCGTCGTGCAGGTACCCGCGCTTCGCGCACAGGGCCTGATCGGCGGCGCGCGCGTCGACTGGCGGAGCGCGCGCGGAGAAGCGGGTGCGGTGCTACGGCGCGCCGCGCCGCTGGCCGTTGGCGCCGCGGTGTACCAGATCAACGTGATGCTCGACGGGTTGATGGCCGAGGGGCTCCTTCCCGACGGCGGTCCTACGCTGCACTACTACGCCAACCGCGTGCAGCAGTTCCCGATGGCGCTGATCGCCGTCGCGGCGACGAGCGCCGTGTTCCCCGCGTTGCAGGCGCACGGCCACCGCGGCGACCGACAAGCGGTGCGCGCGCTGCACGATCGCACCCACCGTGCGATCGCCTTTGTCGCGTTGCCCGCGAGCATCGGACTCTACGCGCTGTCCGAACCCGTGATCCGCGTGTCGTTCGAGCACGGTGCGTTCGGCGCGGAGGGTGTGGAGCGCACGGCTGGCGCACTGCGCATGCTCTGCTTCGCGATCTTGCCGGCGGGGGCGATGGGCCTCGTCGCGCGCACGTTCTACGCGCTGTCGGACTTCCGCACGCCCGTCGTCGTGTCGAGCGCGATGCTGGTGCTGAACGTTGCACTCAACTTGTTCTGCATCCGGGTCCTGTCGCTCGACGTCGACGGCCTCGCCCTCGCCACCGCGACCACGAGTTGGGTCGGCCTCGCCGTGCTATTCCCGCTCCTGCGACGAAGGTTGCATTTGCCGGCCGGCGAGGCAGGGGTGGCGAGCGCGCTGTCGCGCATGCTGCTCGCCGCCCTCGGATGCGGGCTCTCGGCGTGGTGGGTCGAAAGCCTGGCGCGGGAGAGCCTGGGGGGGGCCGGCGCGCTCGGCGTCGCCATCCTCCTTGGCATGGGTGTCTATCTGGTGCTCGTGTTGCTGCTGCGCGTGCCCGAGGCCAAGCGGCTGCGTGGGCGCGCGCGCTGAGCGGTCACCTTCCGGCGCCTTGGAGTGTTTCCTCGGCTCCGCCCTTGACGTATCGAAGTTTGCGGCTGCGTCTTGAAACGAGACGGCGGAGCCAAGAAGATTCGATTCTCTCCTGAACGCCCTTCTGCCAACGACCTAAGCAGGTGCACGTGAGCGAACAACCGTCCTCCTCCTTCGGACAATCCGCAACGATGGCTACCCCGACCCGCTCCGCTGCCGTGACGGATGCGTCGAGGCAGCTCGATGCGATCGACCCGCCGCGCGATTTGCCCGACCCGGACCTCTCCGCGAACGGGAGTACGGTCCTCGCGCGCCGGTACCTCAAGAAGTCCGACACGGGTGAAGTGATCGAGACTCCGCGCCAGCTCTTCTGGCGCGTGGCGAGCCACGTCGCGAAGGCGGAACTCGAGTTCGAGGGCGGTGGAGCCGAGCTCGCGCTCACGGTCGCGCGCGACTCCTACAACTTGATGGCGAGCCGGGTGTTCATGCCGAACAGTCCCTGCCTCATGAACGCCGGGCGCGAGATGGGCATGTTGTCCGCGTGCTTCGTTCTGCCTGTCGAGGACTCCATCGACGGGATCTTCGACTCGATCAAGGCGACGGCGCTGATCCAGAAGGCCGGCGGCGGAACGGGCTTCAGCTTTTCGCGCCTGCGTCCGTCCGGCGACATCGTCAAGAGCTCGGGCGGAACGACCGAAGGACCGCTGTCGTTCATCCAGGTGTTCTCGAAGGCGACGGACGCGATCCAGCAAGGCGCGTTCCGGCGCGGCGCGAACATGGGGATCCTGCGCATCGACCACCCCGACATCGCGCGCTTCATCGACTTCAAGGACGATCGGTCGATGCTGCAGAACTACAACATCTCGGTTGCGGTGACCGACAAGTTCCTGGAGGACGTGCGGCGCGATCCGAGCATGGTGCACACCGTGCAGAACCCGCGCACGAAGGAGTGGTCGCAGTACCAGAAGGTCGACGACGAGGGCCTCCCGACGTCCGAGAACTGGACCGTTGGCGAGCTCTGGGACAAGATCGTCGAGCACGCCCATCGCAGCGGTGAGCCGGGCGTCGTGTTCATCGATCGCATCAACGCGCGCAACCCGATCAAGAACGTCGGTTTGATCGAAGCGACGAACCCGTGCGGCGAGCAGCCGCTGCACCCCTACGACTCGTGCAATCTCGGTTCGATCAACCTCGGCATGCTCGTGCGTGGCGAAGGGGCCGAAGCGCGGTTCGACTGGGACGAGTACAAGTCGATCATCCACACGACGACGCGCTTCCTCGATGACGTGATCGAGGTCAACCGCTACCCGCTGCCGCAGATCGGCAACATGTCGCGCACGACCCGCCGGATCGGGCTCGGCGTGATGGGTTTCGCGGACGCCCTCTACAAGCTCGGGATCGCCTACAACACCGAGTCCGGTTGTGCGTTCGGCGAGGAGGTGATGCGGGTGCTCAACGAGGAGTCCCATCTCGCCTCCGAGATCCTGGCCGACGAGCGCGGCGTGTTCCCCGCCTGGGAAGGTTCCGACTGGGAGAAGGAAGGCCGGCGCCTGCGCAACTCCTACACGACGACGGTCGCGCCGACCGGCACGATCTCGATCATCGCCGATTGCTCGGGCGGCATCGAGCCGATGTTCAGCCTGGCCTTCAACCGCCAGGTGATGAAGGACACGAAGGGCCGCCCGACGGTCATGCGCGAGGTCAACTACGTCTTCGAGCAGGCCGCCAAGGCCGCTGGCTACTACTCCGAGGAGTTGATCGACCGCATCATCGAAGACGGCACGCTCGAGCACTTGGGCGAGCCGTCGGTCGAGCACAAGGAAGTGTTCGTCACGGCCCACGACATCACGCCCGAGTGGCACATGCGGATGCAGGCCGCGTTCCAGCGCCACTGCGACTCGTCGATCTCCAAGACGATCAACTTCTCGCACGACGCGACGGTCGAGGACGTGCGCGGCATCTACGAGCTCGCCATCGACCTCGACGTCAAGGGCGTCACCGTCTACCGCGACGGTTGCCGCGACATGCAGCCGATGGCGCTGAAGGGCTCGGGCAAGCGCGGCGAAGGCGAGGAGACCAGCCCGTCGAGCGAGGACATGGCCGCCACCGGCTTCCGTCTGCTGAAGCAAGAGGACGAGCTCGCTCCCATCAAGCTGCCCGAGATCATGAGCTGCCTGCGGATCCGGCAAATGACGCCGTTCGGCAACATGCACGTGAAGGTGACCGTCGATCCGGGCTCCGGCCGCGAACGCGAAGTCTTCGCTCAGCTCGGCAAGGGCGGTGACGTGGCCAACTCCGACCTCGAAGCGATCTGCCGCATGCTGAGCCTGTGGCTGCGCTCGAACGGAAGCCTGAAGAAGGCGGTGGCGCAGCTCTACGGTATCGGTTCGAGCTTGAGCGTGCCGACCAAGGACGGGCGCATCATGTCGCTCGCCGACGGACTCGCCGCCGCACTGCAGCGCTACCTCGACGCCAAGAAGGCACACGGCCTCGAGGCGCTCCTGCTGGGCCGGGTCAACCCGGATACATCGGATGCGGCGGCGCCTCCGATGGCCCGTGCGAACCAGGCTCCGCGCAACGTCTCCAACTACAAGGTGAAGTGCCCCGCGTGCAGCGGGACCCTCTCCTTCTCGGAGGGTTGCGTGAAGTGCTACTCGTGCGGCTTCAGCCAGTGCTGATCGTCGACCCTGATTGAACCTGACCCTTCCGAACGAGCGGCGGCGGTGACCTGCAAAGGTCACCGCCGCCGCTCGTTCGTTCGTGTGTGGCGCGACTTGGCCTACCGGTCGTCTCCTCCGCGACCGGTCTCCCCTTCTTCCTTCTTCTCGCCCTTGCCGCGTCCGAACAGGTCCACGTTGGAGCTGCCGCCGAATGCGTCGGGAACGCCGAAGAAGCCCTCCTTGCCTGGACGTATCGAACGCCTGCGACCGAAGGTCAGGGCGTTGTCGCCGCCCCACTTCAGCTCCATCATGTTGCCCTGCAGGACCACGCGGAAGCGGCGTTTCTGGCCGCGGGCCTCCCAGTCCAACTCGTTGGCGTCGCTGGCCATCGAGGCGCCGATCAGCGTCGCGCACTCGATCTCGCCACCCGCGAGCGGGCTGATATCGGCGATGAACGACTGGTAGTCTTCGAGGAAGTCGAGGCCCGAATCGGCGTCCGCGTCCCACGAGATCTGGACGGTCATCGCCATGAACGAGTCCGAGATCACCATGAACCCGGCGGGCTCCATTCCGGTCAGCGGGTAGTCGGACGCCTTGACGCCCATGAGCTGCCAGGCCCCCTGCATCATCGCCAGCGTGCCGCCGCTGCCGTCCTCTTTCGTGCGGCCGAAGATGTCGAGGTCGGGCGCTTGCGGTTGCGGCTCTGGATCCTGCGGCCCACGCTCCGGCTGGGGCGGATCCTGGAAGAACAGCATGCAGGGCAGAGTCAGGGCGGCGAAGAGGACCTTCATGATCGGATCGGGGAGAGGGGTCTCGCGGAAGCCGGGTCGCGCCCGACCTCACTAGAATAGACTGTCGGCCGAATTGTCTTCGAACCCAACGCCCGGTCATGTCCAAAGCCGCTGCGAATCCACAAGATCGGCGATTGGGAGAGATCGCTCACCGGCTCGGAATTGGCCTCAACGCCCTCCTGGCGCTGGTCAAGATCGCAGCTGGCCTGATCTCCGGCTCGCCCTCGCTGCTCGCTGACGGCTACCACTCGATCGCCGACCTCGCGACGAATGCGGTCGCGTGGGTCAGCTTCCGCGTCGCGTCGACGCCCGCCGACGACGACCACCACTTCGGCCATGGCAAGGCAGAGGCGGTCGCCGGTGTATTCATCGGCCTGGTGCTCGGCGGAGCGGGCGCGAGCGTGCTCTGGCAGGCGACTTCGCTCAGCTCGCCGAGCTACACCGGGATCGAGGTGTCGCTCGCGCTGGGCACGGCGGTCTTCTCGATCGCCGTCAACGAGTGGCTCGTCTGGATCACGCACCGCGCCGCGCAGCGCACGGGGAGCCACGCGCTGCGTGCGCTCGCGCGCGACAATCGCTCGGACGCGCTGTCGAGCATCCTCGTCATCGTCGGCGTGGGAGGCAGCGCTCTGCATGTCGAATGGGTCGAGCCGCTCGTCACCGGAATCATCGGACTGTTCATTCTCGTGATGGGATTGCGCAGCGTGCGCGAGAGTGCCGATGTCCTGATGGACCGCGTGATCGACGTCGAGCTGCGTGGCCGAGTCGTCAGCATCGCCCGTGCGGTCGATGGGGTCACCGGAGTCCAGCGCGTCTCCGCTCACCCGATCGGAGCCGTTCTGCACATCGACATGGAGATCAGCGTCGACGGCGAAATGAGCGTCCGTAAGGGTCACGCAATCGCCCACGAAGTCGAAGAGGTGGTCACACGCGCTGAGCCGACAGCCGTACAGGTCTCCGTTCACGTGAATCCGGCGTAGAACCCCAAGGGGCACAAGCCGCCAAGGCACCACGAACACCGCGACGCCGGCAGAGTCGAGAACTGCTAGGATTTCGCGGATTCGGAATCATCCCATGAGACAGACCATCTCCGACTGCATCGGCCTTCTCCTCGGCCTGAGCGTCCTTCTCGGACTCGCGGCCCCCGCCGCGTCCCAGAACGAAGCCACGGGCAGGCTCTACACACGCGTCGACGGCACCGAAGTGAAAGCGGTGCTCGAGATTCGCGTCTCGCCGGGCTGGCACCTGTACCACACCGAAAAGGGACACCCCGACGCGATCAGCCAGCAGCTCGAGCTCACGCTCGGCGGCGACGGCATCACGTGGGGAGAGCCGCGCCTGCCCGAGCCGGAGCGCCACGAGTCCGACTACCCCGAGGGCACTTGGGACTGGGTGCACTACGGCAAGGTCGTGATCCACGTCCTGGGCGAAGTCGCCGGAGGAGGCGACGCGAGCACCGCGAGCGCTACCCTCGCCGGCTTGACGTGCAGCGACGAGGAGGGGACCTGCATCCCGTACGAGGAAGAGCTCACGACGCTCGGCAAGGGGCGCGACAAGGTCTTCGCGAGCTTCCCGGCCGAACTGGTGATGGCAGCCGCGGTCGACGAGCCGGTGAGTGCCGAAGGGAGTGAACAGGGGAGCGTGCCGGACCCGGGCGTGGGTTTGCCGCTCGGCGGCGCCGCCCTCGACACTCCGGGCGCAGTCGATGACAGCGGTGGCTGGACGCCCGACTTCGCGACCGAACACGTCGACGCTCGCCTCTTCGTGCGCCCGAGCGGAGAGCGTACCGAGGTCGTCATTCACTTCAAGATCGACGACGGTTGGCACATCTACCACGGTCCCACGCGGAGCGACCTCGGCCCGAGCGACAACACGGGCAAGGAAACGACCATCACGGTCGAGGTCGAAGGAGTCGACTTCGAGCCCTTCGAATTCCCCGCGCCCGAGCGGCTCGAACAGCTCGGACTCGGCGAGGGCGGCCGCGACACGTGGATCAATGGCCACCACGGCACACTCGTCTTCCGCGCGACCGGTGCCGGTGCGAAGCCCGGCAGCGGGACTGCCCGCATCAGCGGCCTGACGTGCAGCGATGCCGAAGGCATTTGCCTGCAGTTCGACCTTGAGCTCGAGTTCGCCGGAAGCGGGCCCGACGAGGTCTTCGCCGCCAGTCAGGACGTGGCCGACGCGGGCACCGTCGCTGCGGAGAGCGCAGACGGCGACGGGGAAGAGGAGGATGACTCGCTAGCGAAGTTCCTCCTGCTCGCGGTCTTCTGGGGTCTGTTCACGCTGCTGATGCCGTGCACGTACCCGATGATCCCGATCACGATCTCGTTCTTCACCAAGCAGGCGACGGCGCGCGACGGAAAGGTCCTCGGGCTCTCGCTCGCCTACGGCGCGGGGATCGTCTTGATCTTCATCCTGATCGGCGTCGTGATCGGCCCGCCGATCCTGGTCTTCGCCGCGCACCCGGTCACGAACCTCATCATCGGTGCCCTGTTCGTGTTCTTCGCGTTCGTCCTGTTCGGCGCGATCAACCTGCAGCCGCCGGCGTTCCTGATGAACGTGGCGGGCAAGGCCTCGATGCGCGGTGGATACGGGGGCGTGTTCCTCATGGGCGCGACCCTGGTCGTCACGTCGTTCACGTGCACCGCGCCGTTCGTGGGCTCGCTGCTGGCGGTCGGCGCGGAGGGGGGCGGCGGCCTCTCGCGCATCATCCTCGGCATGGGCGTGTTCGGGCTGACGATGGCGACGCCCTTCGTCTTCCTGTCTCTCGTCCCGGGCAAGATGCAGTCGCTGCCGAAGGCGGGCGAGTGGATGGACGTGCTCAAGGTCTTCCTGGGCTTCGTCGAGCTCGCGGCCGCGCTGAAGTTCCTGTCGAACGTCGACCTGATGTGGGACTGGGGGATCCTGTCGCGCGAGGTGTTCTTGCTCCTCTGGACCGGCATCTTCCTGTGCGCGGCGATGTTCTTGTTCGGCTGGATCAAGCTGAAGGGCAAGAACGACGAAGGCATCGGTCCCGTGCGGATGGTGAGCGGCGTCGCGACGGTGCTGTTCTCTCTGTACTGCTGGATCGGCGTTCAGGGCTTCGTGATGGACGACATCATGACGGCCATCATTCCCAACTACTCGAGCGAGCGGCTCGCGGGCTTCTCGCCGGCGGCGGGGGGTGGCGGCGGCTCGAACAGCCATGGGCGCGGCAGCCACATGATCGTCGTCGACGACTACGAGGCCGCCGCCAAGCTGGCCCGGGAGCAGAAGAAACTCCTGTTCGTCAACTTCACCGGAATCACGTGAGTGAACTGTCGCAAGATGGAAGAGAAAGTCTTCCCTCGCCCGGCGGTCGCCGCGGTCCTGGAGAACTACGTCGAAGCGCGCTTGCACACCGACAAGCACAAGCATCTCAGGGAGTTCCAGAAGGAGCTCACGCAATCGGTCGCGCAGCCGGTCTACCTCGCGGTCGACCCGGTCAGCGGCACCCAATACGCACGCCACGACGGCGCGACGTTGACCAGCGACCAACCCTTCATCGACTTCCTCGAGAAGGGCCTCGCCGCGGTGATGTAGATCACTCGCCCCGCTATCGTCTCAACGGCGTCAGCCGTTGAACCAAGAACACCCTGGTGCAACTTGTTGCACCTAGCGGGGCATCGCCCCGCTACGCGTAGCCCAACAGCCGGCCACCCTGGTACACGACGAAGCTCGCGCCCCACGCGAGCGCCGTCATGTATACGAACAGGAAGGCGGGCCAACGGTAGCTGCGTGTCTCTCGCTTGAGGGCCGCGAGCGTGCTCATGCACTGGCACGCGAGGGCGAAGAAGATCATCAGCGACAGGCCGACGAGCGGCGTGTAGACGGGTGTGCCCGACGCGCGGCTCTCGGCCTTGATCTTCTCGCGCAGGCTGGGCGAGTCCTCGTCGACTTCGTCACCGACGCCGTAGACCACTCCCATCGTCGCTACGAAGACCTCGCGCGCCGCGAACGAGCCGATCAGGCCGATGCCGATCTTCCAGTCGAACCCGAGCGGCTCGATCGCCGGCTCGATCATCTGTCCGAGGCGTCCGGCGTAGCTCTCGCGCAGCCGTTCGCTGGCCTCGGCCGTGTCGATCGCGGCCATGCGCTCCACCAGCTCCTCGGACGCCAGCGACTGCGCCTCGAGCGCCGTCCGCTGCGCCTCGTACTCGCCCGCAAGCGGCGTGTCGCCAGGGAAGGTCAAGAGGACCCACAGAGCGATCGTGCACACGAGGATCACCGTGCCGGCCTCGGTCATGAACACGCGGCTCTTGAGCCACATCATTCGCAGGACCATGCGCAGCTGCGGCAAGCGGTATGGCGGTAGCTCGAGGATCAACGGGACCTTGGGTCCCTTGAACAGGGTGCGCGACAAGACGGCCGCCGTGGCGAGCGCGCAGATCGTGCTGAACAGGTACATCGCGACCATCAGCAGGCCCTGGACCGGCAGCCAACCCCAGATCGCGATCGGCGGAAACAGGGCCCCGATGATCAGCGAGTACACGGGCAGCCGCGCAGCGCACGTCATCAAGGGGATGACCATCATCGTCAAGAACCGATCGCGCCTACGCTCGATCGTGCGCGTCGCCATCAGGGCGGGGATGGCGCACGCGAAGCCGCTCATCATCGGCACGAACGCGCGCCCGTGCAGTCCGAGGCCCTTCATCACGCGATCCATCAAGAACGCGACGCGCGCCATGTAGCCCGAGTCCTCCATCAAGCCCAGGAAGAAGAACAGGAGCAGGATCTGCGGCAGAAAGACGACGACGCTACCCACGCCGGCGATCAGGCCATCGACGAGGAAGTCTTGGACGATCCCCTGCGGGACGATCTTGCTGACGCCGATAGCGAGCTGCTCGACCGCGAGCTCGATCCAGCCGATCGCCGGATCGGCCCAGCTGAACAGCGACTGGAAGATGAGCCCCATCAGCGTGAGGAAGATCACAAAGCCGGCCGCGGGATGCAGCACCAGCGCGTCGACGCGCTCGGACCAGCGACGCTTGTGCGGATCTCCACGCTGCTCGATGCGCTCGAGGTTGCGGTCGATCCAGCCGTAGCGACCACCGATCACCTCCGCGTCGATCTCGCGCCCCGCCAGGGCGGCGGAGGCGCGCCGCTCGAGCGTGACGCGCCGCAGGTCCGCGGGGATGTCGATCAGCTCGTCGTTCTCGTCGACCGAGAGCAGCGCCCACAGAGCGAGCGCGTTCGCGCGGCCAACGTCGCCGCGCGACCATGCGTCCGGAATCACGTGCGCGACCGCATCGACGTCTTCGCGCAGCGCGGGCGACGCCGCCGTCCAGCGCGCGCCCGGCAGTGCCGTGGACGGAGCCGAGAGCACGGAGTCGATCCTCTTGACGAGCTCGCTCTCTCCATCTCCCTGACGCGCGACGATCGGGACGACCGGCACGCCGAGCGCCTGCTCCAGTGCAGCGGCGTCGACCGTCCGTCCCTCGCTCTCGAGCGCGTCGACCATGTTGAGCGCCACGACGAGCGGGACGTTCGTCTCGATCGTCTGCAGGGCGAGGTAGAGGTTGCGCGACAGCTGCGTCGCGTCGATCACGAGCACGACGAGGTCGGGCGCTTCGTACGGCGGTAGGCCGCAGATCGAGCGCACCGCGATCTGTTCCTCCTCGCTGCGCGCCGAGAGGCTGTAGCAGCCCGGCACGTCGAGCAGGCGCACCTCGCCCGCGGTCTCGAGTCGCAGGTGTCCTTCGTGCCGTTCGACCGTGACACCGGGATAGTTGCCAACCTTGAGGTCGGAGCCGGTCAGACGGTTGAAGAGCGTCGTCTTCCCCGTGTTCGGGTTGCCGGCGAGCGCGACGAGCGGCGCTCGCGTCCCGATCGTCGACGGCGCGTTGACCTCCGTCACCGCATCACGACCCATCGCTCGCCGGCGAGCCGGGGGTGACGCCATCGGGCTCGACGTGCCCATCAGCTTCGACGTGCCCATCAGCTTCGACGTGTATTTGGCTCGCTTCGGAGTGACGCACGCTGACGTGGCAGCCGCGCACTTCCAGCTCGAGCAGGTTGCCGACGTCGACGCGCCGCACGAGCCGCACGAGCGTGCCCGGCAGGAGCCCCATCTCCATCAGGCGGCGCCGGAATGCGCGCTCGCCCCCGACCTGCAGCAGGCGGGCGCTCGTACCGGGGGCTAGGGAGCGAAGAGGTCTCATGGTTGGCTGTAAATGAGAACCAGTCTCAGTATCCTAGCCGGTGAGTCGACCATCCGGAAGCAGGAAATTGAGGATGAATTTCAGCGGCCTCGATCGGAAACCCACGGGAGCCGCCCAGGTGCGAGCGGGTAGGATGCGCGGCCACACACCACCCGATGGAGACGAGCGTGCAGAACCCGAAGGAAGCGGCCGGCAGGCGCGCCGCGGAGCTGATCGAGGACGGGATGCGAGTCGGTCTGGGGACCGGCTCGACCGTGTACTACACGCTGGCGCGGCTGGCCGAGCGGATCGAAGAGGAGGGCCTCGCCCTGCGCTGCGTCCCCACCTCGCTCGACACGGAGGCGAAGGCCCAGGAGCTGGGCATCCCGCTCCAGGCCCTGGACGACGTCGAGCAGATCGACCTGACGATCGACGGGGCCGACGAGATCGACGGGGACTTCAACATGACCAAGGGTGGGGGCGGCGCGCTCCTGCGCGAGAAGGTCGTTGCCTACATCTCGAAACGAGAAGCGATCGTCGTCACGAGGCCGAAGCTGGTCGAGCGCCTGGGGACCACGTTCCTCCTTCCCGTCGAGGTGGCCCCGTTCGCGCGTCCCGTCGTCGCGCGCGAGATCCGGCGCATCGGCGCCGATCCGATTCTGCGCCAGCGCGAGCCGGGAATCTCGTTCGTGACCGACAACGAGAACGAGATCCTCGACTGCAAATTCCCCGACGGCATCGCCGATCCGGCCGCGATGGAACGCGAGCTAGACGCCATTCCGGGCGTCGTCGAGACCGGCCTCTTCATCGGCCTCGCGCACGTCGTCGTCATTGGCGACGAGGACGGGACGGTCGAGGTGCGCGAGAAGAAGAGCTGATCGACTCGCGGTCGAAAGACCTTCCAACAGTCGGCAACCCGTACCCACTCGGCCTGCACGACTTTCGTGTGTGCGCCGTTTCGATACGTCCGCGGAGCCGCCTGGGGCCCTTTCCGGCGGATTCGGCGCTTGGCACCGGCGTTGCTCCAGTGCCCGAGCGATGGAACTGAAGTCCCAACTCAGTCTCCTATCCTTGGATGCAGTTGGACGGTCGCCCGGCACGGGGCGGCCGTCCACGCACGCCTCCGCGGTGGATGGAGCGTCGATCACGGAACGAAGCTTTACGGGCGTACTTGCCGAGAGCCTCGAAGAGATGTCGTCACCGGCGAACTCCGCTCCCGCGCCGCGCGCGGTCGACGAGCCAGCTTCGGAGAGGGAACGGCGCCCCGGCCCGGCCGAGCGCCAGCGCGAAGACCGGGCGGACGATGTCGACAGGAAGGAAGCGCAGCGAGCTCCCGCGGAAGATGCCGCGGCAGCCGAGCATGACCCGGTGGAGAGGTCCGAGCAGGTGGTTCGGGAGCCGGAGGACACGACGTCCGCACCGACCGAGGACCGTGCAGAGAGCGAGCATCCCGTTCCGTTCGAGGTCGCACCGAGCACGACGGTGCCCGCCGAGCCCGCGCACGCCCCGATCCGCGCGAACAGCGACGAACCCGCGCTCCCCGTGCCAGACATGATGGTGGCGCCAGACACGGTGGTGGAGCCAGGGCCCGACGCGCCGGCGCCGGCCCCGCTACCCGAGAACGCGGCGGCGGACCCCGAGGTTGCGCTAGCGAGCGATCAGGCAGAGCTCGCGACTCGCCCCGATCATCCGGTCGCCGCCGCGCACGGCCACCCCATCCGTACGAACGCACCGGTTCCGCCAAGCGCCGCCGAGTCGGCACCTGGAGCGACCGCCAAGGGCGAGCTTCCCGCCGCGGTCCCGCCGGTCCAGCCGGGCCCGGTCCAGCCAGGCCCAGTCCAGCCAGGCCCGGTCCAGCCGGGCCCGGTCCAGCAGACGGCCGCCGCGGCTACGGAGCGACCGGTCCCCCCTGGTCTCGAGACCGCTCCCCCCGCTCCGCAAGGCTTGGTGGAACCGGCCCCCGAGGTGCGTGTCGGCGCGACACAGGTCGAGAATGCGGTCGTGCAAGGAGCCGTGCCGCAGGCCCGTCCGGTTGCGGACGGCGCGCACGCCGACGCCGCGCCGATCGGCCCGACTCCGCTCGTCGGTACGCGTGCACCGCTCGGCGTTCGCGTCGCGGAGCCGGCGACCGCGCTCACTTCGCCACGCCTCGCCGAGACCGTGCTCGATCAGGTCCGCCTGAAGCTGGCGCCGGAGCTGCGCCAAGCGACCGTGGAGCTCGAGCCCGCCAACCTCGGCAAGCTGTTCATCCGCCTTCACGTCGAGGACGGCGAGATGACGGCGTTCATGCGCGCGGAGCGGCCCGAGACGCTCGCGGTCCTGCAAGACCACGTGCCCGAGCTGCGTGCGATGCTCGAACGTGCAGGGCTGCAGCCGGGGAGCCTCGAGTTCGCGCTCGCCCAAGATGAAGCTTCCGACGCCGGGTCGGAGCGCTCGGGCGGGGAGCAGCACGAAGACAACGCTTCGAGCGAAGTCGAGCGATTGCTCGACATCCGTGAGATGCACACCGCCGTCCTCGCGGACGACGCGGTCGATTTTTACGCCTGAGGAAGAAGACGATGGACCCGATCCAAGGCATCAACGCGACCGACCCGATCACCGGCGCACCCAGCGAGGTCGCTTCCCAGGACCTGGGCGAGGACGCATTCCTCACTCTGCTCGTCACGCAGATGAAGAATCAGGACCCGCTCGAGCCGACCGCGAACGAGGACTTCATCGCTCAGCTTGCCCAGTTCTCGTCGCTCGAAGAGATGCAGGGCGTGAACGAGAACCTCGTCGCACTTGCCGCGCTGCAGCAGAGCAACGCCCTCATGTCGCAGCTGACCGACTCGAGCGCCTTGATCGGGCGCAACGTGCGCTTCATCGATCCGTCGACCGAGGTCGAGGCGCTCGGAACGGTCGACTCCGTCCGGATCGAGCAGGGTCTCGCGATTCTGCGCATCGATGGACAGGACGTGCCGTTGGCGAACGTGACCGAGGTGACCGGTGACGACCCGGTCGATCCCGATCCGAGCGAGCCGACCGACCCCGAGGCCCCGGCCGACCCGACCAACTAGTGGTGTGATGCAGACAGTTGCGGTCTTATCCCGAGTTCGCGTGTGCGTGCCACAAGGCGCGGCGACGACGCAACTTCGCTGCCAATACGGTGATACTGGGATTGGTCGCAGGAGCCGCAACGCCGTGGCGCGT